>CAYNNX010000099.1:0-20508 GCA_964398515.1 uncultured Streptantibioticus sp. | reverse complement strand
CGACGCCGATCGACTTGGGGTCGATCTTGACCAGCTCGGCCAGCGGGTCCTGCAGGCGCCGGGCGATGGAGACCGCGCCGCGCAACGACACGTCCAGCTCGGGCAGTTCCTGCGAGGCGAAGGCGGAGGCGGAGTAGACGGAGGCGCCCGCCTCGGAGACCACGATCTTGGTGAGCTTCAGCTCGGGGTGGGCCTTGATCAGGTCGGCGGCGAGCCGGTCGGTCTCGCGGGAGGCGGTGCCGTTGCCGATGGCGATCAGCTCGACCTTGTGGGCGGCGCAGAGCTTGGCGAGGGTCGCCAGCGACTCGTCCCACCGGCGCTGGGGCACGTGCGGGTAGACGGTGCCGGTCGCCACCACCTTGCCGGTCGGGTCGGTCACGGCCACCTTGACGCCGGTGCGGAAGCCCGGGTCGAGGCCCATCGTGGCGCGGGCCCCGGCGGGGGCGGCCAGCAGCAGGTCGCGCAGGTTGGCGGCGAAGACCCGTACCGCCTCGTCCTCGGCCTCCGTGCGCAGGCGGGTGCGCAGGTCGATGCCGAGGTGGACGAGGATGCGGGTGCGCCAGGCCCAGCGGACGGTCTCGGCAAGCCAGGCGTCGGCGGGGCGGGCGCGGTCGACGATGCCGAACCTGGCGGCGATGGCCCGCTCGTAGCCGGAGGGGCCCTCGGCGGCCTCCTCCGGCTCCGGGTCGAGCGTGAGGTCGAGGACCTCCTCCTTCTCACCGCGGAACATCGCGAGGATGCGGTGCGAGGGCAGCTTCTCGAAGGGCTCGGCGAAGTCGAAGTAGTCGGCGAACTTCGCGCCCGCTTCCTCCTTGCCCTCCCGGACCCGGGAGCTGACCCGGCCCTGGCTCCACATGCGCTCGCGCAGCTCGCCGATGAGGTCGGCGTCCTCGGCGAACCGCTCGACCAGGATCGCCCGGGCGCCCTCCAGCGCGGCGGCGGCGTCGGCGACCGTTTCGTTCAGGTAGCCGGCGGCGGTCCGGTGCGGGTCGAGTCCGGGGTCGGCGAGCAGTGCGTCGGCCAGCGGTTCGAGCCCCGCCTCGCGGGCGATCTGGGCCTTGGTGCGCCGCTTGGGCTTGTAGGGGAGGTAGATGTCCTCAAGGCGCGCCTTGGAGTCGGCGGCGAGGATGCGCGCCCGCAGCTCGTCGTCGAGCTTGCCCTGCGCCTCGACGGACTCCAGGATCGCGGTGCGCCGCTCCTCCAGCTCGCGCAGGTAGCGCAGGCGTTCCTCCAGGGTCCGCAGCTGCGCGTCGTCCAGGGCGCCGGTCGCCTCCTTGCGGTAGCGCGCGATGAACGGCACGGTCGCCCCGCCGTCCAGCAGGTCGACGGCGGCCTTGACCTGCCCTTCGCGCACCCCGAGTTCCTCGGCGATGCGCTGCCCGATGGCCCCGGCGGTGCCGGTGGTCCCGTTAGACGTTGTCGTCACAATCCGATCCGCTTCGTCGCTGAGCCAGTGCCTGCATTGTGCCGGTGCGCCCCCGGGCTTGTCGCGCAGGCCACGGCCGCGCCGTGCGGCCAGGGACGGAGGGACGGCGATCGATCACCCCAATTGCTTGAAGTTTCAAGTTCCTCGGGCGTAACGTGGAGGAGCCGGGACCGGACACCCCACCTGTGCCCCGGCACGACCGAAGGAGCACACCATGCCTGTCCGCCGCCTCAACCACGCGGTGCTCTACGTCCGCGACGTCGCTCGGGCCGTCGGCTTCTACACCGACGTCCTCGGCTTCCGCGTCTCCGGCGAGATCCCCGGCCGGGCCGCCTTCCTCAGCGCGGCCGACACCCTCAACGACCACGACCTCGGACTGTTCGCCGTCGGCGCCGGCGCCCCCGGCCCCGAGCGCGGCAGGGTCGGCCTCTACCACCTGGCCTGGGAGGTCGGCACGCTCGGCGAACTCGCCGACATCGCCGCCAAGTTGGCCGAACGGCAAGCGATCGTCGGCGCGACCGACCACCGGGTCTCCAACTCGCTGTACGCCAAGGACCCGGACGGCAACGAGTTCGAGGTGATGTGGCGGGTGCCGCGCGAGGACTGGCCGGAGCCGCACGAGGGCGACCGGCTGCGCCCGCTCGACCTGCAGGCGTCCCTGGACCGCTGGGGCCCTGACCTGCGCACGGGCGCGGCCGCCGGATCGGTCACCTGAGGCACCCGCACCGGCGGCCGCGGCCACCGCACGGCCCCGCCCGGCGGTGCGCTAGGCGGCGGCGACCAGTCCGGGGTGGTGGCGGCGGGCGACCTCGGGGTGGGCGCGCAGCCACCCCTTGAGCTCGTTGCGCCCGTACTCGGCGAAGAGCGGATTGGCCGGATCGCGCGTGACGCCCGGCGCACGGTCGGCGTGGGCGAACGGTAGCGGGGCTATGCGCGCGTCGAGGCGGGGGTTGTAGAAGAACGGCACGGAGAAGCGCTCGCGGGCCCCGGGCGGGCTGACCACCCGGTGGTGGGTGGCCTTCAGATAGCCCTCGGTGGCGACCTCCAGCAGCTCGCCGAGGTTGACCACGAACGCGTCCGGCAGCGGCGGCACGTCGTGGAAGCGGCCGTCGGCCCGCTGCACCTGCAGGCCGCCGATGTCGTCCTGGAGCAGCAGGGTGAGGAACCCGTAGTCCTTGTGGGCGCCGACCCCCTGGTCGCGGCCGTCGGGGGCGCGGCCGGGGTAGCGCACCATCTTCAGGTGCAGATGGGGGTGGCCGGCGAACGCCTCGTCGTAGAAGTCCTCGGGCGCGCCGATCGAGGCGAGCAGCTCGTGCAGCAGCCGGTGGGCGACGGCTGCCAGCCGGTCCATCCAGTCGAGGGCGACGGTGCGCAGCTCCGGCAGGGCGGCGGGCCACTGGTTGGGGCCCTCCAGCCACCAGTAGGCGGGCTCGCCCTCCCCGGGGGCGCGGGCCGGGCGTTCGGCGCCGATGTCGAGCTGGTCGCGCCAGTCGCGGCGGCCGCCGGTGCGTTCGTCGCCGATCGCCGTGTAGCCGCGGAAGTGCGGGGAGTTGAGGTTGGCCACGGCCAGCCGGTCGGCCTCGGGGAGCGCGAAGAAGGAGCGCATCACGCGGCCGAGCTCCGCGGTCCGCCCGGGGGTGATGCCGTGGCCGACGAGCTGGAAGAAGCCCACGTCGTGTGCGGCGGCGTGCAGTTCGCGGTGGAGCCGGGCGCGGGCGGCGGGGCCCTGGGCGGCGGCGGACAGGTCGATCACAGGAAGCTGAAGCGTCATGGGTGGTGTCCCGCAGGTGACGGGTCCGGTGGGCGCCGGGCGGTGGCCGGGCGCGCCGCGACGGTGCCGGGTGGGGCACGGCCGCGGAGCCGGACGGGGATGGGGGTGCCAGGGGGTCAGTCGCTGCGGCGACAGGACATGCTGGTGACGCGGACCAGGTCCACGTGCCGACGGCGTACCAGCATGAGCATGCCGCATAGCGTACGCCATGCCCTGTGGGCGTACTCCGCACAGGTCACGCGGGCTCGCCCACAGACCACACGGTCGGGCTCCGCCTCCCTTCGACTGCGGCCGGGTACCGCGCGGTGTGCGGTCGGGGACGGGGGTCACCCGGTCACCGACCGCACATCCTCGGCGGCGGTCAGCCCAGCCGGGCCGCCGCCGACAGGCTCGGCGCCGGTGCGGGCCCGTGCGGGCCGGAGAGCGGTCGGCCCGCCGGGTGCGGCACCGTGTCGAGCCCGACCGCCTGGACCAGGCCCGCGTGGCCTCCGGTGAGCGGGAGGTCGGCGTAGGAGCGGGCGAGGTCCACGGTGATCCGGGGCGTGGTGTCCGGGGCGACGATCAGGTCCTTGTCGGTGCCCGCGACGATGAGGGCGAGCCGGTGTCCGGCCGGCACGACGTGGTCGGTCGCGGCCAGCTTCAGGGTGACCGTGTAGGGCTTGCCCGGGGTGAGCGGGACTCCGCGCAGGGACGGGCCGTAGTGGCCGAGGTCGGCCCAGCCGCGGCTGAAGACGGTGTAGCCGGTGTTCAGGGTGTCGGCCGCGGTGTCCTTGAAGCACGCGCTGTCGCCGGGGGCGCTCTCACCCCAGCAGGACCTGGTGGCCAGCGTGGTGATGCCCTCGCCGCTGCCGTTGTAGTTGCGGATGGTGGCGGGGCCGAGGTCCACCAGGACCGCGGAGAGGTGGGCGCTGGTGGTGGAGGAGGTGGCCGTCAGGGTGACGCTGCCGCCGCCCGACAGCCGCAGGGGCTGCTTCAACACCCCTGTGGTGAAGGAGGCCTTGTCGGGCGTGGCCTGGTCGGCCGCCGCGGACCAGTCGGTCTCGCTGTGCGCCGGGTCGTCGGTGTACGCCTCGGTGGAGCCGGCGGCCGGGGGCTTCAGCCCGAGCGTGCCGAGGCCCGCGGAGCTGCCGGGCTCCAGGGCGATCCGGGTCGCCGAGGTGCCGGCGGCGGGCCACCGGGCGTCGGTGGTCCAGTGGTCGGGGGTGCGTTCGATGTCGGCCGCCGGGGCGCGGTCCACGCCGTTGTCGATGCCGAGCAGGTAGTGGTCGAACCACTGGTGCAGGGTGTCCACCCAGGCGGCGCGCCGGTAGTCGAAGGGGTCGACGTGTCCGGTCTGCGACAGCCAGATCTTGCGCTGGACGCCGTGCGCCGCCAGCGCGTCCCACCACTGGCCGAAGTGCTTGGTGCGGACGTTGAGGTCCTGCAGGCCGTGGACGACGAAGACGCTGGCCTTGACCTTGGCGGCGTCCTTCACGTAGTCGCGCTGCTGCCACAGCGTGGTCCAGTCGCCGTTGCGCGGGGCACCGTCGTGGAGGCGCTGCTGCTGGGCGCCGCAGCTCCTGGCGTCGACGGGGTCCTCGACGTCGGAGGCGAGCGCGTCGGGTCCGCCGTCGTAGAGGGCGGCGCCCTGGGAGAAGTAGTAGTCGTACCAGGAGCTGATGGCGCTGATGGGGACGATCGTCTTCAGCCCCGCGACGCCGGTGGCGGCGACGCCGTTGGCGATGGTGCCGTCCCAGCTCTTGCCGATCATGCCCACCGAGCCGTTCGCCCAGCTCGCCTTCACCGCATGGCCGCCGCTGCGGGCGGAGTACCCCTTGGCGCGGCCGTTCAGCCAGTCGATGACGGCCTTGGCGGAGGTGACGTCCGAGGGCCCGCCGACGTCGACGCAGCCGTCGGAGCGGTTGGTGCCCGCCAGGTCGACCAGGACGACGGCGTAACCGCGGGGTACGAAGTAGTTGTCGTAGAAGAGCGGGAACTGCACCGGCTTCCCGTTCTTGTCGTACGTCTTGAGCTGGCTTTCGTTGCCGCGGCCGCAGCACGAGTAGTACGGGCTGGCGTCCATGATCACCGGGATGCGGTGTCCGGCCTTGGCGGGTTCGGCGGGCCGGATGATGTCGGCGGCGACCCGGTCGGGCTTGCCGTCGCCGTTGCCGTCGAGTCCGGTGTCGACCCAGACGGACTCGCGGACGGCGTGGGCGTAGGAGTAGACCGGTCGGCTCTCCCGGCTGTGGCCGGGGCGGCCCGTCCCGGGGCCGTGTGCGGCGGCCGGGACGGCGAACACGGCCGTCAGGGCGGTCACCAGGGCCGCCACGGCCACCAGTAGGGGTATGCGGGGTATACGCGCAAGTGACAACACGGCCGGACGCTACAGGCTGTCACGGCCATGACAGTAGGGGTTTTACGAGCCAATGTGCGAATACCGCGAACAGCCGTGAACCGGAGGGCGATCGGGTGAAGGCGGCCAACCTGTGCGAGACGGCGTCCGGTTGCGGGCAGGATGCCAGAGAACGCGAACCGGCGCGGGGACCGTCCCCGCACGTCCACGACACACCTGGGGTCCGCACGTGCTGCCCATCGATCGCCGAAGCGTGCTGCTGGCCGCGGCCGGGAGCGCGGCGGCCGGAGCGCTCACCGCGGGGTGCGCGAAGACCGCCCCCGGCTCCGCCGCGCCCAGCGGGAGCAGGACCGCTTCCGCTTCCGCCACCGCCTCCGCCGTGCTGCCGGAGCAGATCGCCCACGGTCCGCGCGACCGCCCGCAGGTCGCGCTCACCTTCCACGGCTAGGGCGACCCGAAGCCGGCCGAGGCGCTGCTCGCCGAGGCCGAACGGGCGGGCGCCCACGTCACCGTGCTCGCCGTCGGCAGCTGGCTCGACGCATACCCGCAGATGGCCCGGCGCGTCCTCGACGGCGGCCACGAGCTGGGCAACCACACCCAGAACCACAAGGACGTCTGCGGGATGCCCGCGGACGCGGCGGCGGCGGAGATCACCCGCTGCGCCGAGCGGCTGCGCACGCTCACCGGGAGCGCGGGACGCTGGTTCCGCCCCTCCCAGGCGCAGTACGCGACCCCGCTGGTGCAGCGGCTGGCCCGGTCCGCGGGGTACCCGCACGTCCTCTCCTACGACGTGGACTCCCTGGACTACACCGACCCGGGTGCCGACGCCGTCCGGCGCAGGGTGCTCGACCGGGTGACGGGCGGCTCGATCGTGAGCCTGCACTTCGGCCACCCGGGAACGGTGGCGGCGCTGCCCGGCCTCCTCGACGGCCTGCGGCAGCGCGGCCTGCGAGCGGTGACCGCCACGCAGTTGCTGACCTGACACACGCGTACCGCGCGGCACCCGCCGAGGGTGCCGCGCGGTACGCCTGCGACAGCGGCCTGCGCGTCAGCGCTGGTCGCCGCGGGCGTGCAGGTGCATGGGGGTCTGGCTCATCGTGCCGGTGTGCCGGGTCAGCGGGTGCATCAGGTGGCGCGAGTGGCGGTGGCCGACCCGGTGGAGGTCACCCCGCAGGCCCAGGTCGCCGCCCAGGCCCTCGTGGAGCCGGTGGGCGTGCTCGTGCCCTTTGGCCACGTGCTCGTGGTGCGGCTGCGAGGACCCGCCGGACGCCGCGGAGGCGCTGCCCGCCGAGAGCAGGAGAGCCGCCGCGGCGCCGCCGGCCAGCACCAGGACACCGCGGGCGGACGCCGAGGTCGTGAGGGACTTCATGGGTGATGCCTCCAAGGGCCTTGAGAGCGTTCGAGTCTTGAGAGCTTCAGAGGAGGTGTGAGCCGTCGGGCGGCTGGGACACTGCCCAACGCGGCGCACCCGGGCGCGGTATGCGGCGAAGCCGGGAATTTTGCCGACAACTTACGACAGCACCTGAGAACTTGGTCATACCCATGCCTGGCTTTCACCCGCTCTTGGTGGACCGCCTCGGCGCGGATGTTGATCCCCGCCCGCGGCGGTCAGGGTCTCGGCATGCCGATGGGGTTGGGGAAGGGCAGGATGCCGGCGGACAGCACGGCCCGGGTGACCGGCTCCAGGTCCGTCAGCAGTGCCTCGGTGCGGGCCTCGGACAGCGGGCGCAGCAGCCGGGACGCGAGCCGGTCGGTGGCCTCCTCGACGCGCTCGCGCTCCCGCCGGCCCTGTGCGGTGATCGCGCCGTCCGGGGTCAACAGGCCCCGCGCGGCGAGGCGTTCGGCGGCGGCCGCCCACTCCTCCTCACTCCAGCCGCGGTCCCGGCGGATGCCGTCGGCGGGCACCCGTCCGTCCGCTGCGGTGAGCACGACCGCCTCGCACCCGTCGAGGCCGGCGTCGGCGAGAGCCGCGACGTGGGCGTCGCCGCGGAACTCGCGCAGCGCGGTGGTCCACTGCCACAGCCGCGCGACGGGGTCGTCGGGCGGCGGCAGGGCCTGGTTGGCCGCGAAGAGGGGACGGGCGGCCCAGGGCGCCTCCTCCACCACGGTGCGCAGCGCGTCGTCCGTGCGCTGGGCGTACGCCTCGATCCCGGGCAGGGTCCCGCGCAACGCCGCGGCCGCGCGCCGGGACCGTTCCGCCAGCGCGTCGTGCGGGGTCACGACCTCCCACGCGGCGGGCAGCGCGCGGGCGGCGGTGCCCGGGGCGAAGACGCCGAAGGCCGCGGTGACCACGGCCGGCCCGACCGGTCCCATGGGCGCGGCCCGGGTGGCGAAGTAGCCCATCCAGAAGCCCTTGAGGCCCAGATCGCGGCCGACGGTCCGGCAGTCGGGGTGGAAGTACAAGACGGCGTGCGCCGGTTCGGTGCACAGCCACAACCGGCGTGCGAGGGACTCCCGTTGCGTCATGGTCACACGCTATGTTCCCCGGTGGGGTGAACACCGGCGTTTCCCGGACCCAGGGCCGGACAGGAGACGGTCATGCGGCCTCCCTCTTCGCGCACCGGCGTGCGTTTCGGCGTCAACTACACGCCCACACGCGGCTGGTTCCACCACTGGCTCGACTTCGATCCGGACTCGGTCCGCGCCGATCTCGACTCGATCGCGGCGCTCGGCGTGGACCATGTGCGGGTCTTCCCGCTGTGGCCGCTGTTCCAGCCGAACCGCACGCTGATCAGGCCCCGGGCGGTCGAGCAGCTCGTCCTCCTCGCGGACGCGGCGGCCGAGCGCGGCCTCGACGTCGCCGTGGACGGCCTGCAGGGCCATCTGTCCGGCTTCGACTTCCTGCCCTCGTGGGTGACGGCCTGGCACCGCCGCAACCTGTTCACCGACCCCGAGGTCGTCGCCGCACAGGCCGCCTACCTGCGCACCCTCGCCGAGGCCCTGGACGGGCGGCCGAACTTCGTCGGCATGACGGTCGGCAACGAGATCGACCAGTTCTCCGCACGCCCGCACCCCGACCCGCACCCGGCCACGCACGAGCAGGTGGGCGCGTGGCTGCGCCGCATGCTGGACGCCTGCGAGGAGGGCGCGCCGGGACGGCTCCATGTGCACGCCTCCTACGACGCGGCCTGGTACCGCGACGGCCACCCCTTCACACCGGCGCACTCGGCGCGGCTGGGCGCGGCGACGGCGGTGCACTCGTGGGTGTTCAACGGCACCGCCCAGCGCCACGGCCCCGCGGGGGCGGCGACCGAGCGGCACGCCGCCTACCTGGTGGAGCTGTCCAAGGCGTGGGCCGCCGATCCGCGCCGTCCGGTGTGGCTGCAGGAGGTGGGCGCTCCGGCACCCCACATCCCGCCGGAGCAGGCGGCCGCGTTCGCCGAGGCCACCGTGGCCGCCGCCCTGGACTGCCCGGATCTGTGGGGGGTGACCTGGTGGTGCTCGCACGACGTGGACCGCGGGCTCGCCGACTTCCCCGAACTGGAGTACGGCCTCGGCCTGCTGGACCACGACCGCCGGGTCAAACCGGCGGGCCGCGCGATCGCCCGGATCGCCCGCCAGTGGCGCGGCCGTGAGCACCGTCCGCCGCCGCGCACCACCGCGCTCGTGGTGGACGCGGGCGACACCGTGAGCGCGCCGGGCCGCTCGGTGTGCGCTCCGGGCGGCACGTTCTTCGAGGCGTGGGCCCGGCTGGCCGCCGACGGGGCACGCCCGGCCGCGGTCCTGGCCAAACTCGCCCACGATGCCCGGCACTTGGCCGCCCGGGGCATCACCGAGGTGGTCACCGTGGCGCAGGTCACGGGCGGGTAGGGCGGCGGCGGTGGCCGAAACGGGCAGTGCCCCGCGACCGCCCGCCGCCACCCCGACCCGGACCCGCCGCCGCAGCACGCCGTCGCCGCGAGTGGTCCGGCAATCGTCGTCGCAACCCGTCCGCGGGCGCGCCGGGGCTCACCGGCCGGCGGGTACGACCTTCGCGAGCCGGGAGGCGAGTTCGGCCAGGCGTTCACGCGTCCGCGGGTCGTGGATGTCCGGGAGCGCGGTGATGACGTGCTCGATGCCGGCGGCGGCGAGCTCCTCGCAGCGCTGCGCGGCCTCCTCCACCGAGGCGGGGTCGGCGGTGAGCGGGAGTTCGGCGACGGCCGTCTTCTCGATGGCGTCGTAGTCGCGGCCCTCCCGCTCGCAGTGCTCCCGCAGCACCTCCAGCTTGCGGGCGATGTCCGGCGTCGGGTACAGGTTGCAGGCGTCGGCGTACTTGGCGACCAGGCGCAGCGTCTTGCGTTCACCGGCGCCGCCGATGAGGATCGGCGGACACGGACGGGCCAGCGGGCCGGGCGAGTTGAGCGGACGCGGCAACCGGTAGTGCGTGCCCTCGAAGGGGCCGGTCTCGCCGGACCAGGCGTGGCGCATGAGGCGCAGGATCTCCTCCAGCCGCTCGTACCGTTCGGCCAGCGGCGGGAAGGGGATGCCCAGCCCTTCCGCCTCGGCGTCGAACCAGGCGGCGCCGATGCCGAGCCGGGCCCGGCCTCCGGAGAGGACGTCGAGCGTGGTCACCGTCTTCAGCAGGACGCCGGGGTGGCGGTAGACGGATCCGGTCACCAGCGTGCCGAGGCTGATGCGGCTGGTGTGGGCGGCGGCGAAGGCGAGCGCCGAGTAGCCCTCGAGCATGGGCTCGTCCTCGGCGCCGTTCATGGGGATCTGCCAGAAGTGGTCCATCACCCACAGGCCGGCCAGTCCCGCCTCGTCGGCGTCGCGTGCGATCGAGGCGAGCGTCGGCGCGATGGCCTGCGGTCCGCCGGGCCAGGTGAACGATGCCACGCTCAAGCCGATACGCATGCTTCCTCCCGGAACGCCGCCTGCCGCCGTGTGTCCTGTGCCGTGGGCGGTTGTCAGGCTAGTCGAGCTCCGCGCACCGCAGGAGGGGACCGCAGATCCGCGGATAACGCCCGAGCGTTGTCATGTCTGAGTAAGCTCACGGTGCTCAGCCACCCGTAAGGCCCCACGGCATCACCCGCACAGCCACTCGCTCCAGGGAGATCCGCCATGCGCGCAAGAGCAACCGTGACCGCGGGATCGGCGATGCTGCTGCTCGCCGCCGCGATCGGCACGGCCCACGCCGGACCGGCCGACCCCGGCGGACAGCCGCTGCGGTCCGTCTCGCCCGGCGATCCGTACGCCGCCTGCGACATCCGCGGCGACGGCACCGGCACCAACGCCCCCTCGACCGAGGTCGAGCCGTACGTGTCGGTCAACCCCCGCGACCACCGCAACGCGATCGGCGTCTTCCAGCAGGACCGCTGGTCCAACGGCGGCGCCCGCGGACTGACCGCCTCCTACACCACCGACGGCACCCACTTCACCGAGACCGCCCTGCCCTACACCCACTGCGCGCCCGGGGGCCTGCCCTACCAGCGGGCGTCCGACGTGTGGGTGAGCTTCGGGCCGGACGGCACGGCCTACTCCAGCGGCCTGGTCTTCGACTCGACGACACCACGCAACGGAGTGGCCGCCGCCACCTCCTACGACGGCGGGCGGACCTGGCACAACACCACGCAGCTGATAGCCGACAACGACCCGGCCATCGGCGACGACAAGAACTCGGTGACCGCCGACCCGGTGCACCCCGGGGTCGCCTACCAGGTCTGGGACCGGCTCGACCAGGTCACCACCGGCCCCGCCGCACACTTCACGGGACCGGCGTGGATATCGGTCACCCGCGACGGCGGCCGCACCTGGTCCACGGCACGCCCGTTCGTCGACACCACGGTCACGCCCAACACCCAGACCATCGGAAACGTGATCGTCGTCGACCGGCGCACCGACACGCTCTACGACTTCTTCACCCAGATCACATACGCGGACTACACCGCGAACACGGTGACCGACTCCCACTTCGCGGTGGTCACCTCGCACGACCAGGGCGCCACCTGGAGCACGCCGGTGAAGGTCGCCGCCGACACCTCCGTGCCCGAGGTCGACCCCAACGACCCCACCAAGACGCTGCGCGCGGGCGGGGGTCTGCCGAGCGCGGCGATCGACCCGCACACGGGCGAGCTCTACGTCGCCTACGAGGGCTCGGAGTTCACGGGCGGACACTACGACGCGATCCAGCTCGTCCACTCCACCGACGCAGGCCGCACCTGGTCCGGCCCGCAGCGCGTCAACCAGGCGCCGCAGGCACCCGCGTTCACCCCGACGGTCGCCGTAGACGCGCGCGGCACGGTCGCTCTCACCTATTACGACCTGCGCTACCTGACGCCGGGTGACACCGGCACGCTGCCGACGGCCGCCTGGCTGGTGACACTGCCGCGCGGCGGCGACCCGGCCTACGCGAGCGAGCGGCGCATCACCCGCGTCTTCGACTGGCTCAAGGCCCCGGACGCGGGCGGGCACTTCCTCGGCGACTACGCGGGCCTGGCCACGACCGGCGAGACCGTACGCCCGATCCTGGCCGAGACCGGCGACGACCCGCTGGACGCCACCGACGCCTACAGCGGCGCCTTCCACCCCTCCCCCGCTTCCTCCGCTCGGACGGCCACCGCTTCCGCGACGCCGGCAGCCCGGACCGCGACGCCCGCGCACCCGGCCCGGCCCCTGCGCCGCTAGCCGCGACCTGCTCCCTCTAGGGTGTCCGGGACGGCATCCCGGACACCCCAGGACAGGAGCGGCATGGGCCTCGCGGTGCAGACGGCCGTGCGCGACGGCATCGGCCGGCTGGTACTCGACCGGCCCGACGCCCTCAACGCGCTGGACCTGGAGATGGTCCGCCTGATGGCGGCGGCGCTGGACGCCTGGCGCGACGACGACGCCGTGCGCGCCGTCGTCGTGCGCAGCGCCTCCCCCAAGGCGTTCTGCGCCGGCGGCGACATAAGGGCGGTGCGCGAGGCGGCGCTGCGCGGGGACGCCGCCGCCGTGCGGGAGTTCTTCGCCACCGAGTACGCGCTGAACGCGGCGATCGCCGCCTACCCCAAGCCGTACGTTGCGCTGATCGACGGCTTCGCGCTCGGCGGCGGCCTGGGGATCTCGGTGCACGGCTCGGTGCGCGTGGCCACCGAGCGGGCCGGGCTCGCGATGCCGGAGACCGCGATCGGCTTCTTCCCCGACGTGGGCGCCGGGTACTTCCTGCCGCGGCTGCGCGACGCCGTCGGGATGTACCTGGGGCTGACGGGCACCCGCGTCTCGGGCGCCGCGGCCGTGGAGTGCGGGCTCGCCACGCACTACGTGCCCGCCGGGGAACTGCCCGCGCTGGAGGCGGCGTTGGAGGCCGCACCACCGGGTGCCGAGGGCGTCGAAGCGGTGGTGGCCCGGTTCGCCGTGACCCCGCCGCCGTCCGAACTGTCCGGCCACTACGCGACGATCCGGCGCTGCTTCTCCGCGCCCTCCCTGGACGCGATCACCGAGCGGCTCGCCGCCGAGGCCGCCGGGGGCGACGACTGGGCGGGCGAGACGCTGGGCGTGCTGCGGCGGATGTCCCCCTCCAGCCTCTTCCTCACCCACGGACTGCTGCGCCGCGGCGCGGCCTCGTCGCTGGCCGCGTGCCTCGACCGGGAGCTGCGCCTCGCCTGCCGGGTGGCGCAGACCCACGACTTCGCCGAGGGCGTGCGCGCGGCGCTGGTGGACAAGGACCGCAGGCCCTCGTGGTCGCCGACGGCGCTGGGCGAGGCCGAACGCACCGAGCTGCGCGGATGGTTCGGCTAGCGGGCGTCACCCTCCCCGGGGTGGCGCACCCGTGCGTGGTCCACGTCGGGGAGCCAGTCCCGCCCGGGGACGTACTCCAGCCACCGGTTGCCGCTCCCCACCTCGGCGGACCCCCGCAGCAGCGACCAGGCGTACAGCGGGGTGGGGGCGACCAGCGGGATCGAGCGGATGCCCGCGCCGGGCGGCAGGGGGCTGTCGGCCGGGAAGAGTGAGATGACGCCCTTCAGGACCGCCCCGGGATCCGGGCCGACCGGGTCGGGCTCATCGGCCTGAGCATGGGCGGCTACTACGCGGCCCTCGGCGCCGCGCACGAGCCGCGGATATCCGCCACCGCGGCGGTCAGCGGCCCGTACCGCCTGGTGTGGGAGGAGCTGAACACCTACGTCGCGCAGACCCTGACGCAGCGCGCCAAGGGCGAGGAGGCCGCGCGGGAGTTCACCGGGAAGGCCGATCTGACCGGCGTCGCCGCACGCATCCCCGGCCCCCTGCTCGTCGTGGACGGCGGCCAGGACTCCATCCCCGGCGTCGTGGGCGGCGAGCAGCTCGCCCGCCAGGCACCGCACGGTGAGTACCTGCTGGTCCCGCACGGGGACCACCTGGTCGGCAACGCCCGCGCGCAGTGGCTGCCCGCCACCGCGGACTGGCTGGCCGCCCGCCTTCCGGGCCGCCCGGGCTACCCCTCCTGAGCGACCGCCTTGAGGTAGAGGTCGTGCACGGTGTGATCGAAGTACGGGCTGTAGGAGACGTCCGGGGTGTCGCCGCCCTGCTCGTAGCCGCCGATCACACCGACGACCGTCCCGGTCCGGGTGGCCGGGTCGAACCCGGTCAGCCACGGACTGCCGCTCGTCCCGCCCGGAAACCCCGTGCAGGCGATGCGCAGTTGGCGCGGGCTCTGCTCGCCGCTCCGGTTGAAGCACGAGACCGGCTCGCCACCGCCTGCGGGGTACCCGGTGAGCCTGATCCGCTGCGCGTACCCCGTGTCCACACCGAGTGTGTTGCCGCCGAGGACGTCCTCGATGTGCCTGCCGCCGAGCGGGCGCAGAACGACGAACCCCACGTCGGCGTCGGGGTCGGCGCTGCGCGCCCAGCCCTCCCCGACCAGCAGGCTCTTGACCTGCCACACGCCGTCGGGGGTGGCGCCGGCCCGGTAGCCGGGCACGAACACGATGTCGCTCTTGTATCCGCGCCCGTCGCCGCCGTTGATGCAGTGCGCGGCGGTCAGCACCAGGTCCCTCCCCGGGCTCTTCACCACGCTGGCGCTGCAGAAGTGGTCCCCGGCGGAGTCGTGGTGGAACAGCGCCCCGATCCGCGCGCTCCCCGCGGTGGGCGGCGCGGTCCGCCCGATCCCCCGCTCCTTGCGGATCACGGCGGTGGCGTGCCGCAGCCGCTCCGGCGTCCAGGACGATCCGGCCGGCGCCGGCGCGCCGCCGTGCCCGCAGGCGGCCAGCACACCGATCGCGGCGCCCGTCGCGACCGCCCCCGCGCGCCACCTGTGGTGACCGAGTGCGCCCATACGTCCGATCCTGGACGCGGCGTCGCGCCTGCCGCGACCGCGAATGGGCCGAACGGGCCCGGGCGCCGGGCGTCGGCGGGCCGGATGGGACACTTCTGCGAGCCCGAGAGGAGGTCTGGCATGTCGACCGGCACCGAAGCCGTGGATGCGGCAAAACGGTCAGAGGACCCCACGGACCCTGCGTACTGGGCTCGGCCGCAGTTCGCGGTGAAGCCGCCGAAGATCCCCGCGATGTACTCCAAACTCTCCTGCCTTTCCTGCAAGGACGGGACCGCCTACGGCGACGGTTCCGGCGGGTACAAGTGCACGAGGTGCGGCTGGTCGTCCGCCACGTAGCGGGGTCCGGCCGCGGGGCAGGGGGGCGGTACGCTCTCACAGCCTGCCGTCCTACCCTTACCGGGTTCCTCCGGACCAAGGCAGGCGGATTTGATCACCACACCGACCGACGCCCGGGCCGGGCGGGTGCTCGTCGTGGACGACGACGCGGCGATCCTGCGCTCGCTCGGCCGCGGCCTGCGGCTGGGCGGATACCAGGTTGCGCTCGCCGGGGACGGCGAGAGCGCGCTCGCGGAGCACCGGGCGCGGCCGGTCGACGTGTTCGTGCTGGACGTGTCGATGCCGGGGATCGACGGGACCGAGGTGTGCCGCAGGCTGCGCGGCGCGGGCGACGACGTGCCGGTGCTCATGCTGTCCGCGCTGGACGAGGTGAAGGACCGGGTCGCGGGGCTTCAGGCGGGGGCCGACGACTACCTCGTCAAGCCGTTCGCGCTGCAGGAGCTGCTGCTGCGGCTCCAGGCGCTGCTGCGCCGCCGGCCCGCCGCGCCGGGCGGCGGCGGAACCGTGCGGTACGGGGAGCTGGTGCTCGACCCGGTGTCACGGGAGGTGACGTACGAGGGCGCGGCGGTGCGGCTGACGCGGCGGGAGTTCGAGCTGCTGGAGGTGCTCGCACGCAACGCGGGGCAGGTCCTCACCCGGGACCAGCTCCTCGACCGCGTCTGGGGGTACGACTTCCAGGTGCGCACCGACGCCGTGGACACGTTCGTCAGCTACCTGCGGCGCAAGCTGGAGGCGGGCGGGCGGCCCCGGCTGATCCAGACCGTGCGCGGGGTCGGGTTCGTGCTGCGCGGCCAGGAGGGGACACCGTGAGGCTCTCGACGCGCATCGCGATCGCGGTGGGCGTGACCGTGCCGCTGCTGGTGCTGGCCTCGGGCGTTCTGCTGCTGCGGCTGGTCAGCCGGGACGTGCACGCCGAGCTCGACTCGCATCTGCGGGACCGGGCGGCGGTCGCACTGCCGCTGGCGCGCAATCTGATCCGGATCGACCGGACCGGCCGGATCCGGCAGAAGCAGAACCGCGAGCACCAGCTGTTCGCCAACGCGCTGGACGTCGGTGTGCGGGTGGTCACCGGCCCGGAGGGGACGACGGTCGCGGAGGGCGGCCCGCAGCCCGAGGACGGCGTGCCGCTTCCGGTGAACCGGGCGAATCCGTCGAACCCCGTCACCGTGGCGGACGGCGGCAGGAGCTGGCGGGCGTTCTCGCTGCCGGTGGGCGACGGGCAGCCGGGTGACCGGCTGTGGGTGTTCGCGCCCGCGACCGCGGCGCAGGACAACGTGGACGCGGTACGCGGCCGGGTGCTCCTGACGGCGCTGATCGCGGCGCCGGTGTCGGCGTTGACCGCGCTGGCGATCGCCGAGCGGGCGACGCTGCCGCTGCGCCGGTTGCAGCGACGGGCGAGCGGGCTGGATCCGCGGGTGAGCTCGGCCCGGCTGGAGCATCAGCCGTCGCGGGTGACCGAGGTGGACGATCTGGCGCTCGCCCTGCAGACGCTGCTGGCCCGTTACGACGAGCAGGCGGCGCGCACCGGCGAGGCGCTGGCCACGGCCCGTTCGTTCTCGGCGGCCGCCTCGCACGAGTTGCGCACGCCGCTGATGAGCATGCAGACCAATCTGGAGATCCTCTCCGCCCACCCGGATCTCGATCCGGCCGAACGTGCCGAGGTCCTCGCCGACCTGCAGGCCGAACACGCGCGTCTGCAGGGCCTGTTGGTCACCTTGCGCGCGCTGGCCCAGGGCGATCTGGTGGAGGCCGACGCGTTCACCTCCGTCGATCTGGGCGAAGTGGTCGAGGCGGCCTGTGCCGGCGCGGCGCGGCGCGAACCGCAGGCGCGGATCACCTCCCGGGTCGCTTCGGGGCTGCGGCTGCCGGGCTGGGAGCCGGGGGTGCGGATGGTCGTCGACAACCTGCTCACCAACGCCCTGGTGCACGGTCGGCGGCCCGGGGTCGCGCCCGAGCTGGAGGTGGCGCTGAGCACCGAGGGCGGGGACGCCGTGCTCACCGTCGACGACCACGGCCCCGGGGTACCCGCCGAAGCGCGGGAGCGGGTCTTCGGGCGCTTCGAGCGCGGCCCCGACAGCCCCGGCACCGGCCTCGGGCTGACCCTGGTCGCGCAGCAGGTCGAGTTGCACCGGGGCACGGTGCGGATCGCCGACCGGCCCGACGGCGAGCCCGGCACCCGCTTCGAGGTCCGGCTCCCGCTCTCCGAGACGCCCCCGGTGCGGTTGCCGCAGCGGCGTGACTGGCTGAGCGGACACCCCGGCCACCCCGCGGAGAACTCCACAGAGAAAACACAAGAACGGCTCCTACGCTGAGCCCCACGCGGTCCGCCGCCGTCTCCCAGCGGGGCGGGCCGCGTCACCCGTACGGCGTACAGCGAGCCGCCCCCTCCACAGACCGGCGCACACATGCCGTGACGTGCGATGACCTTTTCGTGACCGCCGTACCGGTCCGGGGTCACGCCTCGCGGGCGGCGGCGAGTCGGGTTTCGATCGCCTCAGGCCGGTATCGCCGATGGCCGGTACCGCACAGGAAAGCGGGAGAAGCCCATGCACGCTGGTCGTATCGCAGCCGGTCGCATAGCAGCGGTATCGCTGACCGGTGTCGCCGCGATCGCGCTGGCCGCACCGGCGGCCTCGGCGAGCGCGTCGCCCAAGCCGGTCTATCCCGGCCAGATCCTGCTGCTCAGCGACGACAGCAGATGCCGGGACGTGCCGGAGGGCGCCAGAGCGTCGTCCCCGCTCTTCGGCGACGTCGCCCTGGGGTCGGGGTCCACCACCCGGATGACCGCCGCCGTGCGGATCCCGGTGAACGCCGAACCCGGCACCTACCCGGTGAGCATCCGGTGCGGCGGCGACGGCCGGACGGTCAGCGACACGGTCACCGTCCCCGGCGACCGGGCGGCGCTGCCCGTGATGGGTGCCAAAGCCGGTCTCGGTGGCAGCTTCCTCGGCGGTTCGGACACCACCCGGATCGCCGACGGTGCGCTGCTGCTGGCTCTCGCAGGCGGCGGGGCGCTCCTGGTGCTGCGCCGCCGCGCGAACGGAAAGGGTTGACGTTACGGCTGTCTCCCCGGCACGTCGGCCCCTTCCGGACCGCGCCCCGTGGCGTCCCTGGCGCGCGGGGCGCGGTCTCCTCACGCCGGCCGGCGCGCCGCCTCACGCGTCCAGCAGGCGCGTGCTCGGCGGCAGCGTCCCCTCCTCCGCCGCCGTGCGCAGCTGCTCCCGCAGCACCCGCCGCAACTCGCGTGCGGCGCGCGGCGGTTCGACGTCCTTGCGGTGGGCCACCGCGATCGTCCGCTGCAGCCCGGGCGGGGCGAACGGCGTCACGCGCAGCCCGGCGCGGGCGGCGACCATGCCGGGGATGACGGCGTGGCCGAGTCCGGCGTGCACGAAGCCGAGTACCGCGTCCATCTCGCCGCCCTCGACGGCGAAGGAGGGCTCGAACCCGGCGGCCCGGCAGGCGCTCACCGTGAACTCGCGCAGGTCGTAGCCGCGGCGGAACATCACCAGCGGCTGGTCCCGCAGGTCCTCGACCCGGACGCGGGAGCGCCTGCCGCCCGGTGCGGGGGCGGTGGGGGCGGAGACGACGACCAGGTCCTCGCGGAGCAGCTCGGTCGCGGTGAGCGCCGGTGCCTGGCCGGGCAGCGGGGTGATGATCAGTGCCAGGTCGAGCTCGCCGGCGGCCAGGATCCGCACGAGATCCTGTGAGCCGTCCTCGTGGACGACGAGGTCCACCCCGGGGTAGCGGTCGTGGAAGGCGCGCAGCACGTCGGGGACGAGGCTCGCGCACAGGCTGGGGGTCGCGCCGAGGCGCACCCGGCCGCGGCGCAGCTGGGCGACCTCCTGCACCTCGCGGCGGGCGGTCTCGGCATCGGCCAGGATGCGCTGGGCGAGCGGGAGCAGGGCCTGGCCGGCGTCGGTGAGGGTGATGTGGCCGCGGGCACGGTGGAACAGCTCGGCACCCAGCTCCCGTTCCAGGGCGCGGATCTGCTGGGACAGCGACGGCTGGGCCACGTGGACGCGGGCCGCGGCGCGGGTGAAGTGCCGGGTGTCGGCGACGGCGACGAAGTACTGAAGCTGGTGCAGCTGCACCCCTTCATCCTAGGGGCGGCCACCGGGCTTCCATAGACGTTTCCTATCGATTCGAGCTCGTCCATGTCTTGGACCGATGCACCCTGACCTCCTTACCGTCGTCGCCATGGCACTGGCGACGCGAACGGCCCGACGGCCGTCCACCCTGGCAACCCTGTGGCGGTCGACCGTCGGGAAGAAGGCGGTGATGGCCGTCACCGGCGTGCTCATGCTGCTCTTCCTCGTCGCGCACATGCTGGGCAACCTGAAGGTGTTCTTCGGCGCCACCGACTTCGACGCGTACGCGGCCTGGCTGCGCACCATCGGCGAGCCCGTCCTGCACGACGGCTGGTACCTGTGGATCCAGCGGGCGGCGCTGGTGGCCTGCGTCGTGCTGCACGCGGTGGCCGCGGTCCAGCTGAGCCGGCGGGACCTGGCGGCCCGCCCCGCCCGGTACGCGCACACCCGGCACCGCGCGAGCTACGCGACCCGCACGATGCGCTGGGGCGGGGTGATCCTGGGGCTCTTCATCGTCTGGCACATCCTGGACCTGACGACGCTGACGGTGAACCCGCACGCCCGGCCCGGCCACCCGTACGAGAACGTGGTGGCCGACTTCCGCACCTGGTACGCCGATGTGGTCTACATCGTCGCGATGCTCGCCCTCGGCCTGCACATCCGGCACGGCCTGTGGAGCGCGGCGCAGACCCTCGGCCTGAACCGGCCGCGCCGCGACCGGGCCCTCAAGGGCGCGGCGAACGTGCTGGCCCTCGTCCTGACCGCGGGGTTCATCGCGGTACCCGTCTCGGTGATGACCGGAGTGGTGAGCTGACAATGACCTACGTCGACTACACGGTCGGCGAGCCCGTCGCCGACACCAAGGCCCCTGCCGGGCCGATCGAGGAGCGCTGGGACCGCCGCCGGTTCACCGCGAAACTGGTGAACCCGGCCAACCGCCGCAAGCACACCGTCATCGTGGTCGGCACCGGCCTGGCGGGCGGCGCGGCCGGGGCGACCCTGGCCGAACAGGGCTACCGCGTCGTCCAGTTCTGCTACCAGGACTCGCCGCGCCGCGCCCACTCCGTCGCCGCGCAGGGCGGCATCAACGCGGCGAAGAACTACCGCAACGACGGCGACTCGATCCACCGGCTGTTCTACGACACGGTCAAGGGCGGCGACTTCCGCGCCCGCGAGTCCAACGTGCGCCGCCTCGCGCAGATCTCGGTGGAGATCATCGACCAGTGCGTGGCGCAGGGCGTGCCGTTCGCGCGCGAGTACGGCGGGCTGCTGGACACCCGCTCGTTCGGCGGTGTGCAGGTCTCCCGCACCTTCTACGCGCGCGGCCAGACGGGCCAGCAGCTC
>CAYNNX010000098.1:0-20523 GCA_964398515.1 uncultured Streptantibioticus sp. | reverse complement strand
CGGCCCGGACGGTGCCCAGGTCGGCGTGGGCTGGTGTCTGGCCGGCCGGGTCCCCGGCGATCCCGGCGTTATTGACCAGGACGTCGAGGCGGCCGAAGCGTCCGTCGACGTATTTCGCGGCCGCCGTGACCGAAGCCCGGTCGGTGACGTCGAGCGGGAGCGGACACACCTCGGCACCCGATGAGCACAGCTCGGCGGCGGCCTGCTCACCGCGCTGCGGGTCTCGCGAGCCCATCAGCACGGTCATGCCCGAAGCGGCCAACTGCCGCGCGATCTCCAGACCGATGCCCCGGTTCGCGCCGGTGACCAAGGCGATCCTGTCCTGGGGGTCGGTGCCTTCCTCGCTCATGGCTGACATACCACCACGAAACGATCGACCCTGCACGGGCACGGGCGCGGTGGGCAGAGCGGCACCCCGCCGATCACACTGCCCCGGGCTCTGACCACGGCTGACGTTGATGCGCCGGATGGGGTATCCACGGCGGAACACGCCGAACGGCATACAAGCCACGCCGGTTCACACCGTCGGCGTATGTGACGCGGCCTTCGTCAAAGCTGCCACATCAGGTGATCGCCCCCTGCCGGCACGCTGATCATCCGCACTCCGCGTCCTTTCGCGCGCGGACTGCGCTTGCGCGGCGGGCGGTCGTGTGAGTCCGTTCCAACTGTGCGCCGTCGGGCCTTCCCGGCCCTTCGCGACCCGGATGGGTATCTGTACGGACCGGAGGAGGAGACATGGCCACAGGGCGTCCAAGCCACGACCGCCCGGCGGACAAATTGCACGTGGTGTACCTGGTCCGCCTCGTCGAAGGTGGTGAACAGGGGTTCCTCGAGGCCTATGAGCGTGTCCGCAGGTCTGTCGTCGATGTTCCCGGGCACCTCGCGGAGCGGATGGGCCGATCCCTGGACGGGTCCCGGCAGTGGGTGATCAGCAGCGACTGGGAGACCCCGGAGCACTTCCTGGCCTGGGTGCAGGGTGAGGAACACCGCGCCCTGGTGGCCCGGATGCACGCCTGGATCGAGCACTCCGAGTCCCTGCGGTTCCGGGTGGTCCGGGAGACCGCGGGAGCCCGGGGATGAGGCGGCCGGAGGGCCCCGTGGCCGTGCTCGGACTCGGGACGATGGGCAGCGCCCTGGCCGCCCGGCTGCTGGACGAGGGCGTCCGGGTACGGGTGTGGAACCGCACCGCGGGACGGGCCGATCCGCTCGTCGAGGCCGGTGCGCAGGCCGCCGCCCACCCGGCCGACGCCGTCGCCGGTACGAGCGCCGCCATCTGCGCTCTGGCCGACGCGGAGGCCCTGCGGCCGGTGCTGCATGGTCCGGACGGAATCCTGGCCGACGGGCCCTACGCGGGAACGCTGATCTGCGCCGGCACTATCGCGCCTGACCAGGTCCTGCAGGCCGTCGACGGCACCCGGTCGGTGCTGGACGTCGGCATGCTCGGCAACCGGCAACACGCCCGCACCGGCGACCTGCGGCTGTACGCGGGCGGCGACACGGAGAGCTTCGCCGCCGGGCGCCCGCTGCTCGAACTGCTGGCCAAGGAAGTGGTACACGTCGGCGAGCTGGGTTCCGGCATGCGGATGAAGCTCGTCCTCAACCTGCTGATGGGCATCGAGGTCCAGGCGCTGGCCGAAGCCGTCGAACTCGGCACCACGATGGGCCTCGACCGGAAGCTGGTCCTCGGCACCATCGCGGGCAGCGGTTTCGCGTCCCCCGTCATGACGTTCAAATCCCGCCGACTGGCGGCGAACCGCTACGGCGAGCCCGACTTCCGGCTGCGGTTGATGGCCAAGGACCTCTCGCTCGCCCAGGACCAGTGCGCGGCAGCCGGTCTGCGCCTGCCGCTGGTCGCGGCGGCCGCCGAATCCCACATCCGTGCCACCCGCCAAGGCCACGGCGACGAGGACTGCACGGCAGTGGCGCACGCCCTGCAGGCCGAGCGACCTGCCTCCCGACACTTGGAAGAGACATGATCATCGACATCCACGGGCATCTGTCACCGCCCGAAGCCGCTCGGCGCTTTCCGATGCCGCCCAGCCTCACCGACGTGGACGGCATGCTCGCCGCCCGCGACGAGGCGGGAATCGACCTGACGATCATCGGCAGCCCCGTCGGGGCGGGCGCGATGGCCCGTGTGCCCGGCGTCGACAACTACGCCCAGTCCACCGACCGCCTGAAGGCGTTCCACTCGTGGATGTCCGGGCTGATCCGGACGTTTCCCGAGCAGTTGCGCGGCTATGTGTACGCCAACCCCCTCGGCGACGACCGCCACCTCGAAGGGGTCCGTGAGACGCTGGCCGACCCCGCGTTCGTCGGCCTCATCACCAACACCAGTGTGCACGGTGAGCTGTTGGGCACCCCGCAGGCGGACTCGTTCTTCGCGATGGCCGCCGAACTGGGTGTGCCGGTCCTGGTCCACGCCCCGGCCGAGCCTGCCGGGTCCGAGCGCGTGGCAGACCCGCGCTTCGTGGAGCAGATCGGCCGGTTCTGCGATGTCACCGCAGGCATGGCGATGATCGCGTTCGCCGGGTGGCTGGAGAAGTACCCCGATCTGGTGCTGATCGGGGCGACCGGCGGCGGCGCCCTGGCCCTGCTGCCCGAGCGCCTGCAGACAGCGGTGCGCCCCAGGCACTGGGGCGGAGACCGGCCCGGCCCGTCCGGCCCACCCGGCACCGGCGCTCCCGACGGTACAACGCCCTTCACCGCCAACGGCGTTGCCGCCGACCCGAGTGCCGCCCTGGCGCGGATGTACGTGGACACCAGCACGTCCAGTGCGGCGCACCTGAACCTCAACGCCGAAGTCCTGGGCGCGGAACGGATGTTGTTCGGCTCGGACTCGCCTCCGCTGGCGTGTCCGCTGGAGGACCTCCTGCAGGCCATCGGGAAGCTCGACGTCGACGATGCCTCCCGGCAGCTCATCCTCGGCGGAAACGCCGAGGCCATCTTCGACCTGGCGGCCAAGCCATGACCGACACCGACACTCACGCCTCCGGCACCGGCGCTCCCGACGCGGCGACCGCCGCCTCACAGTGCACCCCGCAGTTCCGCAGGAACCCCTACCCCGTCTACGCCCACCTGCGGGAAGCCGACCCGGTCTGCCGCCTGCAGCCGCCGCACGGTGTGGAGACCTACCTGATCACCCGGTACGAGGACGCGCGCAACGCCTTGGTCGATCCCCGGCTGAGCAAGGACATGTACGGCGCTCTGGACTCCTACCGCCGAATCTTCGGCGCGTCGTCCACCGCGCTCGACGACAACATGCTCAACTCCGATCCGCCCAAGCACAGCAGGCTGCGCAAGCTGGTCAGTTCCGCTTTCACCTCACGCCGCGTGGAGTCCCTGCGCCCGCACATCGAACAGATCGTCGACCGGCTGCTGGACGCGTGTCCGGCCACCGAACCGGTGGACCTGCTGCCCCGGTTCGCATTTCCGCTGCCGATCATCGTCATCTGCGAACTGCTGGGCGTGCCCGAGCCGGATCGCGAGGACGTCCAGAGGTGGTCGACCACCGTGGCCCACACGGGCTTCGATCCGGAGTCGAAGAAGGCTCAGCAGGACGCAGAGCGGCGGCTGCTCGACTACTTCACCGAGCTCATCGGCCACAAGCGCCGCAGCCCCGGCCAGGACCTGCTCAGTGCGCTGATCGCGACACAGGCCGAGAACGACGGCGCGCTCACCGAGCACGAACTGGTCTCGACGGCGTGGCTGCTGCTGTTCGCGGGCCACAAGACCACGGCATACCTGATCGGCAACGCCGTCTACCATCTGCTCGCCCACCCGGCCCAGTTGCGCGTCATCCAGCAGAGCCCGGAACGGATCGAGCAGGCGGTGGAGGAACTGCTGCGGTTCGACGGCTCGGTCGAGACCGGGACGTTCCGCTTCGCCACCGAGGACATCCACATCGACGGCACGCTGATCCCCAAGGGCGCCTTGGTGCAGATCGCGCTGAACTCCGCGAACCGCGATCACCGCAAGTTCGACGAACCGGACCGGTTCGACATCCTGCGCCCCGGCAACATCCAAAGCACGCACCTCGGCTTCGGCCACGGTGGCCACTACTGCCTGGGAGCACCGCTGGCCCGCATGGAGACGCAACTCGCCCTCGGCAAGCTCTTCGACCGCTATCCGGCAACCGAACTGGCGGTCCCCGCAGACCAGGTGCCATGGCTCGACGTGCCGTTCCCCGCCTTCCGCGGGCTCGCCGAGCTGCCCGTCGTGCTCGACCCCGGAGGCACGATCCGGCGGCGCTCGTGATCGGGCCGACCGGCGTCGGGCTGCGGAACGGAACACTGTACGTCGCCGACACGATAGGCGACCGGATCACCGCGATCCCGCATGCGCTCACGCGGCACCACAGCGCGGGAACCGGTCCGGTGGTCAGCTCGGGAGGGCATCTGAACGGCCCGCTGGGGCTGGCGATCGCGCCCGGGGGGACATCCTGACGGTCGACGGCGGCGACGGCGACGTCGTGGAGACCTCTGCGCGCGGCGACCAGGTCGCCGCGCGCCAGTCGGACGCCAGCGGCGCCCGCCGGGTGCGGGTGCTCCGTTCGGACCGGCCGTGGGCACGCGCCGGGACAAGGTGTACTGCGTCGACGACGCGACCGACCAGCCCGACGTGCTGAGCTGAGGCACGGCTCGGCGGACCGCCCGCAGCCGCGGGCCCGGCGGTGCGGAAGGAGCCGCGAACACCCGGCGTCGCGAAGCCCGGCACCCCATCGGACCCGCGGTCCCGCTCACGCGCCGAGCAGTTGGTCCAGGAAGGGGCTGGAGAAGACCTGCGCCGGGTCGTAGCGGTGCAGTGTGGACACGGCGTCGTCCCACCGCGCGCCCGCCGGGAGCCCGGCGCGGAAGGCTTCGGGCCAGGTCGTGCCGATCACCGCCGAATCGGTCCACGGTCCGCCGGAGGCGGTGTGCGCCCACCCCTTGGACCACTCGGGGCGCACCATCGACCAGCCGGTGTAGTGGCCCAGGATCCACCGGTCCAACTGGGCGAAGAAAGGCGCCGAGTCGGGGGTGCCGGGGTAGGTGGCGAAGTCCAGCCAGACGACGGTGTCCCACTCAGGATGGTCCGGCCTCGCGCGGGCCGGGGAGAGCAGCGCTTCGGCGCCACCGCCCACCGCGGCAGGTGTGTCCACCTCCGTGATGCGCAGCTCGACCGGGCAGTTCACCGGATACCGCCCGGCGTTCTGCGCCGCGGTGACCTGGGCCTGGTAGGCGGTGTAGAAGTCGTGCACCACCCGCTGCACGTCCGCGCGGGCGCAGAGCACCGCCCAGCCGCCCTCGAAGATGCGCAGGGTGGTCGGCTGGACGTACAGCAGAACGTTCTTCGACCAACCCCACACGTCCCAGACCCCCAGTGTGATCATCCCGGAACCGGCGACGGCCATCTCCCCGTTGGTGAAGGTCGGGGTGAGCCCGCCCTCGCCCTGGATGATCCGCCTGATCTGGTCGGAGGCGCTCTGGGTGACCTGGTTGGCAAAGGTGTACGGGTAGGGCACCGCCAGCTCCGCGGAGAGCCACGGCCTGCTCGGCGCGACACTCCACACCTTCAGCCAGGGGATCGTGGTGAACGGGAACCAGATGGCCTCGACGCGGCCGGTGGCGGCGAGGTACCGGTCCAGGTTGGCGCTGCCCGTGCCGGGTGCGCCGAAGAGGTCGCTCACCTGGATGTCGAACCAGTTCTGGCAGCGCATCCGGAGGTTGGCCGGGACCTGCAGGGTCACCTCGGTGACGAAGGCGCGCCCCAGATGGACCAGGAAGGCGCCGATGTCCGGATCGCCGCGCTGGAAGGTCCGCAGCATGTAGCGGGCCGATCCGGCGTCCCAGACCACGGCCGTGAGCGACAGGACCAGGTTGCTCAGCGTGCCGAAGCCGGAACCTGCGGGCGGCTGCTCGCCGGGGCCCGGCAGCCCGGTGCCGTGCGCGCCGATGGCCAGGGCACCGCCGAGGGTCAGGTCGCCCGGCGCGGGGATCGCGGCGAAGCCGAGGCCTGCGCTTTCCAGCGCGGTGTGCACGGCGTCCAAGGTGGCGCCGGTCTGCGCGATCACGCTGCCGGGGCTGCCGGAGCGCACGCTGATCGCGGTGAGGTGTGCTTTGGTGTCGACGAGCAGGGTGCGGGACACGTCCTGGCCGTCGCTTGCCAGGAACGGCGCCCAGTTGTGGCCCTGGCCCAGGGCACGCAGTCGCCAGCGGTGGGCCAGCGCCCAGTCGGCGAGGGTGACCACGTCCTCGGGGGTGGCGGGAACCGCCGTCCACACCTGGTCCAGCACGATCTGCTCGGACCAGTTCGTGAAGGCCTGTTGCGTGAGCGCGATGCCGGCCGGAAAGTCGGGTGGTGGGGGCAGGGTCGCCGCGTCCGCAGTCAACCGGAACAGCGGCGTCCAGCCGCCGACCGCGACCACGGCCCCGGCCACGGCGGCGAACAGACTGCGCCGGCTGGGGCCGGCGGGGGTGGCAGGGGTGACCGGTGCGGGTTCTCTCATCGGGTCCATGGCAAAGGCCCCTTGCTGCGTGGGGGAGGGGCGCGGTGCGGACGCGTGAGCAGAGAGTAGGGTGACGGCCCATCAGGTGCAATAAGCGCGACGATGGTCGTTTCGGGATCTCGTCCAGGGAGGCGGAGGCGGGCCGTCTGAAGGCTGTCTGCCGTGCAGATCGGTTCAGTGGCGTGTGTAGGTTGCGACAAGCGAGGCCGACGCGAGTGCCCGCCGCTGAAGCTCCTTCAGCGTCTGGGCGGGCGGCGTCGTGGGGCCGAACGTGGCAGGCATCGGTGAGCGCAGGGCGTAGAGCGTCAGCTGGTATCTGTGCGTACTGCCGTGGGGCGGGCACGGGCCGTCGTAGGTGGCCTCCCCGAAGTCGTTGAGCGCCTCGCGGGCGCCTGGGATCAGGTGGTGGGCGGTGATCGCCCGGGTGTTCGCGGGGATGCCCAGTTGGAGCCAGTGGATTTTGCGCACGTCGAGATCGACCATGGACAGGGCGAGTTCGGCGGTCCCGGCCGGTACGTTGGCGAAGCGGAGGCCCGGCGAGTAGTCCCTTGGGTCGTCGCAGGTCATGAGGGGGATGAACGCGCCGGACCGGTCGAATCCCTGGGCTGGGGTGAGGGTTGGCCGGCCGCCGGTGCGGGCGGTCGCGGGGGTGCTCACCGCGGAGGACGGCTGCGCACCGGGCACCGGCTTCGAGGTGCCGGAGCAGGAGGCACACGCCAGCAGTGCCGCCGTTGCCACTAGAGTCGCGTGGATCCGGTGTGCGCGCATACCGCCCACTGTAGGGAGACGGATGTGCGTTGTCAGTGATCGGCGCTCGCGCGTGCGGCTGGTCGTTCTCCGCAGGCGCGGAAGGCCCGGCGCGGGCGGCGAAGGCTGACGTATCCAGCGTGATCGCGCCACACGCTCACACTCGGGCGGGTGCACCTCGGACAGCCGAACGGTGGAACGCGGCTTCCTTCCCGCCGCGAGTGCGCCGGGTGCGGTGCTCGGGCAGAGCCGTCAATTCTTGAAGTCAGTCACAAGTATTGACGCTATGTCGATTCATGAGTTGAATCACGGCGATCAACGGGTACCCGCAACTCGACACCCCGAGGACACCCATGACCCCCCCACACCGCCGCAGACGGCTCGCCGCTGTTCTCTCCGGCATCGTCTTCGCCACCACCGGCCTCCTCCTCGCCGGACCCCTCGGAACCGCACACGCCGCAGGGGAGCAGGTCAACGTCTGGCTCACCACCACCGACGACTCGGGCGGCCGGCACGTCACCCGCGGCCTCGAGCAGCAGAGCCCGATCACCTTCACCTCCGGCACCGGCAGTTCCGGGCAGACAGTGAGTGTGGACGAGAACACCCGCTACCAGCAGTTCACCGGGGGCGGGGCCTCGTTCACCGACACTGCGGCCTGGCTGATGAACAGCAGCGGTGCCCTCAGCCAGAGCACCCGCGACACCGTGATGCGCAACCTGTTCGACCCCAACTCCGGGATCGGGCTGGACTTCCTGCGCAACCCGATGGGCGCCAGCGACCTCGCGCGCTACGACTACACCTTCGACGACATGCCCGCCGGTCAGGCCGACCCCGGCCTGGCGAGGTTCTCGATCGCGCACGACCTCGCGGACGTTCTGCCGTTGACCAAGCAGGCCGAACAGCTCAACCCCGACCTGAAGGTCCTGGGCACGCCGTGGACGGCTCCGGCGTGGATGAAGGACAACGGCGCGATGGACCAGGGGTGGCTCCAGTCCCAGTACTACGCCGCCTACGCCCAGTACTTCGTCAAGTACATCCAGGCCTACCGGGCGCAGGGCGTGCACATCGACTACGTCACCCCGCAGAACGAGCCGACGTGCTGCGGAGGTTATCCGTCGATGCAGTGGAACGGCTCCGGGCTGCAGTACTTCACCGGTACCGACCTGCTGCCCGCACTGCACTCGGCCGGGCTGCCGACCAAGGTCCTCGCGCTCGACTGGAACTGGAACAGCTACGACTCGTACGGCGCCCCGACGGTGAGCGACGCCGCCATCCGCAACGACCCGCTCTTCGGCGGTGTCGCCTGGCACGGCTACGAAGGCGATGTGGCCGAGCAGACCACCGTGCACAACCAGTACCCGAACCTGGATGCGTACGACACCGAGCACTCCGGCGGCACGTGGATCACCGATCAGCAGCACGAGGACATGAACAACATCATCGACTACACCCGCAACTGGGGTAAGTCGGTGGTCAAGTGGTCCCTCGCGGTGGATCAGAACATGGGCCCGCACAACGGCGGCTGCGACAAGTGCACCGGGCTCATCACGGTGCACAACGGGGACGCCCGCTCCGGGCAGGTGGACTACACCGTCGAGTACTACGACATGGGCCACCTGACGAAGTTCGTCCGGCCGGGCGCCTATCGCGTCGAATCCACGGCGAACAGCACGGTGCCCAACGTGGCCTGGATCAACCCGGACGGCTCCAAGGCGCTGATCGCCTACAACGGCGGCTCGTCGGCGCAGCCGCTGACAGTCAACTGGGGTGGCCGGACGTTCACTTACTCACTGCCCGCGCACACCTCGGCCACGTTCACCTGGACCGGTGCGCAGGGGTCGACCGGCGGCGCGACCGGCCAGATCACCGGGTACGGAGCCAAGTGCGTGGACGTCGCGGGCGCCAACTCGGCCAACGGCACGGCCGTGCAGCTCTACGGCTGCAACGGCAGCGCCGCGCAGCGCTGGACCGTGGCCGGTGACGGCACCCTGAGAGCGCTCGGCAAGTGCCTGGACGTTGCTTCGGGCGGCACGGCCAACGGCACCCGGACCCAGCTCTACGACTGCAACGGCTCCGGCGCCCAGGTGTGGCGGGCCGGCTCGGACGGATCGCTGGTCAATCCGCAGTCGGGACGCTGCCTGGACGCCACCGGCCCCAGTTCCGCTGACGGCACGCCGCTGCAGATCTGGGACTGCACCGGCGGCGACAACCAGCGCTGGACGCTGCCTAGTTGATTGCGTTCCGCCAGCCCGGCCGCCCGGAGTCGCTCCAAGTGGGCCGGCGTCCCCCGGTGACGGGTACTGGCGGTGAGGAGGGACTCGTTGGCCCCGGCGCGCCTGAACGGGCGCGTTCGGGGCCGACCGACGTTTCGACGGGAGTTGCCGTGCGGCCCGTCCCAGCCCTCGGCACCAGGCATCCGCCGCGCGGCCGCCGCGTCTGGGCCCGACGCGCACAGGGGCGGCCAGGTGCGCGCGGGCGCTGTGTCCGCCGTGGATGTCCTGGGCAGGTGGACCAGGGGCGATGGGCGCGTCCCGTGCGCCGGCGAGCCGGGCGCCACGCGATGCGCCCTCGCGGGCGATCAGACGTCCGGGGTGAGCAGGCCCCGCTGGTAGGCCCGCACCAGGTTGCGCGGCACCTGGTAGACCGCGCCGTCAATGGTGATCGGGACCAGATCGGGCCGACTGGCCTTCCACTGGGCACGGCGATGACGAGTGTTGCTGCGGGACATCTTCCGCTTGGGGACGGCCACTGCTTGTGGTCCTCTCGCTCTTGGGTATGCGGGACCTACAACCCTACATGAAAATGGATTCCATTTCATCTTCTGGCGGCGGCGTTCCGGGCGCGTGCGGGTCTCGCGCGGCCGACTGGTCGGACCAGATCCGCGCTCAGTGCTGGGCTTCCGTGACGGGAACGGCCGCCGAGCGATCGGCCGCCGCCTGGGCGCCGTGTTGACGCTCCAGGACCGGCGCCCGGCGAGGCGATCGGGCGCCCGCGAGCTCCGCCCCGGCTTCCACCGCCGACGGCGCGCACCGTGGATTGCGGGATATCTGATTCCACGTCAGGCGAAAGGGGACTACTTGACGATCTCCATCACCGCCATCATGCCCGCGTCCTCGTGGTTGAGGATGTGGCAGTGCAGGACGCTCTTGCCCGTGTAGGTGTGGAAACGCATCCGGATGACGATCTGTCCTTTGACGGGACCGCTCGCGGTGTCCTGCAGGCCATGGCCCTGGTGTGGACGGCCGTTGATGCTCATCAACTGGAACTTGTTGACGTGCACGTGGAAGGAGTGTTCCTCGTTGCTGTCGTTGCGTACGGTCCACTCCTCGACCGTGTTGAGCCTGGGCCGGATGTCCACCCGGTTGGGGTCGAACTGTTTGCCGTTGACGTAGTACTTGCTCCCGTCGGCGTTCTCGGAGAACACGATGGTGCGCCGCGCGGCGATACGGTCGTGGCTGAAGTCCAGTCTCGGGGCGAAGGACGAGGTCGGCAGCGGCGCCGGGCGGGCTGCGGGGCCTTCGGAGTCCAGGGTGGCCAAGGTCGCCTGCGGGAAGGAGTTGCCGCCCGGGCCGGTGTTGTAGGCGAGTGTCTGGAGCTGGGTGCGGCCGGGCGGGCCGCCCTGTACGAGGACGTCGAAGCGGGTGCCGGCCGCCAGCAGGAGGGAGTCGGCCGTCCAGATGCGGTCGGAGGGTGTGCCGTCGTGGGCGATCACGTGGAACTGCTGTCCCTGGAGGTGAAGGTTGTAGTAGATGTTGGCGCTGATGTTGGCCAGCCGCCACAGTTGGGTCTCGCCCGGCCGGATGCGGATGGCCGGGTTGATCTGGCCGTTGACGGTGCGGTTGGTGGGTGCGCTGATGTGCAGGTCCTGCGCCTTGACCGCGTCGCCCTGGAGCTGGAAGTCCTTCAGGGCGATGACGTGTTCGGTGATGTTCTGCAGGTTCGCCGGCAGGTACTGCTGCAGCCCGTCGACGACGATGATGCCCGAAAGGCCTCCGGCGACCTGGGGTGCGGAGATGGGGTCCATGTGTGAGTGGTACCAGTAGGTGCCGGCCCGCAGGGTGTCCGGGAACCGGTAGACGTAGTGGTGGGTCTCTCCGGGACGGATGTGGATGAAGATGTTGTCGGAGTCGCCGGACGGCGAGACATGAAGCCCGTGTACGTGCAGATTGGTGTCCTGGCTCAGCCTGTTCGTCATCGACAGGTAGAGCGTGTCCCGGGGGCGGATCCGCAGTGTGGGCGGCATGTACCGGCCGTTGTAGGTGAGGGCCCACAGCTTGCGACCGGCCACGTCCACCTGCTTTCTCTCCACGACGAGGTCCACCCGCAGGACGCCGTTGCGGCTCACCACCTGCTCCGGCTCCCGCAGCGGGGCACCCGCGGGGAACGACGGCGCCTGCGAAGGGGAGGACGATGACGGCCGCGAAGGCGGCCCGCCGCCGGTGCAGCCGCTCACCGGTGCGATGACGGCGAGGACAAGGGCGGTGGCACGGCGGAGCAGCCTGCGCGGGCACTGCATGACGCCTCCACAGCCGGTCCCGACCTGACGCTTCGTTCACCAGCAGCAAACATCCGGTGGAACCCGCACGCGATCCAGGCGGACCGTTCGCGTGAAGGCGATCACCTCCATGCCACTCGCGGCGGGAGCCTCAGTGCCGCGGCGTCGACGGCGGTGCCGGGCAGGCGAGTGGTTGCTCGGCCCAGATGGTCTTGCCGTCGTGCGTGTAGCGGGTGCCCCACTTCTGGGCGACTTGGGCCACCAGGAAGAGCCCGCGGCCCCCCTCGTCGGTGCTGCGCGCCCGGCGCAGGTGGGGAGAGGTGCTGCTGGTGTCGGAGACCTCGCAGATGAGTGTGTGGTCGCGAATGAGCCGGAGGGTCACCGCGCCGCTCGCGTACCGGTAGGCGTTGGTCACCAGTTCGCTGACGATCAGCTCCGTGGTGAAGCCGATCTCGTCCAGTCCCCACTCGCTCAGCTGGGCGGTCGCCAGGGACCGTGCTTCGGCGGCCGACGTGGGTTTCGGGGGCAGTTCCCAGGTGGCGACCTTCTCCGCCGCCAGCACGCGGGTGCGGGCGACGAGGAGGGCGACGTCATCGGTGGGCCGCTCGGGGAGCAACGCCTCCTCCACCGCGGTGCAGGTCTCCTCCAACGTAGGGGCGGGAGCGCTCAGTGCCGCGCACAGGCGGGTCAGCCCCTCGTCGGGGTCCCTGCGGCGAGTCTCCAGGAGTCCGTCGGTGTAGAGGGCCAACAGGCTGCCGTCGGCGAGTTCCAGCTCGGCGGCCTCGAACGGCAGCCCGCCCAGCCCGAGCGGCGGTCCCTCCGGAACGTCGGCGATACGCGCCTGCCCGTCCGGGGTCACCACCACGGGCGGCAGATGGCCGGCGCGTGCCAGGGTGCAGCGCCGCTCGACCGGGTCGTAGACCGCGTACAGGCAGGTCGCGCCGATCACCTGGGACAGCCGCTCGTCCGCCGGGTCCCGCTCGGCGGCCAGCCGGTCCACGAGATCGTCGAGGTGGGCGAGGACCTCGTCGGGCGCGAGGTCGAGGTCGGCGAGCGTGTGGACGGCGGTGCGCAGTCGGCCCATGGTGGCCGAGGCGTGGATGCCGTGCCCGACCACATCGCCGACGACGAGGGCGACGCGCAGCCCGGAGAGCGGGATCACGTCGAACCAGTCGCCTCCGACGCCCGCGGTCGGGTCGGCAGGCCGGTACCGGTGGGCGATCTCGGCCGCCGGGTGCCCTGGGACCTCGTACGGCAGCAGGCTGTGCTGGAGCGTCAGGGCCGCCTGGTGCTGCTGGGTGTAGCGGCGGGCGTTGTCGATGCACACCGCCGCGCGGGAGGCGAACTCCTCAGCGAGGGTCAGGTCGTCCCGCTCGAACGGCTCGGAGCGCCGCAACCGCCACAGGCTCAGGACGCCCAGCATGACGCCGCGCGCGGCCAGAGGCACCACCATCAACGAGTGGACACCCAGCCCGAGTGTCCGCTCGACCTTCTCGTAGTCCTTCGCCATCCAGCCGAGGCGGCTGTCCAGATCGGAATCGATGATCGGCCGCCGTTCGGCCAGGCACTGGGTGTGCGGGGCCTCCGGGGGGAAGCGAATCGTCTGGCCCTCCCGGTACATCACCCGCAGCGCCTCCGGCGCGACGCTGTGGAGCGCCATCCTGCGCAGCGGCCCCACCGTCCCCGCGGCCGGCTCCTCACCCGCGGTCACCGGTTCCAGCAGGTCCACGCTGACGCAGTCGGCCACCCCGGGGACGGCCGCCTCGGCCAGTTCCCGGGCCGTGGTCGACACGTCCAGTGTGGTTCCGATACGGGCGCCGGCCTCGTTGAGGAGCGCGAGCCGGCGCCGGGCACGGTAGTGGTCCGTCACGTCCTCGACCGTCTGCGTCACGCCGAGAACGCGGCCCGCGGAGTCCACCATCCGGAAAACGGAGATCGACACCCTGAGCTCCTGGGTGGGATTGCGGCGCAGGCGGCACGGTTGTTCGGCGAAGATCGAGGACTTCCCCGTCTCCAGCACCTCGCGCAGCTGCGCTTCCACGGTCTCCGCGTCCGGCGGGATGAGGAAGTCGCCGGTACGCAGGCCGCGATGCTCCTCGGGTGGAATGCCGCTGAACTTGGCGATGGCCCGGTTCACCCGCAGGATGCTCAGGTCCGGTGCGAACTCGGCCAGGCCGACCGGGGACCGGCGGAAGAGCCCGTCGAGGACCGACCGGTCCGTCTCCCACTGGACCACCTCCGGTGCGGGAGCAGCGACGAGGAACCACTCGCCACCCGCCTCGCCCCTGACGACGGCTCGGGCCCGGCACCCGATCTCCAGGCGATGACCACTGCGGTGCCGCACGGGTACCAGGCCGAACCATCCGCGGTCGCGCACGCACGCCGCGACCGCCGCCATCACCATGGCCCGATCGCCGGGGTCGACCAGGATGTCGCCGGCCGGCGAGCCGAGCACCTCGTCGGCCGGATAGCCGAGGAGCGCCTCGGCCTGCTCACCCCATCCGACGATCCGCCCACGGGCGTCCAGCACCACCGAGGCGGCGCGACGCACGGCGAACGGATCCTCCGGCCCCTCGCTGAACGCCGACGCCGATGCGTTCACCGCGACCACCTCGCTGCATTCCGGGGAGCCGGGCGCCGACGCCTGGAGCCCCTGATCCCAGTATCGATCGCTCGCACTGCCTGCCGGCGGTCCCCGCCGCCGACCGGGTGACCCGGCGGGCGAGGCACACCTAATCGATGCGTTTTCGTCCGCTTCCGGGTAACCCCACTCGACGAGGCGGAACCGCACACTGACCGCCTCCCGGCGCCCGCGCCGCCGTCCAGCCGCCTGCGACGAGCACGGCTCGACCGCCCAAGAGGTGTGTGGTCGGCCGATCGAGGGGGGACGATGGAAGCCGAGCACCCGCCGGGGAACGGGGAGCCACGGGCCGAAGCACACGCGAGGCCCAGGTGAGGGCAGGCGGAAGGAGTGCCTGCGATGGGCACAGCCGAACGGGATCCGGCTGACACCGGTCGGCCGGAGGTCAGGTCGTCGCCGCCGAGCGGGCTGATGGACCTCCTCGGTGTCGCCGCGGTGCTGCTGGACGCCGAGGGGCGGATCGTCCTGTGGAGCCCGCAGGCCGAGGAGATCTTCGGCTACACCGCCGAGGAGGCGCTCGGCCGGTACGCGGCGCCGCTGCTCGTCCACGAAGAGCACCGCGACCTGATCATCAGGCTGTTCGCCGAGGTGATGGGGACCGGCGAGACCTGGGCCGGGGCATTCCCCATTCGCCACAAGGACGGCAGCACCCGCCTGGTGGAGTTCCGCAACATGCGGCTGCTGGACGACCGGGGCGACTTCTACGCCCTCGGGCTCGCCACCGACGAGCCGACGCTGCGCGAGGTGGAGCAGGATGTCGCTCTGTCCACCCGGCTGATCTCCCAGGCCCCGATCGGGCTGGCGGTCCTCGACACCGATCTGCGGTACGTGGCCGTCAACCCCGCCCTGGAGCGGATCCACGGCATTCCCGCGAAAGACCATCTCGCCCGGCGCTACCGCGACGTCCTGCCATCCGTGGAGTACGACGGGATCGAGGCCGTGATGCGGCAGGTCCTGGAGACCGGAACCCCCGTGGTCGACCGGCTCACCGTCGGCCGTACCGCCGCCGACCCGGACCGTGATCACGCCTGGTCGGTTTCGTACTACCGGCTGGAGGACCCGAAGGGACGCGTGCTGGGAGTGGCGTACTCGGTGATCGATGTCACCGACCGGCACCGGGCGGCCACCGAAGCCGCCCGCGCGCGGCAGCGCCTGGCCGTCATCGCCGACGCCTCCGCCCGCGTCGGCACCACCCTGGAGGTCGAGCAGACCGCCCACGAGCTGGCCGACGTGGCCGTGCCCACGCTCGCCGACTTCGTGTCGGTGGACATCCTGGACTCGGTTCTGGAGAACCGGCGCCCCGCCCCCCGCCACGGCCCGGCACTCTTCCGCGCCCTCGCCGTGAAGGCCGCCTATCCCACCGATGTCCTCCGGGCGGTCGACCCTCCCGGCCACATCGCCCGGTACGAGGCCGACCGGCTGGTCACCCGGAGCGTACGCACCGGGAGCCCCATCGTCCTCCCCCGCGTGGGCGAGGAGGACCTGGGGCGCATCGCCCGCGACGACCACTCCGCCGCCCTCCTGGCCCGTGCCGGAGTCCACTCCTACATCTCCGTCCCGCTCGCCGCACGCGGTGAGGTCCTCGGCGGCATGTGCCTCTACCGCGCCCGCAATCAGCTGCCCTTCGACGACGACGACCTCGCCCTCGCAGGCGAGTTGGCCTCCCGCGCCGCCGTGTGCATCGACAACGCCCGCTGGCACCAGAGCGTGCGCAACACCGCGGAGACCCTGCAACGCAGCCTGCTCCCGGAGCTCTCCCCGCACCACCCGGGCCTGGAGGTCGCCTCCCGGTACCGGCCCGCCCAGGCCAGCAGCGAGGTGGGCGGCGACTGGTACGACCTCATCCCACTCGACGCCGACAAGACCGCGCTCGTCGTCGGCGACGTCATGGGCAGCGGCATCGACGCAGCCGCCACCATGGGCCGCCTCCGCACGGCCACCAGCGCCTTCGCCGACCTCGACCTCGAACCCGCCCAGGTCCTCCAGCACCTCGACAGGATCACCGCGGGGCTGGAGCACTCCATCGCCACCTGCGTCTACGCCGTCTACAACGCACACAGCGCCACATGCCACATCGCCACCGCCGGCCATCTGCCCCCCGCACTCGTACGCACCGGGCGGCGCCCCGAACTGCTCAACCTGCCCACCGGCACCCCGCTCGGAGTCGGCGGCGTCCCCTTCGAGACCACCACCATCCGCCTGTACCCCAGCGATGAGCTGGTCCTGTACACCGACGGACTGGTCGAAAGCCGCCACCACCCCATCGACAAGCGTCTCGAAACACTCCTCCATCTGCTGGAGGTGCCCGACCGCACTCTGGAGGAGACCTGCGACCGGCTCCTCCACGAACTCCGGCGCCCCGACGATCCCGATGACGTCGCCCTGCTGATCGCCCGCGCGCAGCCCTTCGACCCTGGCTCCGAACACGCTCGGCGTTGAAGTGCCTGCGTCCTTCTTCTGAACGGCCGTATGGTCGACGGCCTTTCATGCGGCCGATGGCCGTCCACCGGTCGGTGGAGAGCCGGACCCACCGTTCGGTCGTCCCCGTGGGGCAGGTCGCGGCCCTAGCGTTGAGCCCGGCGGGCAGACGATCGCCCGCGATCAACAGGGAAGGCATCGAGTCACATGAGCCCGTTTTCGACCGCACTCATCGCGAGCGTGACGATCCTCGGCATCATCCTTGCGACCGACCTCGGGCGCAGACGCGTGACGGCCATGCGCCTGCTGCGTTCGCTGTTCGCGGTCGCCGTCGTCATCGGCCTGTTCGTGCACTCCCTGCCCACCGACGGAAACGACGTGTCGCTGCAACTCGCCGGCGTCGGCGTGGGTGCCGTCTGCGGGCTCGCGGCGGGCGTTCTGCTTCCCGCACACCGCGGCGCCGACGGCGGGGTCTACACGACGGGCGGCATCGGATACGCACTGCTGTGGGTGGTCGTCTCCGGCTCGCGCGTGCTGTTCGCCTACGGTACCGAGCACTGGTTCGGCCACGCGATCATCACCTTCAGCATCGACCACCGACTCAGCGGCCAGGACGTCTACGCGAACGCCTTCGTCTTCATGTCGCTGGCGATGGTGCTGGCCCGCTCCGCGGTCCTGTTGACCAGGTGCCGCAGGCTGCGGGCTGTGACCGTCAGCCCGGCGTCCGGCACGGCCTGAGCGGTTCCGTCTCCTGCGGCCACGGGCGGAGGTTTGCCAACGCTCCGGGCGAGAGAGTCGTCCAACGGGCGCCGCGCCGCTCCCCGTTGCGGGAGCGGCGGGGTGGCGGCCGGCCGCCCCCGCAGTGGGTACGAAGGGCTGCGGCGGACTCACGCCGCGGCTAGGAGCGTCGGTCCGCCGGGGATCCTGACAGCCGATGGCGGCACGCAGCTCGGCAAGCCCGGGCGGCCGCCCGCCGGGGTCGGCGAGACCGCCCCCGGCGCCGACGTGCCACCGTTACTGCGACATGGCCTGGGCCCAGTTCGCGGCAACGGTCTTCTTGGCGTTCTCCAACTGGTCGTCCGAGGGGAAGGCCGGTGAACCGGAGACCCCCGGAAGCTTGTCGGCGGCCTTGAGATCCAGCGTCCCGGCGACCTCCATGGCGTCCATCAGGGCCGGACGCGCGTAGCCCTTGAGGAACAGGTTCTGCCCGTCGGAGCTGTACAGGTACTCCTCCCACAGGCGGGCCGCGGCCGGATGGGGGGCGGCGGCGTTGATCGCCTGCGAGTAGTACTGGGCGTACTCTCCGTCGCTGGGCACCGAGATCTGCCAGTCCACGCCCTTGGCACGGAACTCGTCGGCGTAGCCGACGTTGAGGTAGTCCCAGTCGACGGTGATCGGGGTCTGGCCCTTCTCGATCGTGGCCGGGGTGGTGTTGATGGAACTGAGGTTGCCGATCCGCTTGAGCTTGGCGAAGAAGTCGATTCCCGGCTGGATGGTGACGAACGAGCCGCCGTTGGCCATGGACGCCGCGTAGACCGCGCCGAAGGCGGCACCGGCCTTGGTCGGGTCGCCGTTGAGCGACACCTTGCCCTTGTACTCCGGCTTGAGCAGCTCTCCGAATGTCTTGGGACACTGCTTGACCCGCTTGGCGTCGCAGCCGATCGAGATGTAACCGCCGTAGTCGTTGTACCAGCGGGCCTGGAAGTCCTTCTGGACAGCCGGGATCTTGTCGTAGGCGGCGACCTGGTAGGAGGCGAAGAGTCCTTGCTGAGCACCGGTGGTGGCGAACGACGAGCCGAGTTCGACCACATCGGGGGCGTTTGCCCCCTTGTGGGCGGTGATGGCGTTGAGTTCGTCCTGGCTGGAGCCCGACGGATTGTCGTCTCTGATCTTGATGCCGTACTTCTTGGTGAACCCGTCCATGATCGTGCCGTAATTGGCCCAGTCGCGGGGGAGGGCGATCACATTGAGGGTGCCCTCCTTCTGTGCGGTGGCAACCAGCACGGACATGCCGCCGATGTCGGCTGCGGAGGTCGCGGTCGCCGCTTTCTTGCCGTCCACTGAGGTGTTGTCGGCGGGGGCGGAGCCGCAGGCGCTGAGAACGAGCGCCGTGGCGGTCAGGACGCCGGCGGCGCCGATGGCTCGGGTGGGCGGCAGGTTCACGGGGCCCTCCTTGCGGGGCTGGGTGGCGAAGATCGGCGACGGTCAGTTCCGGGACGTACACGGCGCGTCCCAGTACCTATCACCTTGGTGGCTGGAAGTGAACCATTGGCCGGCGTTAACGGATCACTTTGGTAACGGAATGGGCGTTTCCCCGTTCCGCCGCGAGGTGTGCGGGGGTACAGAGTACGGGGGTTTCTCGCGCCGGAGCCTGGGGGGTGTCCCAGCGCAAGAGTCGTGGTGTTTGGGGTCATTGTCGGGTTTCGCGTCGTTGGTCGGGGCGTGGCGCCCGGTGGTGTGGAACGAGGCCCGGGTGTCGGGCGGGCTGCATGAGGTGCTGCCGGGGAGGCCGCGGGCGGCCAGGCAGCCGGACCGGTCCCGATGATCGATTCCAGCCAACGGCCAGGGGCGTTCCCGGGCGCACGGATGCGAGACCTTCGGCGTCAGGTCGTCGGGGTCGGCCGGGTCGCGGTGAGGGCCATCCGGCCCTTGAGCATCCTGCCGCCGTCGGCGGCCAGGCGCAGGTAGTAGTCGGGAGAGCAGGCCGTTCCGTCCTCGTCCAGGGCGAGGAAGCCCGAGCCCGCGGGCACGTCGGCCGCGGTGGCGGCGGTCTTGGCGATCTGGTTGCCCTCGTTGTACTCGTCGAACATCGAGATGTAGATGCCCTGGGCGCCCAGCTTCACCATGTTGTAGAACTGCCGCCACATGAAGTCCCCGTGCCTGCGCTGCCGGGCCGACAGGTCACCGGGCAGGACGCACGGCTGGTAGTCGATGCCGTGTGCGGCGCAGTCGGACAGATCGCCCTGGTTGACGTTGACACAGAACCTGTCGGAGTCCGCGGGCGTGCCGATCCGGCCGACCATCCACGGCGAGAGCATGTCGAACGCGTGGTAGACGTCGAGATAGCCCGCCCTGGAGTCGCCGGTCCCTGTGCGCCAGTACGTGGGAACCCCGCCCATCACATAACACCCCTGGCTCCTGAACCAGTTGACGACGTCCAGGCAGGCCTTCGGCGACCAGGGGTGCTTGTCGTCGTTGAAGCCGAAGCCCCAGATGCCCACGACCGGCTTGCCGTTCTGTCCGGCATACGCCGACGAGGCGGTCAGCGGAGCCACCTTGGAGTGCCAGTCCGCCTTGATCTCCGACTGCATGTTCGTCCAGCCGGTGACGTCGTACATCACGTAGAACTTCGGGCCGTACGCCTCCGCGGCGCTGCGCACCTTGGCGGTGATCGCGTCGCGGATCGGGCCCTCGGAGCCGTTGGGGTCGAACCGCTGCAGGGCTGCGGTGTCGCAGCCGTAACGTGCCATCCATGTGAAATGGGTGTTGACGGTCTGCTGGTCGTAGGAGGAGAACAGCTTGGCTCCACCGCCGCCGTTCAGATCGGCGAACGCGGTGTGGTAGGTCCTGGTGTAGTCGCGGGTGTCGGGCCAGGCCCTGATGCCGTTGTTGCCGGGCGCGGGTGCCTGCCGGGCGTTGGGACTCCAGTGCCACCACGCATGGATCGGGGAGTTGTCGCCGATGCAGGCGAACCAGCCCTGATAACCCACGGTGATCTTTCCAACGACGTCGCCG
>CAYNNX010000097.1:0-20548 GCA_964398515.1 uncultured Streptantibioticus sp. | reverse complement strand
CGGGCTGTGAGCGGCACGCCGCGCCCTGGTGGCGGCGGCCCGGGGGGCGCATCCCCGTCCGCCGGTGCGCCCGGAGGCGTCCCCGGCCACAGCCAGGCGCCCACCGCCACCATGGCGGCGACCTCGCCGACGTGCGCCCGCACGCAGCTCGGCAAGGCCACCGCGCAGACCGAGGCGCCCGAGCAGTCCGGCCGGGTCCGGGGCTCGTTCCGCATCGTCAACATCTCCGCCACCACCTGTTCCGTCCCCGGGGGCGACCAGCTGACCGTGGCGGCGCAGGGCTCCACCGACATCTCCCGGATCCAGGTCGTCGACCACACGACCGGCGACCCGGCCACCGCGCTGCCCGACCCGGCGACCGCCCCGGACGCCGTGACCCTCCCGCCGGGCAAGGCCTACCAGGTCCTGTTCGAATGGATCCCCGCCGACGGAGGCGGCACCACGGGCTGCGCCACCAGCACCTCGCCGCCGCCCGCCGGCGCCGGAGGCACCACGGGCACCGGCGGCAACACCGCCACCGACAGCTCGGCCGGCTCCCCGGGCACCGCCGGCGACGGCGGCTCCCCGTCCACCGCTCCGGCGTCAGGCGGCATCACGCTCTCGGACGTCCCCGGCGCGGGCCCGCCGGCCATCGTGGGAACGTCGATCAGCGGCGCCTGCGCGGGCACGGTGTACCGCACGGCGGCCCTCGCGTCCCCCTGAGCCATGAGGCCCGCGGGCCCCGGCGGGGGGCGCCCGGACCGGTCCCGTACCGTTGACACGTGTACCGGTTCCTGCTGACCCCCCGCTGGCTGGGGATCAACCTGTTCGTGCTGCTGGCGGTGCCGATCTGCGGCTTCCTGGGCACCTGGCAGCTGAGCCGGTTCGACGCACGCGTGGCCTCGCACCACGCCGCGCAGCGGGAACCCGCCCCCGGCACGGGCGCCGCCGCCGCCTTCCACGACCTGATGCCCGGTGTCGCCAGCCAGGTCACCCAGGCCACCGTCGGCCGTGTCGCCTCCGTCACCGGCCACTACGACCAGGACCGCCAGTTCCTGGTGCCGGGCAGGCAACTCGACGGCCGACAGGGCTTCTACGTCCTCACCCCGCTGCGCACGGACGGCGGCGCGGTCGCCGTGGTCCGCGGCTGGCTGCCCGGTGACGCCTCGCACCCCGGGGCCGTACCGCCCGCCCCCGCCGGCCAGGTCACCGTACGCGGCACCCTGCAGGCCCCCGAGAGCCCCGGCGACGCCGGCGTGGACGCCTCCGGCGGGCTGCCCGCGGGCCAGCTCGGCATGATCAGCGCCGCCTCCCTGGTCAACCTGGTGCCCTACCCCGTCTACAACGGCTGGATCACGCTGACCGCGGCGCAGCCGCCGCTGAAGCCCGTGCCGCCCGTGTCGGCCCCGGGTTCCGGGTTCGACATGCGGGCGGCGCAGAACCTCGGCTACACCGGCGAGTGGTTCGTCTTCGCCGGGTTCGTGGTCTTCATGTGGATCCGGCTCGCCCGCCGCGAGGCCGAGACCCGGCGCGACCTGGCCCTCGGCCTGATCCCGGCGGACGGCGAGGAGCCCCGGTCCGCGGGTCAGGGCGCCGCGGTCGCGCCCTGACCCGCCGCGAGTCGCGAGCCTCAGGTCCCCCGGGGCCTCACATGCCCAGGTGCCGCTGGGCGAAGCCCAGTTCCAGCCGCAGCTGCTTGATGCGCTCCTCGACGACGAGCGAGCCGTGGCCCGCGTCGTAGCGGTAGACCTCGTGGACCTTGCCGAGAGCCGCCAGCCGCTCGACGTAGTTGTCGATCTGGCGGATCGGGCAGCGCGGGTCGTTCATCCCGGCCGAGATGAACACCGGCGCCCGCACCGCCTCGACATAGGTGATCGGGGAGGAGGCGGTGAAGCGCTCCGGCACCTCCCGCGGTGAACCGCCGAAGAGCGTGCGGTCCAGCGCCTTGAGCGCCTCCATCTCGTCCTCGTAGCTCGCCAGGTAGTCCGCGACCGGCACCGCGGCCAGCCCGACCGCCCACGCGTCCGGCTGCGTCCCCAGGCCCAGCAGCGTCAGGTAGCCGCCCCACGAGCCGCCGGCCAGCACCAGCCTGCCGGGGTCGGCGAGGCCGCCGGCGACCGCCCACTCGCGCACGGCCGTGATGTCCTCCAGCTCGATCAGCCCGACCCGGTGCTTGAGCGCGTCCGTCCACGCCCGTCCGTAGCCGGTCGATCCGCGGTAGTTGACGCGGACGACGGCGAAGCCGTGGTCGAGCCAGGCCGCCGGGGCCGCCGCGAAGGCGTCGCTGTCGTGCCAGGCCGGACCGCCGTGGATGTCGAAGACGGTGGGGAACGGTCCCGTGCCGCGCGGCCTTTGCACCAGCGCGTGCACCCGCCCGCCCGGCCCCTCGACCCAGACGTCCTCCACCGGAGCCGAGCGGGGCGCCTGGAAGCCGGGGACCTCCAGCACGGTCTCGCCGGTGCTGGAGCGCACCTCTGGCGGCTCGGCGGCCGACGACCACAGGAACTCCACGGTGCCGTCCGGCCGGGCGGTCGCTCCGCCGATCGACCCCGGGGGCGTCTCCACCCGGGTCAGGGAGGCGTCCGCCAGGTCGTACCGCCACAGCTCGCCGCGGGCCTGGTAGGTGTGCTCGATCAGCAGCGCCGAACCGTCCGGGTACCAGTCGGCGGAGGTCTCACCGGGCAGGTCGATCGCGGGCCTGGTCTCCTCGCCCGTCACCGGGTTCCAGATCATCGGCTCCCAGCGGCCCCGCCGCTGGTGCCCGACCAGCAGCCGCTGATCGCCCGCGACGGGCGAGAAGCCGAGGCACTCCAGGCCGAGCTCGTGCACCCCGCCGCCGGTGTCGTCCAGTTCGGCGACGGTCGCGCCGTCCAGGGCGACCACGCGCAGCGCCGCGTGCATGGCGTCGCCGTGCTCGGTGTGCTCGATCGCGATGAGCGTGCCGTCCTCGCTCAGCGCTCCCACCCCGGCGGACTGCTCGTGCCGGTAGATCTCCAGCGGCTGCGCGCCGGGGCGGACCACGTGCAGCGTGGTGCCCTCCTCGTCCGTCGAGCGGCCGATCACCGCGATGCCGTCCCGCCCCAGCGCGATACCGGCCGGGTACCCGGGGGCGAGGCCCGTGGCCGCGGGCTCGTCGTCCCCGCCGCCGAAGGGCTGCCGCATCCACACCCCGAACTCGTCGCCGTCGGTGTCCGAGAACCACCAGATCGACTCGCCGTCCGGGGTCAGGGTGCCGTCCGTCGTCCCGTTCGGCCGATCGGTCACCTGCCGCCGGACACCGGTCAGCCGGTCCCAGGCGTAGAGCTCGTAGGTGCCCGTCGTGTTCGAGACGAACAGCGAGCGGTGCGGTGCGTCCTGTGCCCACTCCGGCAGCCCGACCCGCGGCGCGCGAAAACGCTTCTCCCAATCCGGCATGCCAGCCGCGACATCACTCATCCCCCCATTCTCGACCCGGGCGGAAGAGCGCCTGCCCCCGGGCGTACCCACCCCCCGCCGGCGGTGCCACGACGGCGGCCCCCGCCGGTGGACGGGTCGCCGTCACGCGGTGGAAGCGGTCGGGTTGCGGGCGTGATCAGGCGGGCTGCGGGCGCTCGTCCTTCAGCTGCGCGCGGATCTGCTCGCGCAGCTGGGGACTGTCCGTGTGCCCGTGGACCGACACCGCGTGCTCGGCGGCGGCCCGCACCACTTCCTCCTCCTCGCCCGCGATGGTCAGCGTGCAGTTCATCTCGCTCGGGTAGTCCCGGCAGTCGACGAGTTTGCGCATGGTGAACCTCCGCGTCGGACTTCAGGTCCTCCTGCGACCAGTATCCGTCCGTTATGTCGTGCTTCGAGCGCCGAGCCGGAGGGTCCGGTGCGGCCGCCGTGCCGTGCCCGGGCGGATCCGTCCCCTGCGCGGATCCGACCGGGCGTACGGGCGGCGGCCCCCGGCGCCGTCGATCGTCCGGAAGCCCGGCGCCGCCGTGCTCAACGCTATGGGTGCGGCCTGCGGTGCGAGGACGACCGAACGGCGGGTCCGGCGGTCCACCGAAAGGTGGACAGCGGTCGACCGCCTCGCATGCGAAGTCCCGCTCGCGTCACGGGCGCTGCGACGAGGGAACGGCGCAGAACCGTGCGGCGTAGGAGAGTTGGGGGCGCGGATCGGCGGCCGTTGCGCCCGGGCGGTCAGCAGGCCGACGGCGGCGGACCCCGGCGCGCCGGCTGCCCCGCGCACGACCTGCACGGCCAAACCGGAGCAGGGGCGGCGCCATGGCGCGCGAGTGGGGCCGTCAAGGCGGCCGTGCGGCATGTTGGGCGCCTGCTTCGGCCGGAACGGTTGACGGCGGCGATGCGCACCGTGCGCGGCGTTCGCAGCGGCGACGGAAGGTTCCCCTCAGGACGTCATCGTCTTCATCGACGCGCCGAGCCGCCTCCTGACGCTCGAACACGTCAAGCGCGCCTTGCGTTTGAGCACCGAGAGCCGGGCCCCGGAACCGGTGGCGGCACTCATCGCCGCGCGACACGTGGACGCACTGCGCGAATGTGCGGCCTCGCTTCTGTCCTCCGCCGTACGGGAATGGCCCGTCGCCAACGTGGCCAAGCCGATCGTCGGGCTTCGGGGCGCGAGCAACTGGCGGTACGCCGTCCAGCGTTGGCAGTGGCGACGCGGGCACTGGCGGTCGATGACTTCACCTCCTTGAACGTGCTCCTGGACGCGGCCCTGGTGGAGCCACCCGCGGGCTGTCGATCGATGAGAGCAAGGAGTCGGCCTGAGCCTGCAGTCGTCCCCGCAGGGGCTCTGGTTCGACAAGATCCTGCTCACTGCGGCCTGCGGCGAAGACAAGGGCCACAGGTCGCAGTTGCGGCAGAAGCTCAAGGCGCGCACGGAGGAAGTCCGCAGGCATGCCGAGGACACGGCGAAGGAGAACCTCCGCAGGCAGCGCAAGGCCCTCAAAGCGGCTCGGTCAGCCCTCCGCCACAACGACGGCCCCCGACTGCGCTGGTGGCAGGACGACTCCGACGACCTGCTTCCCGATCAGGACCGCTGATCGGCCGGCTGAGAATCGCGCCCTGATGTGCCGGCCGGGCGCGTGCCGACAGGTGCCCCGGCGCCCTTGCTTCAGATCCGGACCGGCTTCGCCTGTGTCTGCCGGTACGGGGAGCCGCTGCCGGCCGTTGGCGAGCCCGGAGAGGGCTGCGCGCGGGGTCAGGCCTCAAGTCGGCCCCCGGATGGTTTCCGAGGGGACCGCAGAATGGTTCAGGGGCTTGATCCATTACTAGGACCAAGCCCCTGAACAGGTGTTTCACCAGTCGGGGTGGCGGGATTTGAACCCACGGCCTCTTCGTCCCGAACGAAGCGCGCTGCCAAGCTGCGCTACACCCCGGTGCAACGAGCACTACTTTAGCGGACCCGTGACCGGAGACGAAATCCGGTTTCTGGGGGCGTCAGTGGGGGGCGGAGGTGGTCGAGGGCGATGAGCAGGACGGCGAGGAGGCATACGGCGGTCAGGAGGAGGGCCGCGTCGCGCAGGAGGGCGGTGGGGGAGTGGGCGTGCAGGGGCACCAGGGGATAGGGGTAGCGGCGGAAGGTGCCGGGGAGGGGGAGGGTGCCGCGGTGGACGGCGAAGGCCAGGTGGGCGACGGGGTAGAGCGGCCACACGAAGGCGTGGAGGGGGCGGTAGCGGCGGGGGGCGGTGAGCAGTAGCCAGTCGCACAGGACCGCGATGGGGACCGCCGTGTGGAGGAGCTGGGTCGCGAGCTGCTGGGCGGTGGAGTGGATCGCGAAGGGTGCACCCATCGAGAAGCCGCCCCTGGTCGTGGTGAGGACCAGGTGGTATCCGAGGGCGGTGATGGTGACGTACAACACGATGGCGCCGGTCAGCCAGGGCGGCAGCGCGCGTCGGCCGGTCCAGGCCCGCCAGGCCGTCCATAGGGAGACGAGGACGACGAGGCAGGCGGCCTGGACCGCGAAGTAGCCGAAGAACCGCGCGAGGCCGGGGGCGGCGCGGGCGGACAGGGCGATCCCGGTGGTGGCGGCCGCGGCGATCAGCAGGCGGAAGGCGGCGACCGCTGGGCGACGGTGCCGCCGGGGTGAGCGGTTACCGATGAAGCCGCTCGTCGCCAGGGGCACGGTGGGAACCGGCGAAAGGGACGAAAGGTGTGGATCGGTCACTTGGCTACGGTAACCACCGCCTCCCGCCCGGTCCGGCAGCGTCAGGCCGAATCGCCGCCGCCCCTCACCTGCGTTCCGTCAACGTCAGCAACGTGGCCTCGGGGGGGCAGGCGAAACGGACCGGCGTGTAGCGGTTGGTGCCGCACCCCGCCGAGACGTGGAGGTACGCCCGATGGCCGCCGGCGCGGTGGGTCGACAGGCCCTTCACCCGGCGCGTGTCGAGGTCGCAGTTGGTGACCAGGGCGCCGTAGAAGGGCACGCACAGCTGCCCGCCGTGCGTGTGGCCCGCCAGGATGAGCGGGTACCGGTCGGCGGTGAAGGCGTCGAGGACCCGCAGGTAGGGCGCGTGCACCACGGCCAGCGACAGGTCGGCGTCGTCGACCGGGCCGTCGGCGACCCGGGCGTAGCGGTCCCGCTTGATGTGCGGGTCGTCCAGCCCGGTGAGCGCGATCTCGATGCCGTCGTCGAGCTTGAGGCGCCCGCGCGCGTTGTTCAGCCCCGCCCAGCCCGCGGTGTCGAAGGCGTCGCGCAGGTCCTGCCAGGGGTTGTGCACGACGCCGACGGCGGGCGCGTTGCCGTTGAGGCCGTGGCGGCCCTGCGTCTTCTCGATCAGATAGCGGGCGGGGTTGCGCAGCTTGGGCCCGTAGTAGTCGTTCGAGCCGAACACGTATGCGCCCGGGAACTCCATCAGCGGGCCCAGCGCGTCGAGCACCTCCGGGACGCCCTCGGGGTCGGAGAGGTTGTCGCCGGTGTTGATCACGAAGTCGGGGCGCAGCGCGGCCAGTGACTGCAGCCAGCGGCGCTTCTTGCGCTGGCCGCTGACCATGTGGATGTCGGAGACCTGGAGCATGCGCAGCGGGCGCATCCCCGGGGGCAGTACCGGAACCTCGACCCGTCGCAGCCGGAAGGAGCGGACCTCGAAGCCGGCGGCGTAGGCCAGCCCGGCCGCGCCGACTGCCGTCATTCCCAGGGGGATCCCATATCGCGCGCGCATGCGCCCATGGTCGCAGAAGCCCGAAGCCCCGGGAAATCGCGCACACGGCGGCCCCCGCCCGGAAATGGTCCGGCGTCGTGCGGGCGTCGCGTGGCAGACTCGCCCGTATGACCACCACGCTCAAACAGCGGTTGCAGGACGACCTGACCGCTGCCATCAAGGCGCGCGACGAGCTGCGTTCGTCCACGCTCCGGCTCACCCTCTCGGCCGTCACCACCGAGGAGGTCTCGGGCAAGGCCGCCCGCGAGCTCTCCGACGACGAGGTGCTCAAGGTCATCGCCCGCGAGGCCAAGAAGCGCCGCGAGGCCGCCGAGGCCTTCGCACAGGGGGGCCGCGCGGACTCCGCCGAGCGGGAGCGGGCGGAGGGCGGGATCCTGGCCGAGTACCTGCCCAAGCAGCTCACCGACGAGGAGCTGGGCGCCCTGGTGGCCGAGGCGGTGGCCGAGGCCGCGGCGAGCGGCGCCGAGGGGCCGCGCGCGATGGGGGCGGTCATGAAGATCGCCAACGCCAAGGTCGCCGGACGCGCGGAGGGCGGCCGGGTCGCCGCCGAGGTCAAGCGCCGGCTGGCCGGCTGAGCGGCCGGGCGCGGCGGCTGACGGCTTCCGGCGTCATGCCGACGCCATCCGGCATCGTCCCGCCGCCTTGCCCGCAGCACTGAGGGGGCGCTCCCGAGGACCGCGAGGTCCGGGGGCGCCCCCTCACGCGTGAGGCACGAGCCGCTGGAACGCCTGTTTCACGTGAAACGGCCGGAAGCGGGTCGGGCCGCGGCTTACGGCCAGATACCGCCGCCGCCGTTGTCGCCGCCGCCGTTCTGGCCGCCGCCGAAGATGCCCGGCGGGAGGCTGATCGTCGGCCAGGGGACGGGCTTGCCGTGGCCCTTGCCGGGGTTCTTGCCCTGAGGCGGCGGGGGGTTGTGGGGCTGGCCCGGGTTGGCCGGCGGGGTGTCGGCGAGCGGGACCGTCGGCAGCGGTTCGGAGGCGGTGCCCGCCAGCGCGCCGCTCATCGCGTCACGCCAGATGGGACCGGGCGTGTCGGCGCCGTAGACCTTGTCGTGGTAGACCCCGCCGATGGTGATGTTGGTCATCTGGACGTTGCGCGAGGGGCCGCCGACCCACACCGCACCCGCCAGGTTCGAGGTGTAGCCGACGAACCAGGCGGCGTAGCGGCTGTCGGTGGTGCCGGTCTTGCCCGCGCTGTCCCGGTCGGAGAGTCCGGCCTCCTTGCCGGTGCCGTCCTCGACCACGCCCTTGAGAAGGGTGTTCAGGGTGGAGGCTGTCTGCTCCGACATCGCCCGGGTGCACGAGGTGTTGGGCACCTTCAGCTGCTTGCCGCTCGCGTCGGCGATCGACTCGATGGCGATCGGCGTGCAGTAGACGCCGTGGTTGGCGAAGGTGGCGTACGCGCTCGCCATGGTCAGCGGGCTGACCTGCTGGGTGCCGAGCGTGATCGACGGGAGCTGCTGCAGCGGCTGGCCGCTGGCCTGGCGGATCCCCATCTTCTGGGCCATCGTGGTCACCGGGCAGACCCCGACGTCGCTGATGAGCTGCACGAAGTAGGTGTTGACCGACTTGGCCATCGCCTCCTTCATGTTCATCGGCCCGACTTCCGACTTGTTCTCGTTCTGGACGGTCGCGCCCTCGTTGTTGGCCCACGGCTTGCCGCAGGTGTTGACCGGGCTCGGGTAGGGCATCTGGTACGGCGACGGGTACGCGGTGTTGGGGTCGGTGCCGCCGTCGATCGCGGCGGCCGCGGTGATCGGCTTGAAGGTCGAACCCGACTGGAACCCCTGTCCGCCGCCCAGGGACTGGTCGACGGAGTAATTGATCTGCGTCTCGTGGCCCTGGAAGCCGTACGGCCGCGACTGGCCCATGGCGACGATCCGGCCGGTACCGGGCTCGACGAGGGTGACGGCGGTGGCCACCTGGTCGGTCTGGTAGACGTGCCTGCTGATGGAGTTCTGGACGGCCGCCTGCGCCTTCGGGTCGAGCGTCGTCCTGATCGTCAGCCCGCCCTCGGTCCAGCGCTTGGCGCGCTCCTCCCGCGTGGCGCCGAAGACCGGGTTGTTGAGGAAGGTCTCGCGCACGTAGTCGCAGAAGAACCCGGCGCCGTTGACCGCGGTGATGCAGCCGTTGCGCGGCGTGCTGGGCTTCAGGCCCAGCGGCGTGTGCTGGGCCTGGGTCGCCTGGTCCCGGGTGATGTCACCGAGGTCGGCCATGCGCTTGAGCACGGTGTTGCGGCGGACGGTCGCCGCCTGCGGGTCGTTGATCGGGTCGTAGTGGGTGGGCGACTGCACGATGCCGGCCAGCAGTGCGGCCTGCCCCAGGGTGAGGTCCTTGGCGTCGGTGCTGAAGTACCGCTGGGCCGCGGCCTGCACCCCGTACGCCTGCTCGCCGAAGAACGTGATGTTGAGGTAGTTCTCCAGGATCTGGCGCTTGCCGAGCTCCTTCTCGACCTGGATCGCGTACTTCAGCTCCTTGATCTTGCGGCCGAGCGTCTGCTGGGTGGCCTGGGCGACCTTGTCGGGGTCGTCGCCCGCCTCCTCGATGAAGACGTTCTTCACGTACTGCTGGGTGAGGGTGGAGGCGCCCTGGGCGACGCCGCCGGAGGCCGCGTTCTTGTTGAGGGCGCGCAGGACGCCCTTGATGTCGATCGCGCCGTGCTTCCAGTAGCGGGCGTCCTCGATCGCCACGATCGCCTTCTGCATGTTGGGGCTGATCTGGTCGATCGGGACCGAGGTGCGGTCCCGGGAGTAGACGGTGGCGATCAGCCCGCCGCCGGCGTCGAGGATGCGGGACGCCTGACTGAGCGGTGGGCGCTTGAGGTCACCGGGGAGCTGGTCGAAGCCGGTCGCCGCCCCCTTGGCGGACAGGCCGAGGGCGCCGGCGGCGGGCAGCGCGATACCCGCCAGCACCACACCGGACAGCATGCTGACGCCAAAGAACTTCGCGGCCTGCCGAGTCGTCGCCAGACCCCCGCCCGAGCGCTTGTAAGCCATGGGAAGCAGCCTACGTGTCGATTCCCAGGACGGGTGACCCCCTGTTCGCCTACTCTGGGGGCGACAGATGTATCGGCAACGTATGCGTCTGCCTCTCCTCGTCACTCTTGTGGGTGATGAGAGCTGTCCGGGTTCCCGGCATATGCCAGCGTCTCGGGGTAAGTTGCCGATAAATGCACGCTATGCCCGAAGTGTCGGATTTGCTCTCCGCTCACTCCGTTGGGTGATCTGTCGCGTACGCATAGTCCGTTCGGGCCATTCAAGATTGGGCCCGAGGGGGCTGTTGTGTCATGCCTGCCTTCCGTAACGTCCTCAACTGGCGGCGGTGAATATGCCGCTGCCGCCGTGGGGGAGCCCAATTCGGGAGAGGACGGCGCCAGCATGAGCTGGGTTACCGACTGGAGTGCGCAGGCAGCGTGCCGCACCACTGATCCGGACGAGCTCTTCGTCCAGGGCGCGGCGCAGAACAGGGCCAAGGCGGTGTGCACCGGATGCCCGGTACGCACCGAGTGCCTGGCCGACGCGCTCGACAACCGCGTGGAGTTCGGCGTCTGGGGGGGTATGACCGAGCGCGAGCGCAGGGCGCTGCTGCGCCGCCGACCCACCGTCACCTCGTGGCGCAGACTCCTGGAGACCGCGCGGCACGAGTACGAACGCAGCATGGGGATGCTGCCGACGGACGTGGAAGAGGACTACGCGGCGGTCGGCTGACACGCCGTCAATCCACCCCTACGGCGCAAACCGACGCGACGGGCCGTCACGCTGCTGCCCGGCGACGGCTTGGAGGGCGACGCTCGGTGTGGCGCGGATGCCCGGTGTGCGCGAGGTGCTTCGCGCGCCCTTCCCGCGCTCGCTCGCTTCGCCTGCCGTTCCTCAAGCCGACGCGGGGGTTGAGCCGACGCGCTGTAACCGCCGGACGCAGCCGCCGAGTTGTCGGTCACGCCACCGCGGTCACGTCGCCGTTCGCCAGCCGTTCCCCCACCACGCGCAGCCCGTCGAGATCGTGGACGTCGCCTGGGAGCGCCGCCACCTCCACCACCGGCACATCGGGGTGGACGGACGCGAAGCGCTCGCGGGTGCGCCGCTCGCGCGCGACGACCTGCATGCGTTCGGCGTGCAGCCGCAGCAGGCCGGCGGCGAGGCGTTCGGCGGGCAGGTCGCCGGAGGAGTGCTGTGCCCTGTCGCGGTAGCCGGGGGAGCCACTGTCGGGGGTGTCGTCACCGGGAGCCTGACAGGGATTCTTCCCGTTCCCATGATCGTCAATGCCGCCCTGCGGAAGATTTTCTTCCTCCCCCGCCAGATCCTCTCCCGCGACGTCGTGATCGCCAACTCCGTTGCCGCAGGCGGAAGTCGGCGCCGGTGCCAGCAGGTCCTCCAGGGCCTCGGCCGCTGCGAGCGCCCGCTCCGCGCTGAGCTGCGCCGCGCCGCTGCCGTGCACCCGGTTGAGGACCAGTCCGGCCAGCGGCATGTCGTCCGCGGCCAGCCGGTCCACGAAGTACGACGCCTCGCGCAGCGCGTCCCGTTCCGGCGCGGCCACCACCAGGAACGCCGTGCCGGGCGCCTGCAGCAGCCGGTAGGTCGCGTCGGCTCGCTTGCGGAAGCCGCCGAACATCGTGTCCATGGCGGCGACGAACGTCTGCACGTCCTGGAGCAGATGAGCGCCCATCACCTTGCTCAGCACGCCCGTCATCATCGACAGGCCGAACATGCCGATGTTCAGCACCTTCATCCCGGCCCGGCCGCCCGCCTTCGCCGGGGCCATCAGCAGGCGGATGAACCTCCCGTCGAGGAACGAGCCGAGACGGCTCGGCGCGTCCAGGAAGTCCAGCGCGGAACGGCTCGGCGGGGTGTCCACGATGATCAGGTCCCACTCGTCGCGCGCCCGCAGCTGGCCCAGCTTCTCCATGGCCATGTACTCCTGCGTGCCCGCGAAACCGGCCGACAGCGACTGGTAGAAGGGGTTCTCCAGGATCGCCTGCGCCCGCTGCGGATCGGCGTGCTGCTCGACGATCTCGTCGAACGTGCGCTTCATGTCCAGCATCATCGCGTGCAGCCGGCCGCCCGCCGACTCGTCGACGCCGTCCACCCGGCGCGGTGTGTTGTCCAGCTCGGTGAGCCCCATCGACTGGGCGAGCCGCCGCGCCGGGTCGATCGTCAGCACCACCACGGCCCGCCCGCGCTCGGCCGCCCGTACGCCCAGCGCGGCGGCCGTGGTCGTCTTGCCCACACCGCCCGAGCCGCAGCACACGATGATGCGGGTCGCCGGATCGTCGAGCAGCGGGTCGATCTCCAGCGCCGGAGGCTCCCAGTTCGTCCCCGCCTCCCCCGCCGCACCGCTCGGGGTGGGGGCGCTTGCGGTCGCAGTCATGGTCTCCCCTCGTGGTGGCCCGTGAACGCCTGCTCGCGCAGCGATCTCGCCAGCTGGTAGAGGCCGCCGACGTCCACCCCGTCGCCCAGCAGCGCGAGTTCGTACGCGGGCAGCCCCAGGGACTCGATCTCGGCGCGCTCGCGGCGCTCCAGGACGACCCGTTCGGCGTGCTCGCGGGCCTGTTCCAGCAGCGGGTCGACCAGGCGCTCCGCGAGGCCGCCGCGCCGGGCGCCGCCGAGGCCCGCCTGGGAGAGGGCCTTGGCGACCGCCGTGCGGCGCCCGTTGGCCGCCGCGGTCACCGCCTCCTCGTCGAGCACGACCGGCCGCAGCATGTTCACCACGACCGCGCCGACCGGCAGTCCGGCGGCGCGCAGCTCGGCGACGCCGTCCACGGTCTCCTGGACCGGCATCTCCTCCAGCAGCGTCACCAGGTGGACCGCGGTCTCGGCCGACTTCAGGACCCGCATCACCGCCTGCGCCTGGTTGTATATCGGCCCGAACCGGGCGAGCCCGGCCACTTCGTCATTGACATTGAGGAACCGGGTGATCCGGCCCGTCGGCGGCGCGTCCATCACCACCGCGTCGTACGCCCTGCGGCCCGGACGCTCCTTGGCGCTCGCGGGGTGCTTGCGGCGCACCGCCTCGCAGGCCTTGCCGGTGAGCAGGACGTCGCGCAGGCCCGGGGCGATCGTGGTGGCGAAGTCGACGGCGCCGAGCTTCTTCAACGCCCGCCCGGCCCGGCCGAGTTTGTAGAACATCTCCAGGTAGTCCAGGAGCGCCAGTTCCGGATCGATCGCCAGGGCGTAGACCTCGCCGCCACCGCGCCCGATCGCGATCTTGCGCTCCTCGTACGGCAGCGCCTCGGTCTCGAACAGCTGGGCGATGCCCTGCCGCCCTTCGACCTCCACCAGCAGAACGCGTCTGCCCTCGGTCGCCAGGGCGAGCGCGAGGGCGGCGGCGACCGTGGTCTTCCCGGTCCCGCCCTTGCCCGTGACGATGTGGAGCCTGGGCGAGGCTGGCTGTTGGGCGCTCACCCTCACGAGCCTAACCAGTACCCCGCCGCTCCACGCACGGGGTCGGGCGACCGAGGCATTACAGTCGCACCCATGACCAAGTGGGAATACGCGACTGTGCCGCTGCTCGTACACGCCACGAAGCAGATCCTGGACCAGTGGGGCGAGGACGGCTGGGAGCTCGTCCAGGTCGTCCCCGGACCGGCCAACCCCGAGCAGCTGGTGGCCTACCTCAAGCGGGAGAAGGCATGAGCCTCGTCGAGGAGAGGATCGCCGAGCTCGGGCTGACGCTGCCCGAGGTCGTGCCGCCGCTGGCCGCCTACCAGCCGGCCGTCCGCTCCGGCCGTTACGTCTACACCGCCGGCCAGCTGCCGATGGTCGACGGCAAGCTGCCGGTCACCGGCAAGGTGGGCGCCGAGGTGACCGCGGAGGAGGCGAAGCAGCTGGCGGCGACATGCGCGCTCAACGCGCTCGCGGCCGTCAGGTCGGTCGTCGGCGACCTGGACGCGATCGCCCGGGTGGTGAAGGTCGTCGGGTTCGTCGCCTCGGCCGCCGACTTCACCGGCCAGCCCGGTGTCGTCAACGGCGCGAGCGAGCTGCTCGGCGCGGTCCTGGGCGACAAGGGCGTGCACGCCCGCAGCGCCGTGGGCGTCGCCGTGCTGCCGCTGGACGCCCCGGTCGAGGTCGAGATCCAGGTGGAACTGACGGAGTGAGCGCCGAGGCGGCGGGCCGTGACCGGTAGGCCGTGACCGGTGAAGCGCGCCGTCCGGCCGGGGGAGGGCGCCGGACCGGCGCCCTCTCGAACATACCGCCGCAAGCGCATAGCATCGCCGCCATGACCACGACCGACGCAGCGGGCTCGGCGGGCGCCGCCGGAGCGCGCCCGCCGCGGGCGAAGGGCTGGTTCCCGCCGTCCTGGCCGGAGCGGATCCGCGCCCTGGCGGAGGGCCGCCTGACCCCGGTGCGGCCGCGGCGTGCCGCGACCGTGCTGCTGCTGCGGGACGCGCCGGGCGGGCCGCAGGTCCACATGCTGCGCAGACGCGCCTCCATGGCCTTCGCCGGGGGCGCGTACGCGTATCCGGGCGGCGGTGTGGATCCGCGCGACGAACGCCCGGTGCGCTGGGCGGGCCCGTCGCTGGAGGAGTGGGCCGGGCCGCTGGGGGTGGAGGCGGCCGCCGCCCAGGCGGTGGTCTGCGCGGCGGTGCGGGAGACCTTCGAGGAGTCGGGCGTGCTGCTGGCGGGCCCGGACGCCGGTTCCGTGGTGGCCGACACCAGCGGGGACGGCTGGGAGGCCGACCGCCGCGCCCTGGTCGCCCGGGAGATCTCCTTCGCCGACGTCCTCGCCCGCCGCGACCTCGTGCTCCGCTCCGACCTGCTGGGGCCCTGGGCCCGCTGGATCACCCCGGAGTTCGAGGAGCGCCGCTACGACACGTGGTTCTTCCTCGCCGCCCTCCCCGAGGGCCAGCTCACCCGTGACGTCTCCGGCGAGGCGGACCGGGCCGAATGGCCGGCGGCCCGCGACGCCGTGGCCGCCTACGACCGCGGCGACCTGCTGATGATGCCCCCGACCATCGCCACCCTGCGGGCCCTGCTGCCGTACAGCACGGTGGACCAGGCCCTGGCCGCGTGCGGGGAACGCGACATGGCGCCCGTTCTGGCGCAGGCCCGGCTCGCCGGCGACGAGATCGTGCTGAGCTGGCCGGGCCACGAGGAGTTCACCCGCCGCGTGCCGCGTGAGGCGGCCGGGGACGCGGTCCGCCTGGGGGCACCCGGTGTGCCGGGCGGCGTTAGCGGGGAGACGTATGATCCGACGACCGGACGAGGAGCCCAGTGATGACGGCCGCCATTCTGCCCGGCGCTCCGCAGCCTTCCGTGGGTGGTCGGGCGACCTCCCGGGCGGTGTGCGTCCTGGCGCCGAATCCGTCGCCGATGACGCTCGACGGGACGAACACCTGGATCGTCGCCGAACCGGACTCCGAGCTCGCGGTCGTGGTGGACCCCGGTCCGCGCGACGAGGCCCATCTGAGGCGTGTCGTGGAGGTCGCCGAAGCCGCGGGCAAGCGGATCGCGCTCACCGTCCTCACCCACGGCCACCCCGACCACGCCGCGGGAGCGGAGCGGTTCGCCGAGCTGACCCGCACCCCGGTACGGGCGCTCGACCCGGCGCTGCGGCTGGGCGGCGAGGGGCTGGCGGCCGGGGACGTGATCACCACCGGCGGCCTGGAGATGCGTGTTGTGGCGACCCCGGGCCACACGGCCGACTCGCTCTCTTTCCATCTGCCCGCCGACTCCGCGGTCCTCACGGGCGACACGGTCCTGGGCCGCGGCACCACCGTCGTGGCCCACCCCGACGGGCGCCTCGGCGACTACCTGGACTCCCTGCGGCGGCTCCAGGCCCTCACCGCGGACGGCGGCATCCGGACGATCCTGCCCGGCCACGGGCCCGTCCTGGACGACGCGCGCGGTGCCGTCGAGTACTACCTGGCCCATCGCGCGCACCGGCTCGCGCAGGTCGAGACCGCGGTGGAGCAGGGCCATCTGACCCCGGCCGCGGTCGTCTCGCACGTGTACGCGGACGTGGACCGTGCGCTGTGGCCGGCGGCCGAGCTGTCGGTGCGGGCCCAGCTGGACTACCTGCGCGAGCACGGCCTCATCTGAGCCGCCTCGGGTGAACCGGCGCCCCCGCCGCCTCGGTGGCGGAGGCGGCTGGGCGCGTCAGCGCGACCGCTTGGCCAGCCGCTCCACGTCCAGCAGGATCACCGCGCGCGCCTCCAGCCGCAGCCAGCCGCGCTGGGCGAAGTCCGCCAGGGCCTTGTTGACCGTCTCACGCGAGGCGCCGACCAGCTGGGCCAGCTCTTCCTGCGTCAGGTCGTGCACGACGTGGATGCCCTCGTCGGACTGGACGCCGAACCGGCGCGACAGGTCGAGCAGGGCCTTGGCCACGCGGCCCGGGACGTCGGAGAAGACCAGGTCGGACATGTTGTCGTTGGTGCGCCGCAGCCGTCGCGCGATGGCGCGCAGCAGCGCGACCGCGACCTCGGGCCGGGCGTTCATCCAGGGCTGAAGGTCCCCGTGGCCGAGGCCCAGCAGCTTGACCTCGGTGAGCGCGGTCGCCGTCGCGGTGCGCGGGCCCGGGTCGAACAGCGACAGCTCTCCGATCATCTCGGAGGGGCCGAGCACGGCGAGCATGTTCTCGCGTCCGTCGGGCGAGGTGCGGTGGAGCTTCACCTTGCCTTCGGTGACCACGTAGAGGCGGTCGCCGGGGTCGCCCTCGTGGAAGAGCGAGTCACCACGCGCGAGCGTGACCTCCGTCATGGAGGCGCGCAGCTCAGCGGCCTGCTCGTCGTCGAGCGCCGCGAAGAGCGGTGCGCGCCGCAGAACGTCGTCCACGAGGTCTCTCCTTGTTGACTTCACCGACCGGATCCAGTCCCCATAATGCCGGACGGTAAAACAGTGCGATCAATCACAAGTGTGTCCTATGCCGGGGCCGAGGTGTGCGCCGGGGTCGGAAAGGGCCGGGATTCGTGGTCGCCCGGGCCTGATGTCGGCGGTGGGCCGTAGGCTGGCCGGGTGCCTGATACGCCGAGTGCGCCGAGGAAGCAGCAGGCCGGCGGGTCCGCCCGGGCGACCCGCGGCCAGGATTCCGCTGTGAGCGAACAGCCCGACCGTACGGCCGAAGCGGGCCCGCCGAAGCGCCCGCCGGCCCGCAAGGCCGCGCCGGCCGCCAAGGCAGCCAAGGCAGCCAAGGCAGCCAAGGCAGCCAAGGCAGCCAAGGCCGGCAAGACCGCCAGGACCTCTGCAACGGCCAAGGCCGCGAAGGCCCCCGAGCCCGCCAAGGCCGCCGAGTCCGCGGTGCCGGTGAAGCCCGCGAAGGCGGCCAGGACCACCAAGGCGGCGAAGGCCGCCACATCCGTGAAAGCCGCCGCACCGGCCAGACACGAATCCCGGGCCGCGCTCGTGCGCCGGGCGCGGCGGATCAATCGGGAGCTGGCCGAGCTCTACCCGTACGCGCACCCCGAGCTGGACTTCGCCGATCCGTTCCAACTGCTCGTGGCCACGGTCCTCTCCGCGCAGACCACGGACCTGCGGGTGAACCAGACGACCCCCGCGCTCTTCGCGAAGTACCCGACGCCCGAGGAGATGGCGGCGGCCGATCCGCAGGAGTTGGAGGAGATGATCCGGCCCACCGGCTTCTTCCGGGCGAAGGCAAGGTCGCTGCTGGGGCTGTCGGCAGCGCTGCGGGACCGGTTCGGCGGCGAGGTGCCCGGGCGCCTGGAGGATCTGGTGACCCTGCCGGGAGTCGGGCGCAAGACCGCCAACGTCGTCCTCGGCAACGCGTTCGGCGTGCCCGGGATCACGGTGGACACGCACTTCGGACGGCTCGCCCGGCGCTTTCGGTGGACCGCCTCGGAGGACCCCGAGAAGATCGAGCAGGAGGTCGGCGACCTCTTCCCGAAGTCCGAGTGGACGATGCTCTCGCACCGGCTCATCTTCCACGGCCGCCGCGTCTGCCACTCCCGCAAACCCGCCTGCGGCGCCTGCCAGATCGCCCCGCTGTGCCCCTCGTTCGGAGAGGGCGAGACCGACCCGGACAAGGCGCGCAAGCTGCTCAAGTACGAGTTGCAGCCGGGCGGAACCGGGCAGCGGCTCAAGCCGCCGCAGTCGTTCGTGGAGCATCAGAAGGCCGTTCACCAGCCCGTCACGCCGCCGCGGGAGGACGGATGACGACCGTTCCGCGGACGCGGGTGGACCTCGACGGCCTCCCAGAGTGGCTCGCACCCGTCGCCGACGTGGCGAACACCGTGCTGCCCGAGGAGTTGAGCCGCTACCTGCCGCCGCGGACGGGCGGGCGGCCCTCCGCCGTGCTGATCCTGTTCGGCGAGGGGGAGCGCGGACCGGAGCTGCTGCTGACCGAGCGGGCCCGGTCCCTGCGTTCGCACGCCGGGCAGCCGTCCTTCCCCGGCGGCGCGCTCGACCCGCAGGACGGGGACCCCGAAGGGGAGGGGCCGGTGCGGGCCGCGTTGCGCGAGGCGCGCGAGGAGACCGGGCTGGACCCGTCCGGGGTGCAGATCTTCGGGGTGCTGCCGCGGCTCTACATCCCGGTGAGCGGCTTCGTGGTGACACCGGTGCTGGGCTGGTGGCGGGAGCCGAGCCCGGTCGGCGCGGTCGACCCGGCCGAGACCGCCCGGGTGTTCACCGTGCCCGTGGCCGATCTCGCCGACCCCGACCACCGGGCGACGGTGACGCATCCGAGCGGCTTCCGCGGCCCGGCGTTCCTCGTCGCCGATGTCCTGGTCTGGGGGTTCACGGCCGGATTGATCGACCGCCTGCTGCACTTCTGCGGTTGGGAACGTGCCTGGGACCGCGGCAGGGAAGTCCCGCTCAGCGCCCGTGCATGAGACGGTATCCGGGTGAACGCGCTGGACATCCTGCTGCTGCTCGCCGCCGTGTGGTTCGCCGTGATCGGATACCGGCAGGGCTTCGTCGTCGGAATCCTCTCCGTGCTCGGCTTCCTCGGCGGCGGCCTCCTGGCCATCTACCTGCTTCCGATCATCTGGGGCGGGGTGATGGGCAGCGCGACTCCGGGGACGTTCAGCGCGATCATGGCCGTGGCCGTCGTGATCGTCTTCGCCTCCGTGGGCCAGGCGTTCACCACGCACCTGGGCAACCGGCTTCGTACGCACATCACTTGGTCCCCGGCGCGCGCCGTCGACGCGACCGGCGGCGCGCTCGTCAACGTGCTGGCGATGCTGCTGGTCGCCTGGTTGATCGGTTCCGCGCTCGCGGGGACCGCGCTGCCGACCATCGGCCGTGAGGTGCGCGCCTCCAAGGTGCTCACCGGTGTGTCGCGGATGATCCCGCAGCAGGCGGGCATGTGGTTCGCCGACTTCTCCTCCGTGCTGGCGCAGAACGGCTTCCCGCAGGTCTTCACGCCCTTCTCCAGCGAGCCGATCGCCCCGGTGCCCGCCCCCGACCCGAGGCTCGCGACCGACGGGACGGCCGCGCGCGCCGAGCGCAGCATCGTCAAGGTCACCGGCACCGCCGCCGGCTGCGCGAAGGTCCTGGAGGGCACCGGATTCGTCTTCTCACCGCATCGGGTGATGACCAACGCCCATGTCGTCGGCGGCGTTCAGGACCCCACGGTCCAACTCGGCGGCCAGAGCCAGACCTACCAGGCCAAGGTCGTGCTCTACGACTGGCAGCGCGACATCGCGGTGCTGGACGTGCCGTCCCTGGACGCGCCCGCGCTCAACTTCGACGACCACCCCGCGCACAGCGGCGACAGCGCGATCGTGGCGGGCTTCCCGGAGAACGGGGGCTACGACGTGCGCGCCGCCCGGGTGCGCGCACGCATCCAGGCGCACGGCCCGGACATCTACCGCCGCGGAAACGTCAGCCGCGACGTCTACTCCCTCTACACCACCGTCCGGCAGGGCAACTCCGGCGGTCCGCTGCTCACCCCCGACGGCCGGGTCTACGGGGTCGTCTTCGCCAAGTCGCTCGACGACGACAGCACCGGGTACGCCCTGACGACCCATGAGGTGAAGGCCGACATCGCCGCCGGCGGCACCGCGGTACGCCCGGTGGGCACGCAGGACTGCGCCTTGTGAGCGCCGGGCAAGCCCGGGAAGCCCGGGAAGCCCGGGAAGCCGGGGACGGTGTGCGGAGGGGCTAGCCGCGCGTGGAGTGTCGCAGCCGGGCGCCTACCCAGCGCGCCCGTCGCCGAAGGATGCGCGGGATGGCCAGGAGCTGCTCCTGGTCGTGGAGGACCGCCTCGGGTGTGGATCGGCCCGTGGTGGCGGTGCCTCGGTGGTCGCGAGATACGTCACGGTAGTCGTGCGTCCAGCCCATACCGAGCTACGTGCCCGCACCGGAAGGTCGGTAACCACTGCTGGGTCGCTCAGTTGGCTTATGCGCCCGGCATTTGGCCGATTGTCGGGCAGTCGTACCCCGTCGGTCGTCCGCGGGCGGTTCAGCGGTCCGGCTCGGGATCCTTCAGCCAGTTGATCAGCTCGCTGCCGGGATTGCGGTCGTAAACGGCTGCGGAATT
>CAYNNX010000096.1:0-20567 GCA_964398515.1 uncultured Streptantibioticus sp. | reverse complement strand
ATCATAGGGGAAATGCCGGGACGAGCCGCAAATCCCTCGCATGCCGCACCGCCATGCTCCCTTGGGGCACGCCCCTCGCTCTTCCCCCGCGCAGGCTCCCGCAGCAACTACCCTGTGGGTGCGCCGTGTTGCCGCCCCCGGCGGCCCGGTGCGGAGCCGGGGCGGGGCGTCCTGACGCGCCCCGCCCCTCCGCCCGCCTGCGGCGCTACCCGGCGCGCGGGGCCGGCCGCACGGTCTCGAACCAGTCGAGGATCCCCGGCAGCGCCATCCGCACCGAGGTGGTGTGGTCCACGTTCCCCTCGTCGGTCAGGGTGACGTCGGCGCCGTGCGAGCGCAGCTGCGCCGCGCAGTCGTAGGCGTTGGCCGGGGCGACGTTGCGGTCGCCGCTCGCCAGGTACAGGCGCACCGGGACCCGCGGGGTCCACCCCGAGCAGGTGGTGTCGCTCTCCCGGATCGCCCGCAGCAGCTCCCCGGTGGGGTGCTCGGCCCTGGCGAGGAACTGAGGGGTGAGCAGCTCGCGGGGGCTCGCCGGCAGCCCTGCGGCGATCTGCCCGTCGGTGTGGTCGCCGTCGAACAGCTGCGGGACGGTGGTGTCGTAGGGGGCCCGGAAGACCTCGGAGGGGTCGTCGTACAGGTGGTGGATGCGGTTCATCGAGGTCAGCCAGTACCCGAAGTAGTAGGCCGCGTTGCGCGGATCGACCCGCCCGTCGAGCCCCGCGGGTATCTCCGCGTGCTCCACGTCGTACGGTCCGCTCACCGGTGCCAGCGCCCGCAGCCGGAAGTACGGGTCCGCGCCCGCCTGGAGCGCCTCGCCGAACGCCATCGCGGCGTGGCCGCCCTGCGAGAAACCGGTGATCATGACGTCGCGGCCGAGCCGCCGGCCCCGCTCCCGGGTCGCGGTACGCGCCGCCCGCAGCAGGTCGACCGACGCGGTCGCCTCGGAGGGCGCGTGGGTGTACGGGTGGTGGCCGGGGCCGGTGCCGAGCCCGAGGTAGTCGGGGGCGACGGCCGCGTACCCCTGGGCGGCGAACATCATGGTGCGGGCTCGGTCGGGCCGCGTCGTGCCGTCGACCGAGGGCGCGTCGGCCCGGTCCGCGAGGGTTCCGTGCTCGAAGGCGACGACGGGCAGCGGCGCGCGGCCCTCGGTCCGCGGGAGGACGAGCAGCCCGCTGGCGGTCGTCGGCGCGCCCTGCGGGGTGACGGTGTCGTACTCGATCCGGTAGCTGTCCACCCCGTTGCGGGCGCTTTGCTGCGCCAGGCGGCCGCGGGTGAGGTAGTCGTCGGTCTGCGCCTGGGTGAAGTGGTCGAGCGGCGTGACGGAGACGACGGCGCCGCGCCCGGCGTGGTGCGCGGGCGAGGCCGAGGCGGTCGGAACGGCGGCCGCGGTCAGGGCGGCGGCGGTGGCCGCGCAGGCCAGGGCGGCGCGTGCGAGTCTGCTGTGCATGAAGGGCAACTCCCGTCGAGGTGAGGTGGATTCATCCTCGGCAGTCGCGCCCTTCGGGGGATCGCCCGTCCAGCGGATCTCGTGCTGTCGGTCGTGCGGGTGAGCGGGGCGGTAGCGGCTCCCTCGTACGGGTGAGGCCGTTTCAGCGGCCCTCGATGCCGGCGTAGGCCAGGCGGGCGAGGCGTGCCTGTCCCCGCGCGCTGGGGTGGAACCAGTCCCAGGGGCTCAACTCATCGGTGCCGAAGGGTGCGTTGAAGACGGCGCCGCCGTCGTACCGGCAGCGCGGATACCGCCCGCAGACCTCGCGCAGCACGTCGTTGTAGGCGACCACCCGGGCCCGGACCGCGTCGCGCCGGGCGGTGTCGGCAGGGGAGTCGGCGTCGGGGGAGGCGAGGATCGACGGGCAGACGCCCAGCGCCCAGACCTGCCGGGCGAGCGGGCTGCCCCGCCCGACGTCCCACAGCCGGCGCAGGTCGGGGACGCTCGCCACGTACACCTCCGTATCCGGCGAGCCCCGGCGCAGCGTGTCCATCGCGGCGGTGAACTGCGCCCGGAACGTCTCGACCGGCGTCATCAGGGTGGCCGACGGGCGGCAGGCGTCGTTGGCGCCCATCAGGACCGTGACCAGGCCCGGGCGGTCGCGCGCGGCCCGGGCGGCCTGGTCGCGCAGGTCCGCCATCCGGGCGCCGGAGGCCGCGTAGTTCAGGGCGGCTCCCTGGCGGGAGGTCAGCAGACGGGCCGTCAGGCTGTCCACCTCCGCCCTGGTCCCGGTGGCCCAGGAGACCTCCGGGCAGTCGGCCAGCAGGGAACACGCGTCGAAGCCGCGGGTGATGGAGTCGCCCAGGGCGGCGACGGAGGCGGGGTGCGGGTTCCAGCCGTCCTGGGAGGCGGTGGGGGAGGCCGGGGCCGAGTGCGGGCGGCGGCTCGCGGCCGTGCCGTGGGGCCGCCCTGTGTCCGTGCCGGAGGCGCAGCCGACCAGCATCAGGGCCATGGCGGCCGCCGCGGCGGCGCAGGCCGACCGGGCCCGCCGGAATGGCTCGCGCATCGGTCTTTTTCCTCTCGGATGTCCGGGTGATATCTCGCTGAGCCCGACGGTACGTCACCCCGGCATGCACGCCGCACGGTAGCTTTTCCCTGACGGTTGGAGCGGAAAGGGACGGTCGGCCGGATTCTGGATCGGAGGTCGGGCGCGAGCGATCAGTTCTTGTCCCGTTTGCTCAAAATGGTGCAGAATGACGGGCGCCGTCCCGGAACGAGTGGAACGGGCGCGAGGCCGCTGGGGAAGGCGAACCTCGTCCCACACTGGAGGTCCCGGTGACGACACGTGGAGTTCTTTACGTGCACTCCGCACCACGCGCGCTGTGCCCGCACGTCGAATGGGCGGTCGCGGGCGTGCTCGGTGTGCGCGTCAGCCTTGACTGGATCCGCCAGCCGGCCGCGCCCGGTACGTGGCGTGCCGAGTTCTCCTGGCACGGCGATCCCGGCACGGCGTCGCGGCTGGCGTCCGCCCTGCGCGGCTGGCACCTGCTGCGTTTCGAGGTGACCGCGGAGCCGTGTGCCACCGCCGAGGGCGAGCGCTACAGCAGCACACCGGACCTGGGCATCTTCCACGCCGTGACCGGCATCCACGGCGACATCCTGGTCCCCGAGGACCGTCTGCGCGCCGCCCTGGCCCGCGCCAAGAGCGGCGAGGCCGATCTGGCGGCGGAGATCGCCAAGTTGCTCGGCAAGCCCTGGGACGACGAGCTGGAGCCCTTCCGGTACGCCGGTGAGGGGGCCCCGGTGCGCTGGCTTCACCAGGTGGTGTGAGCACCCGGCTGTGGCGTTGACCCGCGACCGCGCCCCGGGCGTAGCGTGGCGGCATGGCAGACAAGATCGCGGTGGCCGTTCTCGGCACCGGCACGATGGGGGCCGCGATGGCCCGCAACCTCGTCAGGGCCGGTCATGACGTACGCGTGTGGAACCGCACCCGCTCCCGGGCCGAACCGCTGGCGGCCGACGGCGCCCGTGTGGCGGACGAGCCGGCGGAGGCGGTGCGCGGCGCGGACGTGGTGCTGACGATACTGCTCGACGGCGGAAGCGTCCTCGACGCGATGCGGGCCGCCGCCCCCGGGCTCGCCGAGGGCACGGTGTGGATCCAGTCGGCCACCGTGGGCCCGCAGGCCCTGCGGCCGTTGGCGGAGTTCGCGGCGGAGCGCGGGGTGCACTTCGTCGACGCGCCCGTGCTCGGCACCAAGCAGCCAGCCGAACAAGGGAGGTTGCAGGTTCTGGCCGCAGGGCCGCAGGAGGTCCGGCCGATCGCGGACCGGGTCTTCGGCGCGATCGGGCAGCGCACGGTCTGGCTGGAGGGCGACGCGGCGTCGGGCGCCGCCAGCAGGCTCAAGCTGGTCTTCAACAACTGGGTGCTGACCGTCATCAACGGCACCGCCGAGACGCTCGCCCTCGCCAAGGGCCTCGGTGTGAACGAGCGCGACTTCCTCGACGCGCTGGAGGGCACCACGCTCGACTCGGCGTATCTGCGGATGAAGGCCGAGGCGATGATCGACGGCGACTACACGCCGAGCTTCACCCTCACCGGCGCTCTGAAGGACGCCCGGCTGATCGTGCGGGCCGCCGAGGAGGCCGGGGTGCGCCTCGACCTCGCCCCCGCGGGCGTCGAGCGGCTGGCCCGCGCCGAGGCGCACGGCCACGGGGACAAGGACGGCGCCGCCTCCTACCTGGCCAGTTTCGAGGACTGAGTCAGCCCAGCAGACGGGCGAGCGCCCGGCGGGTGCGGTCCGGGGCGTGCGGGTCGCGCAGCAGCTGGATGGCCTGGTTGAGACCCATGTACAGGCCGGTCAGCTCGAAGGCGACCTGACGCGGATCGGTCTCGGCGGGCAGCTCGCCCCTGCGCACCGCGACGCGCAGATCGACGATGAGCCTGCGCCGCCAGGTGCGGAAGAGCCGGGCGACCGCGTCCCGGACCGGCCCGTCGTCCCGCCCGTCGAACTCCACCACCGCCGTGGTGAACAGGCAGCCGCCGGGGAACGCCGCGCGCTCGCGCTCCAGATAGGTGATCCAGTTCTCGCAGACCGCGCGCAGCCGCGTCAGCCCCGGCGTGAGCTGCTCGGCCGGCTCCCACACCGCGCGCGCGAAGATCGCCGACGCCCGTTGCAGGGCGGCCAGTTGGAGCGCCTCCTTGGTGCCGAAGTGGCCGAGCAGACCGGACTTGCTCATCCCCAGATCCGCCGCGAGCCGCCCGATGGTGAGCCCTTCGAGGCCCTCGACGGAGGCGACGGCGACGCTTCGCTCCACGATCCGGTCGCGGGTCCGACCGGCCTCTACGACGGACTTGCGCGGGCTCATGTCCCCATCGTATCGGCGTGCTCCGCGACCGCGCGTATTTAACTTCCGATCGATCGGTCGCTATATTCGCCGTGCACTGATCACCGATCTGAGGAGCTGTGCCGTGCCGGGAGCCCGTATCGCCGCGCTGGGCCACCACCAGCCCGAACGTGTCATGACCAACGACGACCTCGCCGCGATCGTCGACACCAGCGACGAGTGGATCCGGCAGCGCACCGGCATCGCCACCCGGCGGATCGCGGACGGGGAGTCGGTCGCGGACCTGGCCGCCGCCGCGGCCGGCAAGGCGCTCGCCGCGTCGGGGCTCGTCCCCGAGGAGATCGGGCTGGTCACCGTCGCCACCTGCTCCGCGATCGACCGCTGCCCCAGCATCGCCGCCCAGGTCGCAGGCGTGCTCGGCATCCCCGCCGCGGTGGCCTACGACCTCAACAACGGCTGCGCCGGCTTCTGCACGGCTCTCGCCACCGCCGACCACGCGATCCGCGCCGGCGCCGCCCGCCACGCCCTGGTCATCGGGGCCGAGCGGATGTCCGACGTCACCGACTGGAGCGACCGCAGCACCTGCGTACTCCTCGGCGACGGCGCCGGGGCGGCCGTGGTCAGCGCCGCCGACCACGACGGCGTGGGCCCGGTGGTCTGGGGCTCCGACCCGACCCGCCGGGACGCCGTGCGCCTCACGGGCGACTGGCATCCGCGCTTCGCCCAGGAAGGGCAGACCGTCTTCCGCTGGGCCACCACGCAACTGGCGCCGCTGGCCCGCGAGGCCTGCGACCGCGCGGGCGTGGCGGTCGAGGACCTCGGCGCCGTCGTCACCCACCAGGCCAACCTGCGCATCATCGAGGCCGTGATACGCCAACTCGCCCTGCCCGCCGGTGTGGTGATCGCCCGTGACGTCGTCGACTCCGGCAACACCTCGGCCGCCTCGGTCCCGTTGGCCCTGTCCAAGCTCGTCGAACGCGGCGAGGTGGCCCCGGGCTCCCCGGCGCTGCTGTTCGGCTTCGGCGGCGGGCTGTCGTGGGCGGGACAGGTCGTGCGCTGCCCCTGAACCGACCCGCCGGCCAGGGCCCTGGTGGTGCACGCCGAGTGCCTGAGCCGGCCGGACGCCACGACGAGGCGGTCCGCAGCCGTCGTGAGGCGGTCGCCACCGCGCTGCGACTGGTGGCGGTGGATCCGCGGGCGTTCGTGGAGGACCTGCCGATCGGCGTCTTCGCCCTGACCCAGGTCCTGGTGAACGCGGACCGGCCCATGGAGGTCGTCCTGCCGCCGCTGCACGCACAGGTGGTCGCCCGGCGGGCGGGGGCGCAGACGAGGCGGTGCGCGGACGCGGCCGCCCGCAACCTGGCGGTGCCGTACCGCGCCGCACCTGAGGAGACGGCGGAGGAGGTCGTCCGCCTCACCGGTGCGGAGCCTCCCGGCCCGCTGGAGGACGCCGCGCCCTTCGTCGAGTGGGCGGTCCGGGCGGCCGCCGGCCCGGGGACCGGCTGACGGCCCGGAAAGGCACGAAGCCCGCGGCCGCCGAGGCGGTCGCGGGCTTCACCCGAGCGCTGCGGCTCAGCGGCGGCGGAACGCCAGGACGACGTTGTGGCCGCCGAAGCCGAACGAGTTGTTCAGCGCGGCGATCGTGCCCTCCGGCAGGGCGCGGGCCTCGCCGCGGACGATGTCGGCGTCGACCTCGGGGTCGATGTTGTCGACGTTGATGGTCGGCGGAGCGATCCGGTGGTGCAGCGCGAGAACGGTGGCTACCGACTCCACACCGCCGGCGCCGCCCAGCAGGTGGCCGGTCATCGACTTGGTGGCGGAGATCGCCATGTGGTCCAGGTCGTGGTCGAACACCTTGCGCAGCGCGCGCAGTTCGCCCACGTCGCCCACCGGGGTGGAGGTGGCGTGCGCGTTGATGTGCGCGATCTCGGCGGGCTTGAGGTCGGCGTGGTCCAGCAGGTTCTGCAGGGCGCTGGAGATGCCGCGGCCGGACGGCTCGGGCTGCGCGATGTGGTGCGCGTCGGCGGAGACGCCCTGGCCCACCGCCTCGCAGTACACCCGGGCCCCGCGGGCCTTGGCGTGCTCCTCGGACTCCAGCACCAGGATGCCGGCGCCCTCACCCATGACGAAGCCGTCGCGGGCCACGTCGTAGGGGCGCGAGGCGCCCTTCGGGTCGTCGTTGTTCTTGGACATCGCCTGCATGTTGCCGAAGGCGACGATGGGCAGCGGGTGGATCGCCGCCTCCGTGCCGCCGGCGACCACCACGTCGGCGCGGCCGGAGCGGATCATCTCGATCGCGTAGCCGATCGCCTCGGCACCGGAGGCGCAGGCGCTGACCGGGGTGTGCACCCCGGCCCGGGCGTTGAGCTCGATGCCCACGTTGGCGGACGGGCTGTTGGGCATCAGCATCGGCACGGTGTGCGGCGAGACCTTCCGCACGCCCTGCTCGCGCAGGATGTCGTACTGGCCGAGCAGCGTCGTCACGCCGCCGATGCCGGAGGCGACGACCGTGCCCAGCCGGTCGGGGTCGACCGCGGGGCCCTCGGTGGGCTCGCCGGCGCGCCCGCTGAAGCCGGCGTCGGCCCACGCCTCCCGCGCCGCGATCAGCGCGAACTGCGCCGAACGGTCCAGCTTGCGGGCCTGCGGCCGCGGCAGGATCTCCGTCGGCTCGACGGCGATCTGCGCCGCGATGCGCACGGGCAGCTCGGCCGCCCACTCCTGCTCCAGAAGCGAGACGCCGGACTCACCGGCGACCAGGGCCTGCCAGGTCGATGCGCTGTCGCCACCCAGCGGTGTGGTTGCGCCGATACCGGTGACGACCACGGTGCGATTGGTCGGATTCACAGGAACTCTTGTCTCCACGTATCGAGGGTGAAGGCAACGCGGTGCCACCCAGCGGCGGGTGGCGACAGACGCGTCAACCTGAGGTCGGTCAGCCCTGGTGCTTCAGGATGTAGTCGACGGCGTCGCCGACGGTCTTGAGGTTCTTGACGTCGTCGTCCGGGATCTTGACGTCGAAGCGCTCTTCGGCGGCGACGACGACCTCGACCATGGACAGCGAGTCGACGTCCAGGTCGTCGGTGAAGGACTTGTCCTCCTTGACGTCCTCGGTCGGGATGCCGGCGATCTCGTTGACGATCTCCGCGAGACCCTCGACGATCTCTTCCTGAGTGGCGGCCATCTGTGGCGCTCCTTCGGTGTGTTGCGATAGGGGGTGGTGCGGCGCGCGGAACCGCGGTGCCGCAGGATCTTGCCTAGGGGAGAGTAACGACAGCGGCTGCGTAGACGAGACCCGCCCCGAACCCGATGACCAGCGCGGTGTCCCCGCTCTTGGCCTGACCGGTCTCCAGCAGCCGCTCCATGGCGAGCGGGATGGAGGCGGCCGAGGTGTTGCCGGTGGTCTCGATGTCCCGGGCCACCGCCACGTGTTCGGGCAGCTTGAGCGCCTTGATCATCGTGTCGATGATGCGCATGTTGGCCTGGTGCGGGATGAACGCGTCGAGCTGATCGGCCGTCAACCCGGCGGCGTCCAGGGCCTCCTGGGCCACCTTGGCCATCTCGTAGACCGCCCAGCGGAAGACCGTCTGGCCCTCCTGGGTGATCGCCGGGAAGCGGACCTCGCCGGGATCGGCGCCCCGGTAGACGTCCCACGGCAGGGTCTGCTTGATGGTCTCGGCCTTGTCGCCCTCCGAGCCCCAGATCGTCGGGCCGATCGCCGGCTGCTGCGAGGGGCCGACGACGACCGCCCCGGCACCGTCGCCGAACAGGAAGGCGGTGGCCCGGTCCTCCAGGTCGGTCAGGTCGCTGAGCCGCTCGACACCGATGACCAGCACGTACTCCGCGGTGCCGTCGACCACCATGCCCTTGGCCAGGGTCAGCCCGTAGGTGAAGCCGGCGCATCCGGCGGAGATGTCGAACGCGGGCGGCTTGCCGGTGCCCAGCCGGTGCGCGATCTCGGTGGCGATCGCCGGGGTCTGCTTGAAGTGGGACACCGTGGAGACCAGCACAGCGCCGATCTCCTCGGGGGCGATCCCGGCGTCCGCGATGGCCTTTCCGGCAGCCGCGATCGCCATCTCGGCGACGGTCTCGTCGGGGCCCGCCCAGTGACGGGTGGCGATCCCGGAGCGGGAGCGGATCCACTCGTCGGACGAGTCGATGTGCTTGAGGATCTCCTCGTTCGGCACCACACGCGACGGACGGTAGCCGCCGACACCGAGGATCCGGGCGTACGGCGCGCCCTTACTCGGCTTGATCTTCGCGGTCATGCTCGGCTGCTCCTTATTCGGCCGGGGTGGGCGCGGCGTCCCCGGCGTGCTCGGCGATGAGCGCACGGGCCTTGTCGAGGTCGTCCGGGGTCTTCAGCGCGAGGGTCTGCACACCGGGCAGGGCGCGCTTGGCCAGCCCCACCAGGGTGCCACCCGGGCACGCCTCGATGACGGCCGTGACGCCCAGCTCCTTGAAGGTCTCCATGCACAGATCCCAGCGGACCGGGTTGGCCACCTGGCCCACCAGGCGCTCCACGATGTCCCGGCCGGCGGCGACCGTCTGCCCGTCCTTGTTGGAGACGTAGCGCGTGTGCGGATCGGCCGGGGCCAGCTCCCGCACCGCGGCCTCCAGCGCGGTGACGGCCGGGGCCATGTGGTGGGTGTGGAACGCGCCCGCCACCTTCAGCCGGATCGCCTTGCGGGTGCCCTCGGGCAGGTCCTCCGCGAGCGCCGCCAGCTGCTCGGCGGTCCCGGCGGCCACGATCTGCCCGGCGCCGTTGACGTTCGCCGGGGTCAGGCCCAGCTTCTCCAGGTGCGGCAGGACGACCCCGGGCTCACCGCCGAGGAGCGCCGACATGCCGGTCTCGGTGACCGCGGCGGCCTCGGCCATGGCCAGGCCGCGCCTGCGCACCAGCCGGACCGCCTCGGTGTCGGACAGCACTCCGGCGAGCGCGCACGCGGCCAGCTCGCCGACGCTGTGGCCCGCCACGGCACCGGCCTGCCGGGCGACGTCCTCACCGGTGGGGAACAGCTGCCGCGCCGAGACCAGTGCGGCGGCGACCAGCAACGGCTGGGCCACCGAGGTGTCCTGGATCGCCTCGGCGTCCGCCTCGGTGCCGTAGTGCACCAGGTCGAGGCCGATGGCGTCGGACCAGTCGCTCAGAGTGTCCTTGACACCGGGAAGGTCGAGCCAGGGGTTGAGGAAGCCGGGCGCCTGGGCGCCCTGGCCGGGGGCTACGAGTACGAGCACCTTCACACTCTCTCTCGCGTGCGGTGGTCACCGCCGGTGACGACAGGGACCAAGAACTGTCAGGCGATTTGTGGGTGTCCCACAAAGGTGTCAAAGCGAAGGGTCGGATTCGGACAGACGCCCCAGGATGAGGGCGATCCGCAGGGTGAACGCCGACCGTACATCGGAAGGCGACCATCCGGTGACATCGGTCACACGTCGCAGCCGGTAGCGCACGGTGTTGGGGTGAACGAACAACATCCGGGCGGCCCCTTCGAGTGACGACGCCTGCTCCAGGTAGACACTGAGCGTCTCCAGCAGCGCCGAACCGGCTTCCTCCAGAGGCCTGTAGATCTCCTCCACCAGTTGTTCGCGTGCCACGGGATCGCCCGCCATGGCCCGTTCGGGCAGCAGGTCGTCGGCGAGCACCGGGCGCGGCGCGTCCGGCCAGGCGGCGCACGCCTTCAGCCCGGCCGCCGCCGCGTGCGCGGAGCGGGTGGCCGCCAGCAGATCGCCCACCACGGGCCCGGCCACCACGGGACCGGGGGCGAACGGGCCGATCAGGTCCTTGGCCGCCCGGATCGGGTCGTCGCTGCCGCCGGCCACCACCACCAGCCGGTCGCCGAAGACCCCGGTCAGCACCTGGAGTTTGGCGTGCCGGGCGGCGCGGCGGATCGCCTCCACCGTCAACTCGCTGTCACCGTCGGGCGCGGTGCCCAGCACCACGACGACGTGGTCGGGGGAGTTCCAGCCCAGCGCCGCCGCCCGGGAGAGCACCCCCTCGTCGGCCTCGCCGGAGAGCACCGCGTTGACCACCAGGGACTCCAGCCGGGCGTCCCACGCGCCGCGCGCCTCGGCGGCCTGCGCGTACACCTGGGCCGTGGCGAACGCGATCTCGCGGGCGTAGACCAGCAGCGCCTCGCGCAGCACCGCCTCGTCGCCGGGGGCGGCCACCTCGTCGATGGCGGCCTCGACGACCTCGATCGTGGTCCGCACCATCTCGACGGTCTGCCGCAGCGAGATCGCCCGGGTCAGCTCGCGCGGCGCGGTGCCGAAGACGTCCGTGCTGATCGCCTGCGGTGCCTCGGGATGGCGGAACCATTCGGTGAACGCCGCGATACCGGCCTGGGCGACCAGCCCGATCCACGACCGGTTCTCCGGTGGCATCGCCCGGTACCACGGCAACTGCTCGTCCATGCGCGCGATCGCCGCGGCCGACAGCCGTCCGGAGGACTTCTCCAGACGGCGCAGTGTGGCGCTGTGCGGGTGTTCGCCGCGCTTGGGCTTCGAGTGATGCGTGGACTCTGGCACGGGACAAGCGTGCCTTATTGCGGGCGTCGTGTGCGGAGCGGGTGGCATCGTCCCTGGGACGAAGCCCCGCCCGGGCGGAATTCCGCGGCCCCCGAGGGCTACCGTGAGCGCGTGATCGAGATCAGGCGAGCGGACGAGCGGTACGCGGGCGGCGACCCGGCCGAGGGGGTCGAGACGCGGCACGCGTTCTCCTTCGGGCATCACTACGACCCGGACAACGTGCGCTTCGGCTACCTCGTGGCCTGCAACGAGGAGCGGCTGGCGCCCGGAGCGGGGTTCGCCGAACACCCGCACCGGAATGTGGAGATCGTCACGTTCGTCGCCGAGGGCGAGCTCGAGCACCGCGACGACACCCGGGACCGCCCCCGCCAGGTCTACGCCGGGGAGATCGCCCGGCTGAGCGCGGGCGCGGGCGTTCGCCACACAGAGCGCAACGCGGGCGATGAGCCCCTGCGTTTCATCCAGATGTGGCTGCACCCGGCGGGCTTCGGCGGTACCCCGGAGTACGAGATCAGCCGCGGCGTCTCACCGGTGCGCCCGCTGCGCCAGCCCGGCGCCCTGCTCCACGTGCACGAGGCCGGCGCACCGCTGCCGGACGCTCGTTACGTCTACGTCCACGTGGTCCGCGGCGAGGTGCGCATCGGGGAGGAGCGGCTGGGCGAGGGCGACGCGGCCAGGATCACCGACACGCCGGGGCTGGTCGCCGATGCCGTGGGCGACGCCGAGTACCTGGTGTGGGAGATGCACGGCGAGCCCTCGTACGGCTGAGAGGCGGCCTAGCCCGCGCCTAGCCCCGCAGCTCCGCCAGGACCGCGTCGGTCAGCGCGGGCCACACCGGGATCGCCCACTCGCCGAAGTCCCGGTCGGTCAGGCACACGCACGCCGCCCCGGCCACCGGGTCCGCCCACAGGAACGTGCCGGACTGGCCGAAGTGGCCGAAGGTGCGCGGGGAGGACGAACTCCCCGTCCAGTGCGGGGACTTGGCGTCCCGGATCTCGAAGCCCAGCCCCCAGTCGTTGGGGTTCTGGTGGCCGTAGCCGGGCAGCACGCCCTTGAGCCCGGGGAAGGCGACCTCGGTGGCCTCGGCGTGCGTTGCGGGATCCAGCAGCGTGGGCGCCAGCAGTTCGGCGGCGAACCGCGCGAGGTCGTCCACGGTCGAGACGGCGCCCGCCGCGGGGGAGCCGGTGAGCGCGGTGCCGGCCATTCCCAGCGGTTCCAGCACGGCCTGCCGCAGGTACTCGGCGAACGGGATGTCGGTGGCCTTCGCCACGTGGTCGGCGAGTGTCTCGAAACCGGCGTTGGAGTAGATCCGGCGGGTGCCGGGCGCGGCCATCACCCGGGGCTCGTCGAAGGCGAGTCCGGAGGCGTGGGCCAGCAGGTGGCGCACGGTGGAGCCCGCGGGGCCGGCCGGCTCGTCCAGTTCGACCGCGCCCTCCTCGACGGCGATCAGCACGGCGTAGGCGGTCAGCGGCTTGGTGACCGAGGCCAGGGCGAAGCGGTGCCCGGTCGGGCCCCGGGATCCGGCGAGGGTGCCGTCGGCCCGGACCACGGCCGCCGCCGCCGTCGGGACCGGCCACTGTTCGATCAACCGCAGACTCTCCATGCCCGCGAGCGTAACGTGCCAGGAGAACCGCATATCGGCCGCACTTGCTTGGAGTGCACTCGAAGTCTCTAGCGTTGGCATGGTCGCGAGGGCGATCGAAGGGAAAGGGGCGGGGAATGTGCATGACGCAGACGGTGGAGCGGGAGGTCACCGACCGGCTGCCGCTCCCCGACGGCCGGGACCGCTACACGATCAGCGAGGTCGCCGCCCACAGCGGGCTGAGCGCCCACACCCTGCGCTGGTACGAGCGGATCGGTCTGATGCCGCACGTCGACCGCTCGCACACCGGCCAGCGCCGCTACAGCAACCGTGATCTGGACTGGCTCGGCTTCGTCGGCAAGCTGCGGCTGACCGGCATGCCGGTTGCGGACATGGTCCGCTACGCGGAGCTGGTGCGCGAAGGCGAGGGCACCCACGCCGAGCGCCAGCGGCTGCTGGCCGCGCACCGGGAGGACGTGCGCCGCCGGATCGCCGAGCTCCAGGACACCCTCGCGGTCATCGACCACAAGATCGACTTCTATGCGCGCGCCCACCGGGGCGCCGGAGAGGTTCTGCACACCTCATGAGCACCGAGAAGATAGCCACAGCCACGCTCGGCACGGGCGGTCCGCAGGTCGGCGTACAGGGCCTGGGCTGCATGGGCATGAGCGAGTTCTACGGCGACACCGACGAGGCGGCGGCCCGGGCCGCCCTGGACGCCGCCCTGGAGGCCGGGGTCACCCTGTTCGACACCGCCGACGTCTACGGCCTGGGGGCCAACGAGGAGTTCCTGGCCCCCTTCGTGCGGGCGCACCGCGACGAGATCACCCTGGCCACCAAGTTCTCCATCCTGCGCAAGGCCGACGACCCCCACTACCGCGGCATCCGCAACGACCGCGCGTACATCCGGCAGGCCGTCGAGGCCAGCCTGCGCCGCCTGGGCGTCGACGTCATCGACCTGTACTACATGCACCGCCGCGACCCGCAGGTGCCCTTCTCCGAGTCGGTCGGCGCGATGGCCGAACTGGTGGCCGAGGGCAAGGTCAGGTACCTGGGCCTGTCCGAGGTCACCGGCGCGGAGCTGCGCGAGGCGCACGTGGTGCACCCGATCGCCGCCGTCCAGTCGGAGTGGTCGCTCTTCAGCCGCGACGTGGAGATCTCCCTGGTCGGGGCCGCCGCCGAACTGGGCGTCGCCGTGGTCCCGTACTCGCCGCTGGGCCGGGGCTTCCTCACCGGCGCCTTCCAGGACGCCTCCGCCGAGCTGGCCGCGAACGACTTCCGGCAGTTCCAGCCGCGCTTCACCGGCGAGAACGCCAAGCGCAACGCGGCCCTGCTCGACCCGGTCCGTAAGGCCGCCGAGGCACACGGCGCCACCCTCGGGCAGATAGCGCTCGCCTGGGTGCAGCGGCGGGCCGAGGTGCACGGGCTCTCCGTGGTGCCGATCCCCGGCACCCGCAAGCCCGAGCGCGTCCGGGAGAACACCGCCGCCACCCGGATCGTCCTCACCGAGGACGAACTGCGCTCGCTGGAGCCCATCGCCGAGCAGGTCACGGGCGACCGCTACGCGGACATGTCCTCGACGTCGGCGGCCCGCGAGTAGCGGACGCAGGGGCGGGCGGGGCTGCCTCGGCCCCGCCCGGTCACGCCTCGCCCGCGTCGAAGGCGCGCACCAGCCTGCGCGGCGCCGTCCGCCGCCACGCCTCGGTGAGCAGTTCGCGCAGCTCGTCGGGGTCCACCCGGTCGAGCGCGATCCGCACCCAGCCGAAACGGCCGACGTAGGGGGCGACCGAGAAGGTCCGCGGGTCGGCGGCGATCAGGGCGCTCTGCTCCTCCGGGCCCGCCTTCACCGACACCTGACCGGCGCCGGCGGCGCCGATCGCGAAGATCCTCCCGCCCACCCGCAGGGTGTCGTCGCCCCAGGTCACCTGCTGCGTCGCGGCGGGCAGGGCGAGCGCCATCGCCTTGAACTCCTCGAACGCCACCACGGGCGCAGGTCCTCTCGTAACGGGTCAGGCGGCTGCCGCGCCCGCGGTGCACCGGGTGCCGCCGTCGGCGCACAGCACCGAGCCGTATTGTCCCAGCGCTATGCGCGTGAAGTTCTTCAGGCTCTCCGTGCCCGCCCTGAAGTAGCCGGTGTGCTCGTGGGCGCCGGCCGCCGAGATCACCCGGGCGCCGAAGGAGGGCGAGACCGGGTCGGGGCCGTGGCCGAGCCCCGCGACCTCCAGGTAGGGGACGTCCTGGATCCAGTCGGTCGCGTCCCGCGCGGCCCACACCCGGGCCCTGGTGTGCAGCCCGGAGACGTTGTCCGAGCGCATCCCGGGGCTGCCGTAGACCGCGATGTCGGTGATCTTGTCCTGCGGGAGCCGGGAGGCGGCGACCCCGCAGAGCACCGATCCGTAGGAGTGGCAGAACAGCTGTACGCGCGAGCTCTCCGGCAGGGCGCGGACCAGGTCGTTGAGGCGTACCGCGCCGGCCTCGGCGAGCTCGCCGGTGGAGGCGTCCAGGCCCACGCCCTTCGGGGAGACGTAGTCGGCCCAGGCGATCACGGCCACCTTTGACTGCGGCTCGGCGGCCCGCTCGGCGCCGTACAGCGCCTCGGCCATGCCGTCCGGCGTCGAGTACGGCTTGACCGTCTTCTCGAACGTCATGATGTCGGTGTCCACGCCGGGCACCACGACCGCGGTGCGGCGGGCGTGAGCCAGGTCACCGAAGACCTCGGCCACCTGACCGCGGCCGCTGGGGTCGAACGCCAGGATCTGCCGCCCTGGGCTGCTCAAGGAGGCGTAGCGGTGGGCGAGTTGGGCGGCGGCCTGGCGGCCCTCCGGGGTGAGGTCGGCGGCGTGCGAACGCTCCTGCGCCTGCTCCTGCGCCTGACCCAGGGCGAACCGGTTGGCCCGGTAACGCATTGCGATCGGGGCGCCGTTGAGATTGCCGACGACGAGCGGGTAGCGGTCGGCCAGGCGCTGGCCCTGGGCGCTGGTCAGCGAGGCGAAGAACTTCGAGACGGCCGCGGCGCCCGCCGTGTCGGGGTTGGGCAGCCGCCGTCCGGCGACCGAACCGTGCAGCCATGCGGTGACCGCGGCCGCCCTGGGGTCCTGCGCGGGCCTCTGATGCCGCATCGCGGTCCAGCCGCTGGTCGCCAGCAGCACGAAGACGACCATCACGGCCAACGCCGCTCTCCCCGGCGAGGTCAGGTCCTGCGCGATGACGCGCAGCCAGTACCAGCCCAGGGATCGGGGGGAGGGAGCGCCCACGCGCTCGTCGAAGACATTCACCGCGGGCCACCATAGGAGAAAGTGGCGCGCTGGCGTGAATTCGGTGACGCACGTCACGTTTAAATCCATCGCAACTGGTCGTTTTCCGCCAGAAAACGTGTTGACGTGGCGTGGTTGCGGCGCTACGGGCTGACGGACCGCCAGTTCTGGGCGAGTGCCGGGCCGAGGGCCGCCAGGTGGGCGGCGAGGCTGTGCCGCATGGCGTCCACACTTCCGTCCCCGCAGAGGACGCCGTGTTCCGAGGCGGCCCGGATGACCCCGCCGAAGGCGGCCACCAGGACCCGGGGCCGCGGGTCCGCCGCCGGGTCGAGCCCCTCGCGGCGGGCGATCTCGGCGGTGATCCGCCGCTCCATCTCGGCCTGCCGGCGCAGCCGTTCCGACAGCAGCGCGGGTGTGGCCTCGATCACCTGATACATGCGCATGTACAGGTCGAGCGGCACGACCTCGTGGATCGCCGCGCTGACGTCGTCCCACACGCCGAGCACCGCGTGGCGCAGCGCCTCCAACGGGGGCTCGCCCGCGGGCCGTTCGTGAAGCGCGGCCAGAAACCGCCCCTCGATCTGATCCTCGAGGGCGAGGGCGGCCTGCTCCTTGTTGGCGAAGTAGCGGAAGAAGGTGCGCTGGGAGACCTCCACCGCCTCGGCGATCTCGTCCACCGTCGTCTGCTCGAAGCCCTTGGTGGTGAAGAGCTCCATCGCCGCGCGGGTGAGGGCGTCACGCGTGCGCTGCTTCTTGCGTTCCCGCAGGCCGGAGAGGGGCGCGGCGGGGTGCGCGGTCGCCGAGGTCTGCGTCATCCTCCGGCCACCTCCTGTCTTTCCCGGCTCACCCTACCCGTGGCGCATCTGTCAGCTACAGACGAGTGGAGCTGTTTGTCAAATGTCAGTAGCTGACATAATCTCGGCGCCATGACTCAGCTTCCCGCCATGACCGACAAGGCGCCGGACGAGATACGGGCGCCCCGCAAGTCCCTGCGCGGCCATCCTTGGCTGACCCTCTTCTCGGTCGCCATCGGCGTGATGATGGTGGCGCTGGACGGCACGATCGTCGCGATCGCCAACCCGGCCATCCAGAAGGACCTCGGCGCCTCGCTGGCCGACGTGCAGTGGATCACCAACGGCTATCTGCTCGCCCTCGCCGTCTCGCTCATCACCGCGGGCAAGCTCGGCGACCGCTTCGGCCACCGCCAGACCTTCCTGATCGGCATCGCCGGCTTCGCGCTCACCTCCGGGCTGATCGGCCTGTCGAACGGCGTCGCGATGGTGATCGTGCTCCGCGTCTTCCAGGGCGTCTTCGGCGCGCTGCTGCAGCCCGCGGCGCTCGGCCTGCTGCGCGCCACCTTCCCCGCCGAGAAGCTCAACACCGCCATCGGCATCTGGGGCGCGGTCATCGGCGCCTCCACCGCCGCCGGACCGATCATCGGCGGACTGCTCGTCGAGCACGTCGACTGGCAGTCCGTGTTCTTCATCAACGTGCCCGTCGGAGCGCTCGCGCTCGCCCTGGGCCTGGCGATCCTCAAGGACCTGCGCGCGGAGAGGGCCCCGCGGTCCTTCGACGTCCCCGGGATCGCGCTGCTGTCGGCCGCGATGTTCTGCCTCGTCTGGGGGCTGATCAAGGCACCGGCGTGGGGCTGGGGCGCGGGCGGCACCTGGGCCTTCCTCGGCGGTGCCATCGCCCTCTTCGTGCTCTTCGCCGTGTGGGAGACGCGGTCCCGGGAGCCGCTGATCCCGCTCGGCCTCTTCCGCTCCGTCCCGCTGTCCGCGGGCACCGTGCTGATGGTGCTGATGGCCTTCGCCTTCATGGGCGGGCTCTTCTTCGTCACCTTCTACCTGCAGAACGTGCACGGGATGAGCCCGGTCGCCTCCGGCGTGCACCTGCTGCCGCTCACCGCGATGATGATCGTCTCCTCCCCGGTGGCAGGGGCGCTGATCACCCGGTTCGGGCCGCGCATCCCGCTGGTCGGCGGCATGGTGTGCACCACGGCCGCGATGATCGGCATGACCGGGCTGACGGCGGACAGCGGCGCCGCGGCGACCTCGCTGTGGTTCGCGCTGCTGGGTCTGGGCCTGGCGCCGGTGATGGTCGGCGCCACCGAGGTGATCGTCGGCAACGCCCCGCTGGAGCTCTCCGGCGTGGCGGGCGGTCTTCAGCAGTCCGCGATGCAGGTCGGCGGCTCGCTGGGCACCGCCGTGCTCGGCGCGGTCATGGCCGCCCGGGTCGACCACCTGCTCCCGCACAAGTGGGCCGCGGCCGGCCTGCCCGCCCTGCCGCCCGTCCAGGCCTCCAAGGTCGCCGACGCGGTGGCCGTCGGGGTGACCCCGATCGGCGACGGCACGCCCCCGCGGGCGGTCCCGGTCATCACCCGGGTCGCCCATGAGACCTTCATCTCCGGCATGGGGCTGTCGTTCACCGTCGCCGCGGTCGTGGCGGCGTGCGCCGCGGTGGTGGCGGCGTTCACCAAGCGGGGCGCGAACGCCGGCGCCCCCGGCGGCGTGCACGTCTGAGGCGCGAAAAGCCCGATCGGGGCGCCCCTTGCACAAGGGGCGCCCCGATCGGGCTTTCGTCGGCCTGAGGCGCCGCAGGCGTTACGCGTCGCCGCCGGCCGCGCCCGGGTCGGCCGCGGCCACGTCGAGCAGCTGGTAGCGGTCGATCGCCTGCTTCAGCACCGAGCGGTCGATCTTGCCCTCCCTGGCCAGCTCGGTGAGGACCGCCAGCACGATCGACTGCGCGTCGATGTGGAAGAAGCGGCGGGCCGCGCCACGGGTGTCGGCGAAGCCGAAGCCGTCCGCCCCGAGGGACTGGTACGTGCCCGGCACCCAGCGCGCGATCTGGTCCGGGACCGCCCGCATCCAGTCCGAGACGGCCACGAACGGGCCCTGCGCACCGCTGAGCTTGCGCGTCACGTACGGAACGCGCTGCTCCTCCTCGGGGTGGAGCAGGTTGTACTCCTCGGTCTCCACCGCGTCGCGGCGCAGCTCGTTCCAGGAGGTGGCCGACCAGACGTCCGCCTTGACGTTCCACTCCTCGGCGAGGATCCTCTGCGCCTCGACCGCCCACGGCACCGCGACACCGGAGGCCAGGATCTGCGCCGGGACGGCGCCCGCCTCGCCCGCCTTGAACCTGTAGACGCCCTTGAGGATGCCCTCGACGTCCACGCTCGCAGGCTCGGCCGGGTGCTGGATCGGCTCGTTGTAGACGGTGAGGTAGTAGAAGACGTTCTCGCTGTCCGGGCCGTACATCCGGCGCAGACCGTCCTTGACGATGTGCGCGATCTCGAAGCCGAAGGCCGGGTCGTAGGCGACGCACGCCGGGTTGGTGGAGGCCAGCAGCTGCGAGTGGCCGTCGGCGTGCTGCAGGCCCTCACCGGTCAGGGTGGTGCGGCCCGCGGTCGCGCCCAGCACGAAGCCGCGCGCCAGCTGGTCGGCCATCTGCCAGAACTGGTCACCGGTGCGCTGGAACCCGAACATCGAGTAGAAGACGTAGACCGGGATCAGGTGCTCGCCGTGCGTGGCGTACGACGAGCCGGCGGCGATCAGCGAGGCCGTGCAGCCCGCCTCGGAGATGCCGTCGTGCAGCATCTGGCCGGTCGGCGACTCCTTGTAGGCGAGCAGCAGCTCGCGGTCGACCGACTCGTAGGTCTGGCCCAGCGGGCTGTAGATCTTGGCCGTCGGGAAGAGCGAGTCCATGCCGAAGGTGCGGTACTCGTCCGGCGCGATCGGCACGAAGCGCTTGCCGATCTCCTTGTCCCGCATGAGGTCCTTCAGCAGGCGGACGAAGGCCATGGTGGTGGCGATCGACTGCTGGCCGGAGCCCTTCTTCACGGCCGCGTAGACCTTGTCCTCGGGCAGGTTGAGCGGCTTGGCGCGCACCACCCGGGTCGGCACGTAGCCACCGCATTCCTTGCGGCGGTCGTGCATGTACTGGATCTCCTCGGAGCCCCGGCCCGGGTGGTAGTACGGCGGCAGGCCGGACTCCAGCTCCTTGTCCGAGATCGGCAGGTGCAGCCGGTCGCGGAAGCGCTTGAGGTCCTCGACCGTCAGCTTCTTCATCTGGTGGGTGGCGTTGCGCCCCTCGAAGTTGGGGCCGAGCGTCCACCCCTTGACCGTCTGGGCGAGGATCACCGTCGGCTGGCCCTTGTGCTCCTTGGCCGCCTTGTACGCCGCGTAGATCTTGCGGTGGTCGTGACCGCCGCGGCCCAGGTGCAGGATCTGGTCGTCGGTCATGTTCTCGACCATCTTGCGCAGCCGCTGGTCGCCGCCGAAGAAGTGCTCGCGGATGTACGCGCCGGTCTCGGTGGCGTACGTCTGGAACTGGCCGTCGGGGGTGCTGTTGAGCTTGTTGACCAGCACGCCGTCGCGGTCCTGGGCGAGCAGCGGGTCCCAGCTGCGGTCCCAGATCAGCTTGATCACGTTCCAGCCGG
>CAYNNX010000095.1:16878-20575 GCA_964398515.1 uncultured Streptantibioticus sp. | reverse complement strand
GACCCCGGCGGCGCTGGCGACCCCGGCGACCCCGGCGACCCCGGCGACCCCGCGCACTCCCCGGCCGCCGTGCCCGGCAGGCGCGCCGCCGCCCGGGCGAAGCGGGCGCGGCCGCACAGGCGGAAGGCCAAGACGGCCGTCGGGGTGCTCGGCGGACTCGTCCTGGCCGGGGTCGTGGTGACCGTGCTGCCGGGGGAGCTGCTGCCGACGGGCGGACAGGGCTCGTCGGCGCAGCCGCAGGCCTCGGCGGTACCGGTCTCGACGTCCTCCCCGGTCGACGACTCCTCGTCGGCCGGAGCGGTCCCCACCCGGCGCCCGAACGCGCAGGCTTCGGCCCGCCCGTCGCACAGCGCGAGCACGGCCGCCGCGACGGCCACGCCGAAGGCCGGCGCCTCGGCGTCCGCTCCCGTGCGCCCAACGCCGACCCCCGCCAACACCGAGCCGCCCGCCCCGCCGCCGCCCCCGAAGCCGACGCAGAACCCGCCGCAGCCCGCGCCCACGCCGACGCGTACGCATCAGCCCTCGTGCTTCCTGTTCTGGTGCAGCGGCTGACCGGACGGCGGCGCGGGCCTCAGCCCTCTGGTTCCTCCAGGCGGAAGCCGACCTTGAGGCCCACCTGGTAGTGCTCGATCCGGCCGTTCTCCAACTGGCCGCGGACCTGGGTGACCTCGAACCAGTCCAGGTTGCGCAGTGTCTGCGCGGCGCGCTGGACGGCGTTTCGGATCGCCGCGTCGAGCCCCTCGTGCGACGAGCCGACGATCTCGGTCACCCGGTACGTGTTGTTGGTCATGACGGCCTCCTGGCTGAGGGGGTGCGTGCGCGGTTCTCATGCGGCCACGTGTCCACCGTGCCGCAATACGTCCCGTTCTGCATGCGTACGTGGTCTTATGATCCACGGACCGAAGCCGTCATGAGACCGACGCCGTCACGACGATCAGCCTGGGACCCCGCATGGAACGTCACCCCGTGCCCTGGCCCGCGTACGCGCGGTGGGCGCCCTCGGGCATGATCGCGCTGGCCGTCGGCTACGACTGGCTGACCCCCGAGGAGTACACGGGGTCTCCGCTGCTGGCCGTGGCGTGCGTGGCGGCCGGGGCCACGCTCTCCCTGAGCGCCTGCGCCGCGCTCGCCGTCGTGGCCGTGCTGGCGTGCTGCGGACTGAGCATCGCCCACGGCTCGTTCTGGCAGGTGCGCGGCATGACCGAGGTCGGCAACGTCTTCCTCGCCGCGGTGATCGGCGTGGGCGTCAACCGGTTGATCGCCCGCTGCGGCCGCGACCTGGAGGTGGTCCGCACGGTCGCGGAGACCGCCCAGCGCGCGGTGCTGCCCGAGCCGCCGCACCGCCTGGGCCCGCTCGCGGTGGCCGCGCGCTACCAGGCCGCGCACACCGAGGCCCGGGTCGGCGGCGACGCCTATGCCGTCCAGGAGACCCCGTACGGCATCCGGATGCTCATCGGCGACGTGCGCGGCAAGGGGCTGGGCGCGGTCGGGGCGGTGTCGGTACTGCTGGGTGCGTTCCGCGAGGCGGCCGAGCACGCCCCGGACCTGCCGGCCCTCGCCGACCAGCTGGAGAACGCACTGTCCCGGGAGGCCGTGCGGCGCGACGGTGAGGACCGCGCCGAGGGGTTCGCCACGGCCCTGCTGGGCGAGTTCGCGACCGAAGGCGGCGGCACGCTGCGGCTGCTCAACCGCGGCCATCCGCCGCCGTACCTGCTTCACGGCCGCCGGGTGCGGGCGCTGGAGGCCGGTGAGCCGGACGTGCCGCTGGCCATGGGCCTGCTCGCCGAGCGGCGCGCCGCGCCCGACACGTTCGAATTCCCGCCCGGTGCAACGCTGTTGCTCGTCACCGACGGGGTCACCGAGGCCCGCGACGCCTGCGGACGCTTCTACGACCCGGCGCTGCGGCTGGCCGGACACGGCCCGTTCCGGCGCCCCCGGGACGTCATCAACGCGCTGGTCGCCGACGTCGAGCAGTGGACCGGCGGCACGGCCGACGACGACATGGCGCTGCTGGCGCTCACCCGCCGGGCCGAGGCGGCCGCCGGCGAGACCCCGGGAGTGGTCAGGCGGCGCCCCCGGTCACCGCTTCCCAGGCGCTGACCGCTGCGGTGCCGACAGCTCCCCGCTCAGCCAGCTGAGGGCGGCCGGGTACTCGCTGGTCCACGTGCCGTAGTTGTGGCCGCCGGAGCTGAGCAGCACCACCTTGACCCGCACCCGGCTGCCCTGCGCGGCACGGGCGAACTGCTCCAGGTAGAACGGCTTGCTCAGGCGGTCCTGCATCGAGGTCGCCAGGAAGATCCCGACGTCGGAGTGGGAGCCGCGGACCAGGTCCGTCGGGCTGTTGCGCTGCCGCAGCGCCGGATCGGGGAGCACCGCGGGGTCGCCGGTGAGCCGGTCGGGGTCGAGGGCGGCGCCCGCGCCGAAGACCTTCGGGTACTGCAGGGGCAGCTTCGCCGCGCAGAACCCGCCGGTGGAGAAGCCCATCAGCCCCCAGCCCTTGGGGCCGGGCAGCGCACGGAACTTGTGGCTGATCAGGTCGGGCACGTCGGAGGCGAGCCAGGTCGCGCCCCGGCGGTCCGGCAGGTCGCTGCAGTCGGTGTCCACGCCGCCCGGGTTGACCACCGGCATGACCAGGATGAACGGGTGCGCCCGGCCGGCGTCGACCAGGTTCTTCAGAGCCCCCGGCATGCCGCCGTGCTCCATCCACGACTGCGGTGAACCCGGTACGCCGTGCAGCAGCATCAGCACGGGGAAGCGCGTGTCGCGCTGGGCGGGGTCGTCGTACTGCGGCGGGGTCCAGACGATCACCTCGCCGGAGAGCTTGGAGTGCGCGCCGTGGAAGTAGGTGTCCAGCAGGCCGTTGCCGCTGCGGTTGAACTTGGCGCGGGCGGCGGGCGGCCCGGGCATGGCGACCGTGTTGGTGTTCTTGTTGGTGCCCAGCAGGTCGTCCCAGGAGGTGTAGAGGCCGTAACTGGTGTTGATCCACACCGCCACCACCGAGATCGCGGTGAGCTGGCACAGCACGATCATCACCAGCCGGGCCAGCAGGCGCACCGGCCGCGGGCCGGGAACCCGTCCCCACAGCACGAGCGTGCCGAGGACCATCAGAACCGTCGCGGCGTTCAGCACGACGAAGAACGGCGTTCCGGTCAGACTCACTCGACGGTCTCCTGCTGTCGCTCGGATGCTCCACACGTTGCGGGCATCAGCGAGGATTCAGCATCAACGGCCAAAGAATCAAGAAAACCGCAGGAATGTAACGAACCCGGGCGTTGACGGTGGGGAATCCGCAACGTTCGGCCGATCGGACGAGGCCGAAAGCCCAGGGCAGCCTGCCGATCCGAGGAGACGCCGAGGAGACGTCCAGGGGGCGATCGGCGTTGCCCGGACGTGAACTCCCGGCAACACCATGTGCCGAACGCCGGGTGTCGCCCGGTCGGCGCAGCGCGGCGGGACACCGCCGGTCCGCGGTGGCAGCGTCGAAGCTGTCCCCGAACGGAGGCCCGCCATGGAACGCGTGCACGCCCGAATCCGGTTCGGCCGGGCGCTCGCGGTGGTGCTACCGGCACTGGCGGCGCTGCAGGGCCCGGGCGCACCGCCGGCGGTCACCGGCCACGCGGTAACCGTCGCCGCCGTGCGGCCCGTGAGCGGCGACGCGGTCCCTGCCGGTTCCGTCGCCTCGGCCGCCTCAGCCGCC
>CAYNNX010000095.1:0-16778 GCA_964398515.1 uncultured Streptantibioticus sp. | reverse complement strand
CGCCTCGGCCGCCTCAGCCGCCGATCCCGCCGGGCCCTGCGCGCTGCGCCGCACCGACGCCTGGCTCTCGGAGGGCGTCACCCCCTGGGACGACGCCCACGTGCGGCCGCTCGGCACCGTCGAGGCGAAGATGGTCTTCGTCCGGTTCCCCGACCACACGCCGACCCGCACCCCCGCGCAGCTGGAGGCCGACTACCTGCCGTCCGTGCCGCAGTTCTACGCCAACGCCTCCTACGGCAAGGCGCGGCTGGCCATCGACCCCGCCGAGCGCTGGGTCACGCTGCCCCGGTCCGCCGCGGACTACGGGATCCACCGCGCGGCGCCCTACCCGGCCGCCGCCGCCTTCGTGCGGGACGTCGAGCGCGCGGCGCACGAGCAGGGCGTGGACTTCCGCGGGGACCGGCTCGTCTACGTCGTCGCGGACCCCGACGCGCCCGGCGTCGACCACGACGCGACCGCCGCCGTCACCCTCGCCGACCGGGACGCGGTCACCGCGGACGGCACGCACATCCGCAACGTCGCGCTGGTGTGGGAGGCGGCCACGCCCGACCCCAACGTCGTCGCCCACGAAAGCGGTCACCTGTTCGGGCTGCCGGACCTGTACGTGGACCCGGGCGACGGGAGCTCCGACTGGGACGCCATGGTCGGCGACTGGGACCTGATGGGCGATCAGCGGGCGGCGGCGCCGGAGTTCCTCGCCTGGAACAAGTGGAAGTTCGGCTGGCTCGACCCCGGCCAGGTCGACTGCGTGGACGCCCCCGGCACCAGCCGCCACACCCTCACCCCCACCGAACTGACCGGCGGGACCAAGCTCGTCGTCGTCGCCCACGGCCCCACGCAGGCCTACGCGATCGAGGCCCGCAGCCCTTACGGCAACGACCGGGGCCTGTGCGCGCCCGGCGTCCTCGTCTACCAGGTGCGCACCGACGTGGACTCCACCCGCGGCCCGATCGCCGTACGCAACGCGCATCCGGGGAGCGACGGATGCCCCCGCGCGCGGGAGCCGTCGATGGCCGACGCGACGCTCGCGCCCGGCGAGAGCTACACCGCGGACGGCGGCGCGGTGCGGGTGAGCGTCCGATCACGCGACGACGACGGCGACTACGTCGTCGACGTCACGGCCGGGGCCGTTGCGTGACACCGCGGTCACGTAACGACGCGTTCGCGGGGAATCCGGCCGAACGGCTTGGATGAAACGCGTCGGGTCTATTAACGTTCGATAACGCAACACGGTTGGAAACGTCGCCGGATTTCGGCGGCACCGTGCGCCGTCGCCGAATCCCGCACGCCTTCGGGCAGATGGGAACCGGGGAACCACCTCCTGGGGTGAATCGGGTTGGACAGGACGTCCGTTTCGGAGTTCCGGCCGCCCGTAGGAGACCTTCCTGCTCCGAACCCGTCAGCTAACCCGGTAGGCGTGAGGGAAGGAAAGGAGTACGCCGGACGTGGCGTCGATTGAGCCTGCCGTGGTGGACGTGGTGGAAGCACCGCTCGCGGACGACCAGCGGCGGCACCGGCTCTCCAAGCAGCGCACGGTCTCGCGCGGTTCGACGGTGCTGGGCGTGGCGGCGATGGCCGCGGTGGGCGCGGGCGGAGTCGCCGCGGCCCAGGGCACCTCCCCGGCGCCGGCACCCGTGTCGGTCCCCGACCTGGCGCCGGCCGACGCAGCGGGCCCGGCCGCGCACCCTTCCTCCCGGCCCGCGGTACCCGACCCGGGCGAGTCGCTGCGCACCCGGATCCTGGCCCAGGCGCGGGAGCAGGGCAGCGCCGCGGAGCAGGCCGAGGCGGCGCAGAGGGCGGCTGCCGAGGCGAAGGAGGCGGCGGCCCGCAAGGTGCGCGAGGAGGCCGCGGCCAAACGGCGGGCGGCTGCCGACGCCGCGGTGAAGGCGGAGGCCGAACGGCTCGCCGAGCTCGCGAAGAGCTATGTCAGGCCCGTCGCCTCATACACCCTCACCGCCCCCTTCGGCGAGGCGAGTTCGCTGTGGGCCACCTCCCACACCGGCCAGGACTTCACCGCCCCGACCGGGACCCCGGTGACCGCGATCCACTCCGGCACCATCGTCGCCGCGGGGTGGGCGGGCTCCTTCGGCTACCGGATCGTCCTGCGGCTCGACGACGGCACCGAGCTCTGGTACTGCCACCTGTCGTCCGTGGTGAGGGAGTCCGGCCGGGTCACCACGGGCGACGTCATCGGCCGCGTGGGCGCGACGGGCAACGTCACCGGCCCCCACCTCCACCTGGAGGTCCGCCCCGGCGGCGGTGCCCCGATCGACCCCCTGCCGTGGCTGGCCGAACACGGCGTCTCCGCCTGATCCGGCGCGGTCACCGTCCGCCGCGTACCTGACGTGTGCCTCGCGTACGCATGTTTTGCCCGCCCCCGGCGAAGCCGCCGACGGCCCTGGTGTTCTTCCCCCGTACCAGGGCCGTCGGCCTTCCCGTCACGCCTTGCGGTCGGCGGCGAGCCAGGAGGCCGCGGCGACCACCCCGGCCACCGTGAAGACCGCGGGCCAGGCGCCGATCTTCTTGGCGAGCGGGTGCGATCCGGCGAACGCGGCGGTGTACAGCCCGGTCAGCGCCGCAGCGGTCCCGGTCCCCGCAGTCCGCTTCCAATCCCGCGCGGCAAGCGTCCCGGCCGCCGCCAGCGCGACCCCGCCCAGCTGCCGCTTCCTGGTCCAGCGCGCCACCCCGTACCCCCCGACGAGCCCGCTCGCCGCGACGACGGAACCCGGAATCCTGGCCATGCCCGAAACCTCCACCCTCGGTGAACACCTGTTCCGAGGCTAACTCCCGGCCGCCGACGGGGTCGGTTCAGGGAGTCGGCCAGGCCGGGCCGGGCCGTCGGCGGGATCAGGTCGGGCCGGATCGGGCGGAGTCACGTCCGGTCAGGCTGGATCGGGCCCGCTCCGGCCGGGTCAGGCTGTGTCGGGCCGGGTCCTGTCGCTTGGCGGTGCTCATCCGGCGGCGATGGCCGAGTACGTCCAGACGTCGGCAGGGAGCTCGTGGCGCAGCCTCCAGACGATCCCCATCGGCCTGCTGCCCTCGTGCTCGACGTATTCGGCGGGACCGAGGAGCATCCACGGCTGTGCGCCGCCGATGTCCGTCTTCTTGTGGCGGCGCATGAAGAGGAGCACGTCGGTGCCCCTCTGCTTGTGCTGCTGATAGCGCAGTCCGGTGGGCGACGTGCTGGAGGTCGTGTTCTGGGACTCCCAGTGGAGGAGGGACTCGCTCATGGCGTAGTCCTTGTAGCGGGTCTGCGGTGAGAAGTCCTTCTCGTCCTTTTCCAGCGTGATCAGCAGTGCGTCGGTCCGCACGCTCTCGCACCACCTGACGCCCTCGCGGAAATTGCCGGGCAGAAAGCCGCCGAGGGCTGCCTGGCCGAGCGCCGGGAGGATCTCCTCGCGGCTGTAGGAGGCGTGGACGGTGAGCGGGAGGCTGTGCCCCGTGCCCAGCAGGGGGATCGGTACACGCTCGGCGTGGCCGAGTCCGTAGGCGAGTACCTGGTCCAGCTCGCTGCGGAAGGCCCTCTGCGGCCGCAACGAGTCGAAGCCCTCCTGATAGCTCGCGAAGTCGCCGCCCAGCGGCCACAGCGAGAAGAAGAACATGCGCGCAAACGCCTGACCCTGCTCGTCCAGCTCTTCGTACGAGGGCGCGTCGTTGGTAACCAGCCGCCGATATGCGGCCACGCGTATCGGATCGTCGACGTGGAGGAAGGCCGGGACGCGCTTGAGCAGGGCGGCCTCGCCGTCGGGCGCGGGATCGGAGAGGAGCCCGGCGCGGCGCAGTAGTCCTGTCCACGAGTTGCCGGTGCCCCGGTAGATCTCCTTCAGCGCTCGGCCGCTCTCCTCCAGGTACCTCGCAAGCCGCGGTTCGGCGTAGGCGCGGACCTCGCGGGCGAGGTGGGTGACATTGACGTTGAGCTGGCTGCGGATGTTCCCGATGACCACCTCCTTGGCTTTGGGCTCAAGAATGATCTGGCAGCCGGACGGCAGCTGGGGGAAGTCCCGTTCGATGGTGGTGAGCAGGCGGTTTCGGGTCAGGTTGGTGAGCGCTGCGAACTGCTCCTCGAATCGGAACTCCCTGCGGTGCTGGCCGATGAAGTCCAGCACCGTCAGCACGGCCTTGCCCTCGCTGCGGCGGAGCCCCCGCCCGAGTTGCTGGAGGAAGACCGTGGCGCTCGACGTCGGCCGGAGCAGCAGCAACGTGTCGATGTCCGGCACATCCAGACCCTCGTTGAACAGGTCGACCGAGAAGAGGACTTGAAGTGTGCCGTTTCTGAGCTCTTCCAGGGCGACCGTTCGCTCCTCGGCCGGAGTCGCCCCCGAGAGCGCCTTGGCGTTGAGCCCCGCACGGCGGAAGAAGCCCGCCATGAAGCGGGCATGGGCCACCGAAACGCAGAAGCCGAGAGCGCGCATGGAACCGGGGTCGGCCACCTTGCTCGCCACGGCCTGGACGACGAGCCGGGCCCGTGCGTCATTGCCCGTGAAGAGGTTGTCCAGCGCGCCCAGGTCGTATGACCCGCGCTTCCAATCGATCGCCCGCATATCGGTGTTGTCGGCGATGCCGAAATAGTGGAACGGGCTCAGGAGGTCGTTCTCCAGGGCCTCCCAGAGGCGCATTTCGGCCGCGATGCGCCCGTCGAAGAACTCATCCTGGATGTTGCGGCCGTCCATGCGTTCCGGCGTGGCCGTCAGCCCGAGCAGTTCCTGAGGCGTGAAGTGGTCCACGATCCGCCGGTACGTGGGTGACGTGCCGTGGTGGAACTCGTCGATGACGATGACGTCGAAATGATCAGGCGCAAGGCCTTCCATGGCACGGGCGTTGAGTGACTGGACGCTGGCGAAGACGTGTCTCCAGGCGGTCGGGATCCCACCGCCCACGAAAAGCTCGCCGAAGTTCGCATCCACCAGTACGTCCTGGTAGGTGCGGAGTGACTGCTCGAGGATCTCCTTGCGGTGCGCGACGAACAGCAGCGTCGGATCGCCCCCGAGCCTGGCGCGCATGCGCTTGTAGTCGAGGGCGGCCATGACCGTCTTGCCGGTCCCGGTGGCCGCCACCAGGAGGTTGCGGTGCCGGTCGTGGAGGTCCCGTTCGACCTCCAGCCGCTCCAGCATGTCGCGCTGGTGCGGGTACGGCCGGACTTCGAGTCCGGACAGGCTGATCCTGCGGGCGGCGGCACCGCTGCCGCCGTTGCCGCCCGCTGCGGCGAGTGCCTCGTCGAGCCGCCGGGCATCGCGAGCCGGGTCGTAGGACTCGAAGGCGGGCTCGTTCCAGTACGAGTCGAAGGTCGCCTCGAACTTCCTCAGAACGGCTGGTGTGGCGACCGACGACAGGCGCACGTTCCACTCCAGGCCGTCGAGGAGGGCCGCCTTGGAGAGGTTGGAACTGCCGACGTACGCGGTGTCGTATCCGGTGGCCCGGCGGAAGAGCCAGGCCTTGGCGTGCAACCGCGTGGACCTCAGCTCGTAGTTGACCTTGACCTCGGCGCCGAACTCCCGCACGAGGCGGTCCAGGGCGCGGCGTTCCGTCGCCCCCAGGTACGTCGTCGTGATGACACGGATGCGCACCCCTCGCGCCCGCGCCGCCTTGAGGGACTGTTCCAGCACGCGGAGGCCGTGCCACTTCGCGAAGGCGCACAGCAGGTCGATCCGGTCCGCGGTAGCGAGCTCCGCGCGGAGCTCGAACCCCAGGCTCGGGTCCTCCGGCGAGTTCGTGATGAGAGCGGTCTCGGAGAGCGGGGTGGCCGGACGGACCGCGTAGACGCCGGGTGCCTCCTGCTCGGTGAGAGCGAGCAGTTGACGCGGCCCCTCGGCGACCGTGTCGATCCACTCCTGCGCCCCCTTGAGGGTGCCCAGCGACTGCAGTATCGCGTTCGCAGCGATGACCTGCTCGTCCGGCGGGAGGTTGAGCAGCACCCGCTGCACGGTGTCGCCGACGTGGCGGGAGAGTACGTGCGGAGCCGACTCGCTGCCCACCACCGCGTCGAAGGCGTGCCAGCCCGATCCGCCGAGCTCCTTTATCCGCTCTTCGAGGCGGGTGGTGATGAGCTGCTCATAGAGCCCGGCCACCGGCTCGCCGTCCACACCCCGCACCGCTTCAGCCACCGCAGCCCCCTGCCTCGCGTCCGCCTTGCTCAGTTGTAACAGGCGTGACCGACAGTCGAGGTGGGGTTCCACGACTCGGATCACGGTCTGCCTGCGTCCACCACGAGGGTGCCCGGGCATCCGGCGGTGACTTCGTTCACCCCCCGGGCCACGGCACGGGCTCCGGGCGGCGGTGCCACCACCACCCGTCGCCGAGGTCGGTCGTTGCTGCGCCCAGGGCTGTGGCGAGGGCCTCCCCGCCGTCGTCCACGGTGAGTTCCTCGAATTTTCGGTCCAGCAGGTCCAGGGCTTGCGTGAGGTAGCCGGACGAAGGATGGGGAAGCTCCGAAGTGAAAGTCGAGCATCCATGAGACGTCACCGTGGACGCGGGAATACTCGCACGAGACAAGGGCGTCCCAGTTGCGGACATCCGGATCGCCGTCTGCATCGGCGACTTCCACGTCTCTGGGCGGCACCTGCAGGATCTCGGAAAGCCCAGCCGCGACAGCCTCGCAGTCCAGATCGCCTACGACGAAGAAGCTATATGTCACTGGTAGGCCCAACACCACCCGAATCCTCCACCCTCCCGCAGCACCTCTTGTACTTCCTCCCCGAGCCGCACCAGCAGGGCGCGTTGCGGGCCGGGGGCCAGGGGGTTGTGCGGCCTTGGGCGGCGAGGTGGGCGGCGTAGGCGTCGGCGAGGGCCGGGGTGTCGGGGGGAACGCCGCGGTCGTGGGCGAAGGCTTCGTAGGCGGCGACGGTGGCGTGGGCGACGCACGGGTGGGGGAGGGTGCGCAGGCGCAGTTCGGTGCGGCTCAGGTGGGTGGGGTGGTCGGGGCCGAATACGTCGGCCAAGGCGGGGCGGCGGCGCAGGAGTTCGGTGAACTCGGGCTCCGGCCAGTGGAGGACGGCCTCTGGGTGCGGGGTGAGCTGGGCCCGCAGGGGCTCGGGGGCGTGGGCGGCGCGCAGGCGGTCCGGGGCGTGGGCGTCGTCGAGGGGGACAGAGCTGTGGTCGCCGTGCAGGGTGTCGGCGACTGCGTCCCAGTCGTCGTGGGGCAGGCCCAGCAGGCGGCGGACGCGGTGGCGGCCGATGAAGAGCTGTTCGGCGTCGATGCCGCTTGCGCGGACCGCTCTGGTGTCGAGGGCCGCGCCCAGCAGGTGGGTGATGCCGGCCGTGTACCACTCGTGGGCGGTGTGCAGGTCGCCGCCGGCCTCGAAGGTCTCGGCGACCCAGTTCCACGCGCCGCCGCTGTGCGGATGCCGGGCGCGCAGCCGGGCGGCCGCCGCGCGGGCCTCGGGTTCGCGTCCCGCGTCCCACAGGGCGCCGATGCGGAACGCCTCGACCTCGTGCGGGTCCTGGCAGCCCTCGGCGAGCAGCCGTTCGTGGAGCGCGAGCGCGCGATCGTACTCGCCGGCTGCGGCCCATTCGCCGGCCGCCTCGATGAGGTACTCCTCGCGCTGCCCGGGGAAGCGGCGGGCGAGGTCCTCGGCCTGCCGGGCGCGGGCGGCGGGGTCCGACGGCAGGTCGCTGTCACGTTCTGGGTGCACACCGTAACGCTACTGAGGTTGCGGCGGTGCGCGGGGCGCGTGTCGTCAGCGGCCGTAGGGGTGCCAGGCCGGTGCCCCCTGCGGGCCGTAGGGGCCGGGCCGGCCGGGGGTGGGCGGTGGTGCCGGCGGGCGCAGTGCGTAGGCCGCCTGGATGAGGACCGGCTGGGCGAGGGCCTTGCGGTGCCACATGTGGTGCAGGAGCTCCTGCTCGCGCTGGGCGAAGTCGGCGTCGGCGGTGCCCCTGGCGGCGCGGGCGCGCAGGGAGGCGAGGGAGGTGGCGAAGGAGACGTACTCGCGCACGGCGCGGGCGTCGGCGGGGCCGCGGGAACGCAGAGCGAACTCGTGGGCGAGCTTGCGGGCCCGCAGGGAGGACAGGGCGACCGGCTCGATCGGGGAGAGCCAGCCGGCCATGGCGTAGACGGGCAGCTGCTGCTGGACGGTCTTGAGCTCGTTGCCGCGCGACCAGACGGCGAGCCAGGTCAGCAGGGAGAAGACGGGGACCATGAGCGCCGCGTAGACCAGGACGAACCCGAAGGTGCCCAGTGAGGAGGAGCCGTTCCACGTGCCGTGCAGGGTCATGGCGACGGCCCAGCCGCCGAGCGGCGCCAGCCAGCGGCGGGCCTGGCCGCGGCGGCTCATCGCGGCGATGCCGAAGCCGACGCCCGTCATGCAGGTGAAGAGCGGATGCGCGAACGGCGACATGATCACGCGTATGAAGAAGGTCGCCAGTGTCACGGAGTGCAGCCCCGTCGCCCCCGCGACCTGGTCCTCGCCGAAGGCCGAACCCAGGTAGAGGATGTTCTCGGTGAAGGCGAAGCCGGTCGCCGTGATCCCCGCGATCACGACGCCGTCGACGATGCCCTGGAAGTCGCGGCGGCGGAAGCAGAACAGCAGGAGCACCGCCGCTCCCTTGCAGGTCTCCTCCACGAGCGGGGCCACGAACGTCGCCCCCCACACGTCGCTCTGCTTCGGCGTCGCGGTGAACGTCGTGGCGAGCAGGTGCGTGGCGAAGCCGTTGGCCAGGATCGCCACGAGCGTGGCGGCGCACGCCCCCCAGGCGAAGGCGAAGACCAGGTGACGGCGTGGCTGCGGTTCGACGCGGTCGATCCACAGGAACGTGCCGATGAGCAGCGGGACCGGCAGGACCGCCAGGGCGAGCCCGACGAGGAAGCCCTCCGTGCCGGTCTGCTCCCGCACGATCGCCAGGATCACCAGTCCGCACAAGGTCAGCAGTGTGCACAGCGCGGTCACGCGCAGCGCCCTGCTCTCCCATATCGCGCGGCGCGGCTTGTAGCGCCAGCGCGAGGGCAGGGAGAACTGGGGTTGCGGATGGAAGGAGGGGACCAGCGGCCCGCTCGACCACTGGCCCTGCTGTGCCGGGTCCCCCTGCTGCGGCCCGTACTGTCCGTACGGGCCGGGCTGCGAATGCGGGTGGGAGTACACCAGTTGAGAGTAAAGCCGGGGCCTCGTCCGCGCGATGGTGCCCCTGGCCGTCGTGAGCGGGGTGGGGTACGGCGGCCGGGGCGGGCGGGTCAGCGGCGTTCGAAGATCAGGTCGTGGACGACGTGGCCCTTCGCGAGGCCCTGGCGTTCGAACTTGGTCATCGGCCGCCATCCGGGGCGCGGGGCGTAGCCGTCGTGGGTGTTGCGGAGCGCGGGTTCGGCCGTCAGGACCTCGAGCATCTGCTCGGCGTACGGTTCCCAGTCGGTCGCGCAGTGCACCAGGCCGCCGGGGGCCAGCCGCGAGACCGCGAGGCGCACGAAGTCCGGCTGGATGATCCGGCGCTTGTGGTGGCGGGCCTTGGGCCAGGGGTCGGGGAAGTAGACGCGCAGCCCGGCGAGCGAGGCGGGCGGCAGCATGTCGCGCAGCAGGATGACGGCGTCGCCGTTGGCCACCCGGATGTTGGACAGGCCGCCTTGATCCGCGAGGTGCAGCAGGTTGCCCTGGCCGGGGGTGTGGACGTCAGCGGCGAGGATCCCGGTGCCGGGGTCGGCGGCGGCCATGGCGGCGGTGGCGTCGCCCATGCCGAAGCCGATCTCCAGCACGACGGGGAGGTCGGCGCGCCCGAACAGCGCCGCCAGGTCCAGCGGGGTGCCGTCGATGTCCACGCCCCACCGAGGCCACAGCCGGCTGATCGCGTCGGCCTGCGCACCGGTGACCCGTCCGCGGCGCGGGTGGAACGTGCGGATCCGCCGCTCGTGGTGCGAGGCCGCCGGGTCCGCGGCCGGACCGTCCGGGAACATCGGCCCGCGTTCCGCCGACGCTCGGGCGGCCTCGGGGCGGGTGGCCTCCGGTGCCGTGGAAGAAGTGGACATGGGGTACAAGTCTACGGGGGCACGCGGGCATGCCCCGATCCCCTCGGGTCCGAGGCTTCGCGCTCGGGCCTGCGGGTCTCAGCCGACCGCCGCCAGGGCCCTGCGGGCCACCTCCCTTCCGATCGGCAGGGAGGCCGTCGCCGCCGGTGAGGGGGCGTTGAGGACGTGGACGCAGCGGCCTTCGGCGGTCAGCAGGAAGTCGTCGACGAGGGTGCCGTCCCGCAGGACCGCCTGGGCGCGCACTCCGGCCGGGGCCGGGACCAGGTCGTCGGCGGTGACGTCGGGGAGCAGGCGGCGGACCGCTTCGGTGAAGTGCCGCTTGGACAGCGAGCGGCGGAGCTCGTCGATCTCGTACCGCCAGTGGCGGCGGGCTATGCGCCAGGTGCCCGGGAAGGCGGCGGTCTCGGCGAGGTCGCGCACGTTCACCGAACGGCGGCGGTAGCCCTCGCGGGCGAGCGCGGGCACCGCGTTGGGGCCGACGTGGACGCCGCCGTCGATGCCGCGGGTGAGGTGGACGCCGAGGAAGGGGAAGGCGGGGTCCGGCACCGGATAGACCAGGCCGTGCACGAGCCCGGTGCGCGCGGGGGCCAGCTCGTAGTACTCGCCGCGGAAGGGCACGATGCGCATGCCGGGGTCGGCGCCCGCGAGCCGGGCGATCCGGTCGCAGTACAGGCCCGCGCAGTTGACCAGGGCGCGGGCGCGGATCTCGGCGGGGCCGGTGCTCACCACGACCGCCTCCGGCCGCCGCTCCACCGCCCGCACCGCGTGTCCGTACCGGATCTGCGCCCCCGCGTCCTGGGCGAGCCGGGCCAGGGCGGCGGTGACCGCGGTGAAGTCGCAGATGCCGGTGGTGCCGACGCGGATGGCCGCGATGCCGCGCACGTGCGGCTCGTACTCCGCGATCTGGGCGGGGACGAGCTCGCGGACCGGGATGCCGTTCTCCCGGCCGCGCTGGACGAGGGCGTGCAGCCGGGGCAGCTCGGCGCGGTCGGTGGCGACGATCAGCTTGCCGGTGACCTCGTGCGGGATGTCGTGCTCGGTGCAGAACTTGACCATCTCGGCGGCGCCCTGGACCGCGTACCGGGCCTTGAGGGAACCCGGGCGGTAGTAGATGCCGCTGTGGATCACGCCGCTGTTGCGACCGGTCTGGTGGCGGGCCGGGGCGTCCTCCTTCTCCAGGACGGTCACCCGGGTGCCGGGCGCGGCGCGCGTGATCGCGTACGCCGTCGACAGGCCGACGATCCCGCCGCCGACGACCACCACGTCGCACTCGTCCGTCATCGGGTCACCTCCCGGGGTCCGTACCGCCGCCGACCAGCTACCCCCATCATGAACTGGCCCACTGACAACGCCCCCAAACCCGGGCGGGCTCCGCGCGGCCCAGGCCGGTCGGGCTCACCCGTTCGGGCTAGGCGAGCGCCGCCAGGAGCGGGCGGGCGCGTTCGCGCAGCTCCACCACGCGCGGCTCGTCGCCGTACGGCTCCAGGCGGTGCAGCAGATCCCGGACGTACTCGGTGGTGCGGGCGGAGGAGATGCGGCCCGCGACCTCGACCGCGCGCGCCCCCGCGGCGCAGGCGGCGTCCAGGTTGCCGGACTCCAGCTCGGCGACGGCGGAGACCACCAGGCGCAGGCCGTGCGAGCGGACGAAGTCCTCGGTCGGCCGGGCCAGCGCGGTCTCGGTGAAGCGGCGCACCTGCCGGGGGACGCGCAGGTCGCTGTAGCACTCGGCGGCGTCGGCGGCGAGCCGGTCGTAGGAGTAGAAGCCGAGCCACGCCGGGTCGGGGTCGCCGTCGCGGGAGCGCTCCAGCCAGCTCTCGGCGGCCGACAGGGCGCTGGCGCAGGCGGCCGCGTCGCCCGCCTTGGCGTGGGCTCGGGCTTCAACCATGTGGAAGAAGCTCATCGTGCGGGCGGTGGCGAGCCCCCGGTTGCGCTCCAGGGCGGCCTGGGCGAGGTCGACGCCCTCGTCGGCGAAGCCGCGGTAGATCGCCTGGAGGCTCATCGAGGCCAGCACGTAGCCGCCCAGCGGCACGTCGGCGGCGGCCCGGGCCAGCCGCAGGGCCTGGATGTAGTAGCGCTGCGCGGCCTCCTGCTGGCCGGTGTCGAACGCCATCCACCCGGCGAGCCGGGTCAGTTCGGCCGTGGCGCCGAAGAGCGCGCGGCCGACCTCGTCGCTGTACGAGCCGAGCAGCAGCGGCGCCGCCTCGACCCGCAGGCATTCGGGGACCATGCCGGAACGCCAGTCGCCGCCGCCGTACTTGGAGTCCCAGCGGCGGGCGTCGTCGGCGGCCTCGCGCAGCTTGGTGACGTCGGAGTGGCCGACCCGGACCGCGCCGGCGTCGGTGGGCTCCCTCGCCACCGAGCCGTCCGCCGGGGTGATGAGCCAGCGGGACGCCGGGGTGGCGTACGCCGTCACCGCGAAGGAACCGGTGAGGAAGTCGCGGCGGCCGGCCAGGTCGAGGCGCCATAGATCGGTGGCCGATTTCACCGCCTCGCCGACGTCGCGCGGGAAGGCGAGGCCGACCTCCGGCGTGGGGTCCGCGTCCGCCAGGCCGATCTCGTGCAGCGGCACCGGGCGCCCCAGTTTGCTGCCGATCGCCGCCGCGATCAGATGGGGTGCGGACCCCTGCGGCACCATTCCCTTGGACACCCAGCGGGCGACCGACGTCTTGTCGTACCGGAGCGTCAACCCGCGCTGGGCGCCCAGGTCGTTGACCCGCCGGGCGAGCCCGGCGTTGCTGATGCCTGCCAGGGCGAGCATGGCGCCGAGCTTCTCGTTCGGCCCGCGGTGTTCTCTGGGCATGCGCACTCCTCGTCGCGCTCGCCGTCCCGTCCGCCGCGGGCCGCGGCTGATCCGGACGCCTGGCCGCAGGACCCGGCCGGCCGCCGGGTGCCCGCCACCGGGCACATGCCGAGCCCCGAGCCGCCGGAACGTCCGCTCCTCGGGTACACCCAGAGTAGTTCGCCGCATCCCGACCGTTAAGAGTCTTTGTTTCGGATGGCGAGATTCCTGCCAACGTTCCGCCGCCGCTCAGACGGGGTTGATGGGCACTGATGTACGTGCTACCGGTCCGTGTGGCCGTGCGCCCGTGCGTGCGCTCTATGCCTTCCCCGGGCCCGCCGCTTGAGTGGACGCGTGGGTCGGCCTGCTGCCGAAACTGCGGCTTCGGATCAGTCGACGGCAGGCCAGGGGACACCGCCGCCTCATTCCCCGCGGGCGGCGGAGCCGGTCCGGGGGGCGTGCCGACGCCTCCCGGACCGATGTGTCGGCCGGTCTCCACAAGCGCCGTCAGGCGTGGCGCGCGGTCGCGACTTTGGCGCGAAACCGCCGGTTTAGGAGGCCGGTTCACTGCGTACCGCCCGGTCCGGGCCGTGGGAGGGGGAGGCCCGGCCCGGGCGGTACGCGCCCTGAAAAGGGGTACATCATAGCGAAGCGGGCGAACCAGGCCGTACGGGATGAGGCATTTGGCATACGGCAGTTGGCATAGCGTCTGCGGAACCTAACGCCCAAATCGCCCGCCGGGTCGCGGAGTCGACCGCCGGCCGCCCCGGCCGGCGGTCCGCCACGCCCGCGTGCCGCGCCCGTACCGCCGCATCGGCGCTGCTCCGTGGCAGCATGTTCCCTACAAGGAGCGGCCGTTCGCAGTGCCGCCAGGCCAGTTGTCCACAGCCGGTGGAGGCTGCGATGCGGTGGTTGGTGGGGTGGAGCAGCGCTCCCGCGCGATCATCGGCCGCCACCGCGCGGACCGTTCTCCCGGTCGGCGCGCAGCCGTTGTGGGGGTACCCCGATCCGCTGTGGGCGGTCGGCGACTGGCGGCCGGACGAAGTGCGGATCGTCGAGGCCGACCCGGCGCGCTCACCCTTCGGGCGGCCGGGCCACGGCTCCCGCGAGCGCGCACGCCCCGACCGGGACGGGAGCCAGGGCGTCGCGCGCCTCGCGGTCGTGGGCCACTGCCACGCCACCGACGACGAACTGCGCATCGGCCTGTACGCGGCACGCGGTGGAGCCCTGCGCCACCTGACCACCTGGCCCGGCAGCTACACCGCCGTGCTGCGCATCGGCCGCCGGACCACCGTCGTCGCGGACCTCGCGGGCGCCCGCCCGGTCTTCCACACCCCCTGGCAGGGCGGCACGGCCTACGCCACCGCCGCCCTCCCGCTGGCCGACCTGATCGAGGCCGGACTCGACGTCACCCATCTCGCGGCCCGCCTCGCCTGCCCCGACTCGCCCGAGGCCCTCGGTGACGCCACGCCCTACCAGGGCGTACGCAGGCTGCCGACCGGCCACGCCCTCGTGCTGCGCGAAGGCGTCCCCGAGATCACCGGCTACGAGCCGCACGCCTCCCTCGCCGTCGGCTCCTCCCGTTCCGCCGCCGACGCCGAGCAGGCGGTCTCCGGGGTGCGGGATGCGCTGGTCGAGGCGGTACGGGCACGGCTCGCCGGACCGCGGTACGTGCCCGACCCCGACGACCCGCCGGCGCCCGGGGTCGGCGCCGACCTGTCCGGCGGCAGCGCCTCGGCCACGCTGGCGCTGCTGGCCGCCGGGCTGCCCGGGGCGCCGGGCGTGCCGTTGGGCCACGGCGCCGAAGCCGGGCAGCGGCTGCTCGCCGTCACCTTCAACGACCTGGCCACCGGCGGCGAACAGGCCCGCGACGCCGAACTCGAACGCGCCCGGCGCATCGCCGACGACCCCCGGATGCGCCATGTGGTCGTCCCCGGCGGCGCCGACGCCCTGCCCTACGCGGACCTCGCCTCCGGGCCGCTCACGGACGAGCCGGGGCCCGCGCTGATCACTGCGGAACGCCACCGGCGGCGCCTGGCGGCCGGCGGCGCCGACCACCTCGTCGGGCAGGGCGCGCGGTACGTCCTCGACAGCCATCCGGCGCGCCTCGCCGACCTGCTGCTGGAGCGGCAGCGGCGCCATATGCTGCGGCCGGTCGCGGCGCTGGCCAGGGCGCAGGGTCCGGCCGCGCGGTCGGCCTTCGTACCGGTGACGGTCTACCGGGCCGCGCGCAGGCTGGCGCGCACGCCGTACCAACAGGGTGTGGCGGAGGCGGCCGACCGGTTGCGGCACGGGGTCCTCGACGACGACGCCGCGGCAGGCGGTGTGGCCGGGCTGGTCGCCGCGCTCGCCTGGTGCCGGCCCGGCCCCGCGGCACGCTGGCTGACCGGGGAGGCGCTGGCAGAAGTATCGGTTCGCCTGTACGACGCGGCGGCCCGCCCCGGCGCGGTCGGCCGCCCCGGTGAGCGCCGGGCCCGGGCGGCCCTGGCGCGGGCGGCGGCCGATCACCGCGTCTTCGAACAGGCCGTGGAGGTACGCGGGCAGCGGCTGCACGCGCCGTTCCTCGACAACCAGGTCGTCCGCGCAGCGCAGGCGCTGCCCGCGCTGCTGCGGGTGCGGCCCGGAGCGCGGGCCGCCGTGCTGCGCGCGGTACTCGCCGGATCCGGCGTCCGGGACCTGCCGCCCGGCTGGGGTGCGGCGACGTACGCCTCCGGCGTGGCGACGGTACGGGCCGGGCTGCGCACGGCCGTCGACGAGGTCATGGAGCTCTTCCGGGCGCCGCTGCTCGCCGATGCGGGGCTGGTCGAGGCCCGGGTCGTCCGGGGTGCCCTGCGGGCGGCCGTGGAGGGGGAGGCGGGGCCGCTGCCGCTGGACGGGCTGGGGGAGCTGGTGGCGACGGAGGTGTGGCTGCGCAGGCTGCTGGCGCGACGGGGTTCGTGCTGGTCGCCTGCGGCGGGCTTGAGGGTGACCCCGATCGGCCACTCCCGCGGACCGCTGCCCCTGGGGTGAGGGCGAGGCCCTCGGCCCGATCGCGGTATCGCTGCCGCTGGGGTGAGGTGTTGGCGCCGTTTCCGGGGTCGTGCTCCGCTGGGGTGAGGTGTTGGCCCCGGTCCCGGGATCGTGCGTGCCCGCCAGGGCCGATCGCCCGCCCGGTCCCGGGATGGGAGTGAACGGCTCACCCCAGCGGCAGGCGCGGCCGCGGGACACAACGATGACCCCGTGCGATATCTCATCCTCGGCGTGAGCGCCGTGCAGGACGGGGACGGGGAGCCCGTCGTCCAGCTCGTGGCCGAGCTCCCGTTCCTCGTGGCCCGCCTGGCCGATCTCGCCTGCCGCGGTCCGTTCCGGAGGAGGCCGAGGCGCGGCGGGTGCGTGGCGGGGTCCGCGAAATCCCGGGCGACCACGGCTACCGCGCGGCCCGCGAGGCGGGCCGGGCCCTGGCGCCGGGCGAGGCCGCAGACCTGCTCGACCGCGCCGCCTGGCGGCAGCTGATGCGCGACCGCGCCCAGTCCGCGACGTCCACCAGGCCGCCGCGGTCCGCCCGTTGCACCACCAGCCGCGGCGTCCGGCGGCCGGTCAGGTCGGCGTGGACGGGCATGGCGGGGTCGCCGCCGCGGACCACGCCCGACCGGTACAGCAGGGTGCCGTCGCCGTAGACCAGGAACCGTACGGCGCCCGCGTCCAGCGACAGGTCGTCCATCCCGGCCGGTGCGTCGTAGGAGGTGCAGGCGCGGTTGAGGTCGACGACCACGGAGGAGGGCGCGCGCACGGTGACGCTGTCGCGGTACGCCGTGCCGTCGACCGACAGCCCCCAGTGCCGCCACATCCAGTCCGCCGCGGAGGGGCGGATGGTGGGCCCGCCGCGGTCGCCGCCGAGGGCGCCGTAGGGTCCTCCGAAGGGCAGGGAGTCCAGCTCGTAGACGGTGGGCGCCGCGGCCTGGGGCGGCTGCGGCGAAGGCCTGCGCGTGTGGTTGAGCCTGTGCTCGGGCTTGGGCTTGGGCTTGGGCTCGGGCCTCGGCGCAGGGGTGGAGGGCGCGGGCCGCGGCGGTGGCGGCG
>CAYNNX010000094.1:3843-20633 GCA_964398515.1 uncultured Streptantibioticus sp. | reverse complement strand
TGCCCGGGCATGATTTTTGCACCCCGGAGTGCACCGGGCCATGGTCGACTGCGGCGCCGACAGACTGCTAAGAGGTCGCAAACAAGATCCTGTTACGAGCTCTTTGAAATGGGGCGAGTTGCGGCGTAAGCGCACTCGAGGCGGGCTGCACGTTGTGCGACGGGACCCAAGTTCTACCGCGCCGATGTGGTGGCCGCCTGCCGCCGCAGGAGCACCTACTTCTCGACCAGCGCGGGCATGAACCCTTCGATCCAGCGGGCTATCCATCACCTCGATCAGGGAGGATGCTTGGCGGCCATCCGCTACCGCGCGCGGTGGGACCTCGAAACCGGGAAACTGATCTCGGAAGCCGAGGTAGCCGACGTGCCTGCCTGCACCGCCTTCGTCGGGCAGCCCAAGGCAGGGCAAACGGGCACCGGCCGAGCCTGAAAGGCTGTGAAGAGGCACGTAGAGTGCAAATCCCCTCGAAGACCGCTGACGGCAAGGGAGATTTAACGCCATAGTCCATATCTAGACGCTTATTTAGGACTCATCCGCTTTCGGCAACTGTTGGGTTCTGGTCGCCGACGCTCTTGGGCTCGTGGGTTGCGTCTTCGGCGAGCCGGAACGCCAGGGGGACCGAAGCAACGAGAAGTGTCTCCAGGCACACCATGACGGTCGGACGCGCCCAGTCGGATTCATGCGCCAGCGACAGCAAGGACGTCGCGAGCACCGCGGCTTGCATGATGTAGCCCCCGTACCCCCAGATCGCCAGCGCTCTCCTGCGCTTCCGCTGCTCTGGCCGCTCCCGATAGGTCTTCCAGCGCTGTATCCGGAGGCGCTCATGGGCCACCTCGGCGATCACCTGAGTGATTATCAGCGCTGCGGCAAGACCGGCAAGGGCTGCCCAGAACGACTCGTGATAGTGGTGTGGCATAGGCACATGATGCCTGTCAGAAAGGCCTTCGCGGCGGCGGGCATCCCCTCGGTAGGATGCCCGCCGCCGGGTCTTATGGCGCCTACTCGGTGTCCGGTTCAGCGGCGGTCAAGCGGTAGGTGCGCGGCTTGTCGCTGACCTGCTCGGCGATGCCCTGCCGGGTGAGGGCGACCAGGGCATTGGCTACGGCGCCGGAGGACTTCTCGATCACGCGGCTGATCCTGGTGGCGGTGAACACTTCTCCGGGACGGGCCTGGAGGTGGTCGATGACCATCTGCCGCAGCCCCCCGGGCGCGAGCCGGACGTTGCGGGTGCTGGACGCGGTGGTCGCTGCGCCTTCGGGACCGTCGGGCTGCTTGGAGTCGGCGTGTGCGGCCTTCCGTGTCCCGGCGTCCCGCGCGGCTTCGGGCTCGTGCATGTCGTGTGCTGGCTCGCCTTCCGCCGAAACGTCGTCTTGGTCGCCCTTCGGGGTGTCGGGCGAGGGCTCTTCCGCGGTTGCGTTGGATTGCGGGGCGCTGTGCGCTGTGCTGACGGTGGTTGTGTCCGTTGTGACCGTGTCCGGTCTCGGCTTCCGGCGTCTGGGTGGTGTCCGGCTGGGCGGGGTGCCAGCGGTCGGGGGTGCGGCCTCCGTCGGTGTACCCACCGGCGTGGCGTACGGCGATGCCGTGCTCTTCGAGGGTGACCAGGGCCTTCCCGGCGGTGGAGCGGCCGATACCCGTGGCGAGGGCGAGTTCGGCGGCGGTGGCGCCGGGGGTGGCGATGAGTTCGGTGTAGATGGCGGCGGGGGCGCCGGTCAGGCCGTCCGGCTGCGCGGGTGCTGGCACCGCTTGGGGGGTGGGGGCGTTGGTGGTCTCGGTGTCGGACATGGTGGGGTACCTCGTCTTCCGTGAGCGGTGGATGGGTGAGGTCCCCGGCCGGGGTGCAGCCGGTGTGCTGCGGCTGCGTGGTTGCGCGGCGGGCGCGTGCGCATCGCGATGGTTCCGCCGAGCCGCCTGTGAAGGCGACGGGTGCGCGCTTGCGGAGCGGACCCGCTCGGCTTCACCGGCGCGACCATGGACGCTCCACCACGGGCAGCAAGTCAAGCGGCACCGGCACGGAACGGAGCGCCGATCGACCGTGGAGCGGGCGATCGGTCATCAGGGCGGCGTGGCGCTGCCGGGGCGGCGGGTGAGGAGCTGGGCGCGGATCTGCCGGGCCCGCTCCGGTCCGATGCGCAGATCCGATCGCAGCCGCCATACGCTCACCGGCCGACCGGTCGCCGCGCGGACTGCATCGTCGATCGCTATGGCGCGTGCCCACACGTCGCCGTCTGCCGGGCCCGTCGCGCCGCCGGGGCCCACGGGGGCCGTCAGGGCCGCGGTGGGCGCACTGTCGCCGCCTTGGGGCCCCACGTCGCCCGGACCGTCCCAGCTCGGAGGCTCGAACGAGCTCGGGACCAGGGATGGTTCACCCGATTGGATGGATCTGTCGAGCTCCGACTCCCAGCGGGGCTGCGGTGGTGGAGGATCGGCGGGACCGATCGGGTCCAGGAGCGGGGCGATGGTGCGCCGGTAGGCAGCGATCGTCTCGGTGAGCAGGATCAGCAGGGCGGTCGGAACGCCGTGGAGAACAATGCCCGCCAGGTCGGCGTGGAGCGGCCAGTCGATCCGGCCCTGGGGCCAGATCGATGACCAGGTGTTCATCAGGGTGGCGGCGATGCCGGTGAACCAGCGCAGCGCAGCCGACCACCTGGGCGGGCGCAATCCCCAGGCGGCGAGCCGTGCGTCGGCGTAGAGGACGGTGGCGAGGGCGAGGCCTGCCATGGGGTCGAGGAGGATGGCGATGCCGGGGTAGACGCCGCGGCTGGTGGCAAACAAGGTCACGTTCACGGCGGTGAAGGCGAGCGCCAGGACGGCCACTCCGGCCAGGGCCCGGGTGAGCGCCGACAGCAGGGCCCGAGCCTCGGCGGCGGTGGGCGCGGTCACCTCGGGCCCCTTGGCAGTGAGGGCCGGGTGGCTCCTTGGAAGTCGCCTCGACGGGCGGGGTCGATGGGGCGTTCACGGACCGAGGCGCCGGGGTGGGGTGCGTCGATCATGCGGCCGGGGCCGCTGTAGATGCCGACGTGGGTGATGTGGGTCGGGCCGGTGCCGAAGAACAGCAAGTCGCCTGGTGCAAGCGGGGATTGGGCGGGTAGGCGGGGGCCTGCGTCGTACTGGTCCTGGGCGACGCGGGGGAGGGCGATGCCGGCGGCGTGGTAGGCGGCTTGGGTCAGGCCGGAGCAGTCGAAGCCGCCGTCGGCGGGCCCGTCGCCGCCCCATACGTACGGGGTGCCGAGCTGGGCGCGGGCGAAGGCGACGGCCACACCGGCCGCGCCGGTGGGCACAGCTGTCGCTGCCGCGTAGGAGCCTGCGATGCGCAGGACGTCGTCCACGTAGTGGTCGTCGTGGTTGTAGGCCCAGATCGCGGCGCGCAGGTTGCTGCCGTTCCGCGCGCCGTTGGCGCACAGCAGCCGGGCCGCGGCGTAGACGGCGTCGACCGGGTCCCAGGGGGTGGGCGGCGTCTTCCCCCCGGGAGGCACGGGGGCGGCGTAGGCCGCGAAGGTGGACGGCATGAATTGCATCGGCCCCACTGCGCCCGCTGTGGAGACCATCGTGTGATCTCGCCCGTGGTCGCTCTCCACCTTCCCGATGGCCGCCAGGACGGTCCACGGCAGGCCGGGGCACTCGCGTGCCGCGCGTTGGTAGAGGGCCAGCATCGGCGGGGGGATGTCGGATGCCTGCCCGGTCCCGGGGGACAGGATCGCGGCTACGACGAGGGCGGCGAGCAGGGGCAGGGCGAGGGTTGCGCATCCGATGCCGCTGGCTGCCTTGACGTACAGAGAGGTCATGTCTGCGTCTCGGGGCCGGGCGGCAGCGCAGGCACGGGAAGGGTGAGGGCGGTGTCGGCGTCGGTCGGCTCCAGCCCGGCGGCCGGGGCGAGGTCGAGCCAGTGGTCGGCGAGGTGGGCCAGGGTGATGCGGGGTGCGCGGGGGTGGAGCGGTGCCCACCACGGGCCCCACGGTTCGGTGGTGGTGAAGTCCGCGGAGGAGGTCGCCACGTTCAGGCCAAGCTCGCGTGTGGGGCCTGCGAGGCGGTGGCGCAGGGCCTGGTCGCGGGAGGCGGTGCGGGTGTGGATGAGCAGGGCCGGGCGGGTGCCGGTTGTCGTGGTGAAGGCGGCATAGCCGGCGAGTTTGGCTTCGACGCGGGTCAGGGGCTGGCTGCCGGTGTCGTATTCGAGGAAGAACGGCAGGAGCCGGGTGCCGTCGTGCCAGTGGGCGTAGGCGTCGGGGCGGATGATGTCGCCCCAGCGGCGGGCGCAGGAGCGCTCCGACAGCCATAGCGCAAGCCCGGAGGCCGGGGCGGTGCGGGCGCGGGCGGCGAGGAGGGTGAGCAGTTCGTTGACGCCCAGGTCGTGGCCGAGGGAGGGCGAGTAGGCGATGCGGCCGGTGTCGGTGGGGCGCCATCCGAGGGCGGCGGGGTCGATTGCGGCGTGGGCGGCGAGCAGGGCCGCTCCGGCGGGGCCGAGGGTGTAGTGCTCGGGGGCCGAGCCCGATGCGGTCAAAGGGCGGAAGGAGTCCAGCACGCCGTGCTGGTGCAGGGTGCGTAGCCGGCGCTGCGCGGAGCGCAGTGAGGTGTAGGCGAGGCGTGCGATCTGATGGGTGGTGAGGACATGGTGTTCGTGCAGCATCTGGGCGAGCCATACGTCGCGGCCGGTGAGGCGGCGGGCGAGCGCGGCCACCTCGGCGTGGCGGGCGGGGCGGGGGCGGGTGGTGGCGGCGCGGGCGGTGTAGCGGGAGCCGGGGCCGACGGCGGGGCGTGGGAGTGCGGGCATGGTGATTCACCACCGGTGCGTGCGGATGCGCTGATGGGCAGAGTCGGGGGGATGGTGTTCAGGGGGGGTGGGCGGGGGGGGCACCGCCTCGGGTGGCGGCGGGGGTGCGCCGGTCGGCGGCCCGGCGGGGCCCGGCGGGCGGCGGGGGGGGGGTGGTGAGGGTGAACGCCGCTGTCTCGGCGCCGCCGACGAGGAGGTGGGCCGCGGCTTGATAGGGCCCGAGGTGGGCGAGATCGTGTGCGGCCAGCGTCGGGAGGGTGTGGCGCTCCAGCGTGTTGGCGTCCTCGGGGGAAGTGTTGAAGAAGATCTTGTTGCGGGCGTTGGCGGAGATGCCTTCGCGCAGGTCGCGGGGGAGCTGGGCGAGGTGCTGGTGGGCCAGGAGCATCGACAGGCGGTAGCCGCGGGCCTCGGCGAGCATGTCCTCCAGCGGGTAGGGAAGCGTGAGGAAGTTGTGCGCCTCGTCGATGCTCAAGGTGGCATCGATGCGGGCGTGTTCGGGGGTTCGGGCGCGGGCGGCGGCGGCCTGCCAGGTTCCGGCGACGATGAAGGACCCCAGCAGGCGGGCGGTCTCCTCGCCGAGCGCGCCCTTGGGCAGACGGGCGAGCAGGACGCCGCCGTCGAGGACCTGGGCGAGGTCGAAGGTGGAGGGGCCGGCGGCGATCGCGCGGCGGGCGAAGTCGCGCAGCAGGAAGGCGCGCAGTTTGTTCATCACCGGGCCGACCACGGCCGCGCGGGAGGGCTCGGACAGGGATTCGTACCAGGCCCAGAACCCGCGCAGCACCGGGTCTTTCAGTGCCGGGATGATGCGCAGCCGGTAGGCGCTCTCGCCCAGCAGCCGGGGCACGTCGGCGAGGGTGACCAACTGGCGGGTGCGGTTGCGGTGCTTGAGCAGGGTCAGGCAGGCGGCGCGCATCACGTCGTCGGTCCTGGGCCCCCAGAAGGCGGTGAAGATCCGGCGGAAGATGCCGGTGATGTTGTCGACGACGACGTCGATCTCCGTGCCGTCCAGCACGTTCAGGCAGGGCGGGACATGGGGGTCGTCGGGGTCGATGAGGACGAACCGGTCGGCGCAGGTGTCGGGCAGCCGGTCCAGCAGGTCGGTTACCAGGTCGCCTTTGGGGTCGATGACGATGACGCCGCGGCGGTTGCGTACGTCGTCGAGGGCGAGGTTGGCGATCAAAGTGGACTTGCCGGAGCCGGTTGCGCCCATGACGTGGAGGTGGTGGCGGGCGTCGGGGACCGCGAGGCCGACGCCGCGGTGGGCCCCGGTGTCGGACCGGCCCAGGGGTTTCACCGCGCTCCTGAGCGATGGCTCCGGTACGGAGGGCGGTGGCAGGACGGACCGGGCCCCGGCTCGCCGCACGCCGGGCGCGTCCGCATCCACGGGGAGATGGGCGAGGGCGGCGAGTTCCGGGACCGACAGCAGCGCGGTACGCCAGGGGAGCCGTCGTGCGTGCAGGTGCGGTTCGGGATGGCGCAGGCGGAAGCGGGCCAGGTAGTTGCGGTCGGCGTACAGGCCGAAGGCGGACGCGAGCGCGTGGGCCCGGCCGCGCGCCACATCCTGGGCCCGCTGGGCCTTCGGAGTACAGGTGGCGGCGTAGGTGAGGGCGCAACTCCACTGGGATCCAGAAAGCTTGGCCGCTACTTGCCGTACCGCAGCCGGGTGTTCGGGGTCCTGCTTGCCGGTGGCCGCGGGCTGCGGGCGGTGCAGGAGGAGTGCGGCCAGGGCGGGCAGCCGCCAGGAAGCGTGTCCGGCCTTGAGCTTGCGGGCCTGGCGGCGGGCTCTGCGCAGCGCGCCTGCTGTGGCGGGGCGGGCCAGGATCTGTACGCATGCGGACTCGTGCTCTGCCATGCCGGTGGCGGCTTGGAGCAGGGCGCGCAGCGGGTCGGTGGGATGGTCGGTGCGCAGGGGCAGCACGCTGGGGCGGGCCGGCCGCAGCCGCCCGGCGGTGACGATATGACCATCCGGGAGAAGGGGCACAGGTTCGGTGACGCGGGTGTGGGAGCCGGGCCAGGCGGCCTCCACCGCGCGGCGCACCAGGCCCAGGGGCACGGTGCCGGGCACCCACAGACGGATGTGCAGCCCGGTGTGGGACCAGGTGTACTCGAAGGCGAGATGGGGCTGGCCCGTGGTGATCCGGCGCCACCAGGGGCGGAGCAGGCCAGAGAGTTGGGCCCACAGGACTTCACCGCCCCGGGGAGCGACAGCAGGCGGGGCGAGGATCTCCACGCAGCGGGCGCCTTCGGCAAGGCGCCGCTCGCGCCACAGGTGCAGCCGATGCCTCAGCATGTAGCCGCCGCCCCCCGCGCCGAGAGCACAGAGGGCGAGGAAGAGGGCATGCGCGGCGAGCCAGCCGATGCCCTTGCCCCAGACGGTGCTCCAGATGCCGCCCGGATCGGTGAGGAATTCCACCAGAGGGCCGCTCGGCCGACTGGTGGCGCGCAGCATGTATGCCATCACTGCCACCCCTCCTCTCCGGTGCCGAGCAGTTCTCCGCCGGTGTGGCCGTCGGCGTGCGGATCCTCGTTGCTCGGATGCTGCGCGGCGAGCTCGCCCGGGTCCGTGGTGATCACTTCGTGTTCACCGGGTGCGGCGACACTGATCAAGGCGACCTTGTGGCGGCGGTCCCCGGTCAGCAGCAGGGCTTCGCCGCGGGTGGCTGTGAGCAGGAACTCCCGCTCGCCGTGGCAGAGGTGGAAGTTCTCACAGATCGTGTCGATGGCCTGCGGGGCCTGACGGAGCAGGATCTGGGTGGCCGCGTTGGCCACGACGGCCCGGCCGAGCGGGGAGGCCAGCACGTCGTCGGCGTCCTGGGTGACCACCGCGAGTCCGGTCCAGTACTTGCGGGCGGCTTTGGCCATGCGGAACAGGAACCGTGCCCCGGCCCCGTCGCGCATCAGCAGCCACGCCTCGTCCACCACGACCAGGTGCCTGCCGCATTGCGGGCGGTGGGTGACCTGCCGCCAGATGGCGTCCAGGGCGAGGAGCATGGCGGGGGCCTTGACCTCTTCGGGAAGTCGGCGCAGGGCGAACACCACCAAGTGCCCGCAGGCGTCAGCGGTGCTGTGGCCGTTGAACAGCCGGGCGTGCGAGCCGACCGTGTACGGGGCGAGCCGATCGGCGAGATCCGCCGCTGCTTGGCCGCCGTCTTCGGCCAGAACGGTGGCCAGGTCGGTGAGGGTGGGCGGCGTGCGCCGCCAGGTGCGCGGGTCCGCGGTGATCCCCGCACGCGTGTACGCGGACAGGATCGCTTGGTCCAGCAGTGCCTTGTCGGCGGCGTTCACCTCGGTTCCCAGCAGCACGGCGAGGAAGGTGTGCAGGAACAGCACGCGCCGGGTGAGCACATCCTCCCCGTCGCCCGTTGCCGGCGGGAGGTCGAAGGGGTTGAGGCGCACGGTGTCGGCGCCGAGGGTGATGATGTGGCCGCCGACGGTTTCGGCGAGGCGGACGTATTCGTCCTCCGGGTCGATCACGCAGGCGGTGACGCCGGTGAACAGCAGCCGCAGCAGTTCGAGTTTGGTCAGGTAGGACTTGCCGGCCCCCGAGCGGGCGAGGGTGATGGAGTTGTAGTTGTCCTGGGCGAAGCGGTCCCACAGCACCGGGGCGCCGGAGGCGGTGTTCAGCCCGTACAGGACCCCCTGCGGTGCCCCGTCGGCGCCGGTGGCGATCGGCAGGTCGGGGCTGGTGAAGGGGAAGCAGGCGGCGAGCGCGGCGGTGTCGAAGGTGCGGCGGATCTTGAGGGTGTCGATGCCGAGGGGGAGGGTGGCCAGCCAGCCGGGCAGGGCCCGGTAGGTGGTGGGGGCGACCGTCATGAGCAGCGACTCGGCGATCGCCCGGACTGCGGCGGCCTGTTCGGCGAGGGCCGTCTCGTCCCCGGCGTGCACGGTCAGGTACAAGGCGACGTGGAAGAGCTTTCCCTCGCCGCGGGCGATGCGGTAGGCGAGTTCCGCTGCGTCCGCGGCGGCGGCCTCCATCTCCGGGTCGTCCAGGCGCCCTTTGTCGAATCCGGTGCGGCGGCCGGATTCCAGGCGGGCGCGCTGCTTCTTCAGCCCGGCCGCGGCGACGGGGTTGGGGACGGGCTCGATGTGCCAGGCGATGTCGAGATGGCCGGGGAAGTTCAGCAGCGGGGCGAGCCAGCCGGGGGTGACTTCGGCCGGGTAGCCGGTGACGACCAGCGTGGTGGCCACATGCGCACCGATGGCCAGGGCGCGCGCGTGCACCTCGATGGCCTCGGGCCCGGCTGCTTCCAGCAGCCGGGTGCTGTCGACGACCGGCCCGTGCGCGCGGCGGTTGAACAGGATCCGGGTCATGACAGGTCGCCTTCCGGAACGTCGTTGTCGGGCGCGGTGGGTGCGTCGGGGTTGCAGGCAGCAGTGATCAAGTCGGCGCTCTGCTGGGCGTCGAGCGGGGTGACGGTGATCTCGGCGGCGGCGAGCGCGCGGGCGGCCTCGTGGAGGCGCTGGAGGACCCGGCCTTCGCCCGCGTGCCTGCGCAGGCCGTGCGCTGCGGGATCCTCGCGGGCGACCAGCACGATCTGCCGGCCGAGCAGGTTGCCGCCTGCGGCGAGGTCGGCGAGGAAGTCGGCGTGTGCGCGGGCGGCCCGCTCGAGTGCCGGGTGCGGTAGTGCGGCGGCTTCGTGCTGCAGGGTGTCGGCGAGCGGGGCGAGGTCGATGCGGTGGCAGCGCACCAGCACCTGGGCGGGGCCGGTCAGGGAGTTGAGCCAGCGGGCGAACGCCGCGGTCAGGGCCTGCTGTTCGGCTGCCGAGCGCAGCTCGAAGTTGACCGTGGAGCACGTTGCCGCCGCGGCCTTTCCGTCGCCGCCCAGGTCGAGCACCCCGTCAGGGGTGATGCCCGCGTACGGCATGCGCATCGCGGCCGGGGACGGCCCCGCGGCCTTCGCCCAGCGCTCCGGGGTGATGGAGGGAAGTGGTGGGATGCCTTCGGGGGCGTGCACCCGGCGTTTGGGGGTGCGGGCATGGGCGAGGGCGGAGAGCAGGAAGCGGTCCAGGCCGATGCCCTCCCGTCGGCCGAGCGCGATCGCGGCCACCGCCCCGGCCACCGGGACCGCCAGCGCCGCGTAGGCGAGCGGTGCCATGAAGCGGCGCGTGGCCCAGTACCCCCCGTACAGCACGAGGGCAGCGACGGCGAGGATGGCGCTCTGCCGGGCCGTGAAGGGCCCCAACAGGCGATCGGGACGGGAGACGTCGGCGGGGATCCGGATGGTGTGCGCAGCCTGTTCCGGGTCGTGGGAGTGGCGCATGCTTCGGTTACCTCCGGGGCGGTTCGAGGGGCAGGCGCAGCTGCATCGGGCGCGGGGGGCGCACCCGTACGCGGGTCGCTGGAACGGGCAGGGCCAGCTGCCGCGCCCGGGGCACCGGGACCGGGCGGGATGCCGGTGGGGTGGCCGACGGGATCCGGGTCGCCTGGCCCGGAGCGGGACTGCGCTCGGCCCGGGTTCCTGGCCGCGTCTGGGTGGGCCGGGGCGGTCGAGCGGGGTTGTCCGGCGCGGTACCCGGGAGCGCCGGTTGCCTGCCGCGGCGGGTCTGGGCGGGCGGTGGCGCGCCGCGGGGACCTGCCGGTGCACGGACAAGGGGAGCGGCGCCCGGGTCGCGGCGCCCGGGTGCTCGGCTGCCAGGCGGCCTGGGCGCGGCGCCGACAGCGCTGGCCACGATGGGCGTCGCCTTCACCTGGCCAGCGGCCCCCGGACGGCCAGGGGAGCGGGCAAGAGCGGTCCGGCCGCGGGCGAGCAGGGCACGGCCCCGGCTCTGCCCTCGGCCCGAGCCAGGCCCGGGTGGCCGCCCACCCCCTCCGCCGCCACCCGGACGGCCGCCCCCGCCAGGCGGCCCGCTACGGCCCCGACCGAACCCGGCGCCGGCACCACCGGCCCCGCCGCCGGGGCGGCGCCGCAGCAGGTGCATGCCGGGCAGGTACTGGTCCATGAGCCGGTACATCGCCAGGTGCTTGAGGATCCGTACCCCGGTGGGCGCTTGCGGGTTGTGCACGGGCGTACCGCGCAGGACGACCCGCAGGGTCCAGCCGGGAATCTTCACCAGCACCCAGAACAGGGAGACTCCGGCGAGCATCGTGCCCAGCTGGTCGGACTTCGGGATGCCGAGCGCCGTCGCGCCGGGGGCGAAGAAGAGTTTCAGGGCGAGGACGAACGTCATGGACTGCGCGACCTGGATGGCCAGGCAGCCGGCCAGGGCCCGCCACCACAGCCGGGCGACCGGATCGCTCAGCGGATGGCCGTGACACGCCAGGGCAAGCGGCGCCGCCACGGCCAGCAGCGCCATCACCGCCACGCGCACCAGGAAGCCGATCAGCACCGCGAGCACCATCGTGATCATCACGATGGCCAGGAGCAGCAGGTACAGCTGAAGCCCCGGAGTGCCGAACAGCGTGAAGGGCAGGACGCGTTCGACCATGCCCTGCCCGGCGTCCGGCATGCCGATGGCCATGATCGCGTGGGCGAGGGCGTTGGACAGCCCGATCGCCTTGCCCATGACGGTCAGGGAGGTGGCTGCCGCGATCATCCCCACCAGCAGGCGCGGGACGATCTGCTTGACGGCGTAGCGGGTCTGGACGGTTTCGTAGCCCATGACCGTGATGCCGCCCGCGGTCACGAAGAGCACGTAGATCCCGGCGGTGATGCCCAGTGTGGCGGTCCACAGTCGTTTGACGTCCGTCTGCTGGGTGACGTCGGGGGTGGCCAGCAGGGTGTCGGCGAGGAACTCGCGGACCGGCTTGGCGATCTGCTCGATCAGCGTGCCGAGGAACGAGGTGACCGCGTTCACGATCACGCCGGGGATGTCGAGGAGGTCCCCCCAGCCGCCGCCGATCGGGCTGCAGTCGGTGTGCGTCACCTGGCATGCCGGAGGCGTCGGGCCCGGCGTCGGCTCGGGAGACGAGGACCGCCCGGGGGCGGGGGAGGGCCGGTGCGGTCCAGCGGTCGGCCCGGGCACGGGGTCCGGCCTCGGCGCCGGTCCAGGAACCGGGGAGGGAGTGGGGCCTGGCGCGGGCCGCGGTTCCGGCCTGGGCGGCCCCGCAGTCGTCCAGGCGGCCCGGCCCGTCATGTGCGGGTGCGCGGAGGCCGACGGGGCGACAGGCGAGACCGCGACGAGGACAGCAAGGGCGAAAACGAAAGGGAGCGCGCGGATGCACCGCCTGCCGCGGTTCACTGCCCGCCCCCGCCGCCGGCGCCGACGATGCCCTTCAGCACGGTCACGATCACCGGGGCGAGGATCGCCAGGCCGTAGCCGATGGCCGCGGCCTTCAACGCCCGTTTGGCGGCCTCGACTTCTCCAGGGTCGCCGCCGGCCATCAGATAACGCAGCCCGCCGAAGGTCAGGAACAGCGTGGCGAGACCGGCGAGGAGGCCGACAATCCAGTTCCGCAGATTCGTGATCACGGTGGGGATGTCTGCGACCGCCCACACCTGCGGCTGGTCTGACAGCAGCACGAAGGCGGTGACCAGCGCGGTGAGGCCGAGCCGGACCACCCGGCGGCCCGCCGGGACGACCGGCAGCCGAAGCGACCGGCGGAGTCTTGCGAACACGGCGGACACACCTCCAGCGGGAGCACAGCACGGCAGCAGGAAAAGGCGGAAAGAGCAGAACGACGGGCAGGGGACAACGCGGTACGAGCCGCGTCACATGGTGTGTGCGCGGACGCGGGGCGGGGTGAGCACGGATCCCTCGACCCGGGGCCGTCCTCCTCTACTGAAGGCGGCGGCGGGAACAGGGTGCTCGGGTGTCAGCACGAGACGGACGTGCTCACCCCACCCAGCAAGGCCCGGCACCGCAACACTGTCGGGGCCATGCCGGGCAGCTGACGCCGGTGCGTGGCCGCGCATCCGGTGGCAACTGCTTACCGGTAATAGAGACTCACCGCCCCGAAGTTGACATCCGGCGCCGGAAAGTCCCCCCAACCGGTCATCTCACTGCTCGTCGAACCGGCCCGTCAGGTGAGCGGCCAGCCGCTGCTCCGCGGCGGTTCGGTGCCGGTAGAGCTGACGCCAGCCCACCCCCCGCTCGTCAGCGAGGCGTTGCATCGGCTCGCCTTCCAAGCGCGTCCGGGCGATCAATCGCGCCTCGGCCACGCTCACCACGCGGGCCTCGACCGCGCGGGCCAGGACCGCGTACTCGTCAGTCTCCCCCTCGTCGCCGACCGCGTCCTGACATCCGGCTGCCGGGTAGTCGAGCCGGCCCAGGTGCACGGCCATCGGCCCGGTCTCCCGCTCAGCCTGCCGTCGTGCGGCGTGTACCAGGCGGTGTACGGCCCGGTCGGCCGCCGAAAACAGCTCCCGTCCCACATCCGCGGCATCCACATCGACGGCGTTGACAGCGGTGGCGACGGCGGCCAGAGCCTCCTGCTCGACTTCCGCGCGCTCCAGGTGCGCGGGGCGTGCCAGACGGGCCAGCATGCGGCGCAGCACCGGCACCGTCATTCCGACGGCCACGGTGTCCCATGGCTGGCCGAGCTGCTGGGCGCGGCGGGCCACTTCGCGCCAGGTCTGCTCGCGCATTGCCCGTGCGATGGAGGGGTGGGCGAGCCGGGTGCGGACCTGGTCGACGGGCAGCGCGGACTGCTCCGGCTCGGTGCAGACCAGGTCCGCGGGCAGCGTCAGCGGCGCGGCCGCGAGCGCGAGGAAGGACTCCTCCAGATCTGCCAACGGCGAGCGGGCAGCGCGGTGCGTACAGGCAACGCGGCGGTGGGCAGGCAGAGGGGTGTGGTGCATCGCGTTCTCCTTGCGGGGGAGTTGCGGACAACGTCTGCCGCCACCCCTGTCACCCCGCCGTGTCACCGCCGGACCGGTCGCGTGCCGGCGCCGCACCACAGCCAGTCCCGTGGCCCGGCGTGTGCGATGGCTCGCCACCGGCCCGCCGCCGATGACCAGCACTGCTGCCGCAGACGCACTGCCGGGAATCGAACATGAAGGAATTTCCGGCCATGTCCTCAACCCGGGCGCTGCCTGTCCCGTGCCGCCGAGCTTTGAGTGTCAAGGCTGGCCAGACCCCAGATGGAAGGGTTCGACGGGGTGCAGCCGGTGCGGCCCTTCCGGTAGCCGAAGAGCAAGGAGGCTTCCTGGCTGGGACGTCGTCGCGATGGTCGGCGGGCCTGTCGAGTACGAGTCGAGGCTGGAGCAGGACCGGCTGATCCTGCTCGCGCGGACCCGCCAGGGGCGGGTAACGCTCCGCAAGGGTGCGTTACCCGCCCCGAAGCGCGCCGCGAGGTCGTTGGCACCAGGGCGGCTTGACGGCCGGAGACCGATTCGAGCCGACAAGTGTTGCGCAATCACCTACGCGTCTCCCTGGGCTGGGCTATACAGGTGACGTGACTTTGTGGGGTTGCTGCCGTCGTCCCCGGTTCCGACCACCGCCTGCCCGGCGAGTGTGGTTCCCGTGGACGGCAGGTCCACGGTCGACGCCTCGGGCACAGGCTATCTACGGGTGCGCTTCACAGACTCGGACGACGAGGGGTGGGAGGACGTCGGAAATTCCCCGGCCCCTTCCGTGGTCGCGGCGTATGCGATGCAGGATGCGGATGTGACCGACCGGCTCAGGGCTCACAGGGGCCGCGAGGTCGCCGAGCTTGAGATCATGCTGGCCGGTGCCAAGCTCCCGGCCAAGTTTTACGATCTGCCCGGGTATGGTTCTCCGAATCCGATCCACGATGTGATCGTCAGAGCCGCGATGGCGGATGCGGACTGCTTCATATACGTCTCACACGCCAGCCGGACACTGTCGGAGAGGGACCTCGACCTGATCCGCTTCCTCTATGACCACTACCTGCTGTCGGGGAAACGGGTGGTGTGGGCGGTCACCGCCATTGACGCGGCGTCGAACCTCGATCTGAGGAACGTCCCGGAGTGGAAGGCGACGATCGCCCGCAACAACACCTATCTGAGAGACAACTTCAAGCTGCCGGGTGGTCAGCCGGACCTGGGCTTCATCGGCGAGGGCTTCCTCCCTGTCTCCCCTGCCCTGGAGGCGCGCGCGGCCAAATTCGAAGCAGAGGGGGCTGAGGCTCCCGCACGGCGGCTGCGTTCGGAAAGCCGGATGGACACACTGCGTCAGGCGATCGAAGGCCTGATCAGCATGGGTGCCGGCACCCGGCATATCGCCGCCGTGGCGACGGAGGCGCGGGCTCTGTTGAACCCGCGGCACCGGCAGCTTGAGCAACGTCTGCGGACCGAGCGCCTGGAGATCGACGAGCTCAAGGAACTACTGCAGAGCCAGCAGCAGCGGTTGGAGCAGCTGGGCACGGCTCTGCCAGGTATACGCGAGGATCTTGAGCGCAAGCTTCGCAACTGCATCGACCGGACTGTTCGCCCCTTCAGCCGCTTGGCCGCTCACCTGCACAGCGAGCTGGACGCCACCATCAGCGCCACCGACCTCAACAAGCCGACCAAGGCAAACGAGGTCCAGGTGTCGAAGGCCCAGGTACTACGTGCGTGGCTGGTATCCCCATCTGGTCCGGCAACGGTGTGGACCGAGCAGTTCGACGCCTTCAAGAAGGAAGTCGTCCAGGCGGTGGACCGCGCTCTCGGCGACAAGGACCTCGCGGGACGGCTTCCGGATTTCACCTTCGACGTGAACACCGTCTCGGTGCCTGAACCGGCCCGGCGCTCGACCGGCAGACGGGACGTGGTCCAGCGGGCGGCGGCACTGGTCAGTATCGCCACGCCCGTCGTCGCGGGCGGAGGCTGGCTGTACGGTCTGGCAGCGGCGGGCACGATCTTCCCTCCCGCCGGGTTTGTTGCCGGAGTGGCCGCTCTGGTCTTCTTGGGGATCCAGCGCCATAAAGGAAGAATCAGCTCGCTGAAAGTCCTCCAGCAAGAGTGGATCAATGGGATCGACTCCGAAGTCGCAGCGATCAAGGAGCAGTTCACATTGACCGCGAGCGTTCAGGGGATGAGCGTCATCGATCATCTGATGGATAATCTGGCGCAGTACGAGGATCAGGTCGAGCAGCAGCGCTATCTCGTTCGAGAACGCATCGCGAATCCGGAAAACCAGGCCCGACAGGATCTGGTCGATGAACTCGAACCGCTCTGTACCGAGGGTGAAAGCCTTCTCGAAACTCTCCGGCGCCTGGCGGAAGCCTGACGGAGAGCAGCTGATCGCGGAAGCATGATGGACCGCCCGCTTAACGAAGCGACAGGTGGGCGTCGGCAGCACAGACTCGCTCCGCTCCAGGGCCGCGGGGCGAGCCGCCCACTCAAACGCCGATGACACCCACTCTCGTTTGAGGACACAGGACACCCTTCGAGGATGGCTCGGCACTGGCTCGCAGGTGGCTCACCACTGGACCGCTGACCGTATGACCTGGTGTCCCGTCGCAAATGATCTGGCCAATCCTGGAGCTGTGACCTGCGGCGACCCCATCGCTTGCCGTACGTCTTGCTCGACAGGGCACCGCCGGTGCCCGGGCCGCCGCCGTTCTTGTAGACGACCAGGTTGCCGTCCGTCTGCATCACCGCGTACGCACCGGAGTTGCCGCTCGTCCCACTTGACCAGACCACCTGGCCGGAGCCCTTGCCGGTGTTCAGGCGGGCCACGAGGTTGCCGTCCGTCTGCATGGTCAGCGTCATCGTGGAGCTGCTGAGGCTGTGCCCCGGGAGCAGGTGGTGGCCGAGGTAGATTAAGGCGCCCGCGGCGGGTGCGCTGCTACACTGATCGGTAACGGGGCTCGGAATGGCTGACCACCATCCTCAGTGTGGCGTCCGCTCAGCGCGCCCAGGCAACCCCGTACGCAGTTAAACCGCGCCCCTCGGGGCTCGAACGTGAACAAACGGGGATTCATCTATGCTGCTCACCAGCCGCAACCGGAACGCTGACACGTTGACTTACGTCTGCGACATCGAGGCATCGACTGCGTGCTTTCGGAGCCCTTCCCAGGTTCGCCGGTGATCTGACGACCCACTGCGCAGCTGTAGCCGCCGTCACGATCTGGACTTATTTCCCAGTCCATTAACCAGTGTGGCACTTTGAGCCACTTCATATCATTTTGCTTGCCCGGAAA
>CAYNNX010000094.1:0-3833 GCA_964398515.1 uncultured Streptantibioticus sp. | reverse complement strand
ACAGCATGGAGTCGTCCTGTTGGGCTGACCACTCCTCCCCGGTGACAGGCCGTCCGAATTTCTTGGCAGAAAGTCGTGAGGAGCTTCGGCATGTCCGTCGCAGCTGGCGGGGTCATACCCGTACTGCCTGCGGAATCCTGTCGGCCCATATTTGGGGTGCTCGGCGCACTGCGCATCCGCCGGGCTGACGAAGAGGTCATTCTGCCGTCGTCAAAGCCTACGGTGCTGCTCGGTGCCTTGCTGCTCCACCCCAACGAGATCGTCTCGCAGGAATACCTGCGGTCCGCACTGTGGGGGGACGAAGCTCCCGCGGCCGCGTCGTCCGCCGTGCACGTCGCCGTACTGCGTCTACGCAAACTGCTCGGCCGGCACGGACTCGGCAGCGGCCCCGACGGAGGCATAGAGACCTGCCCCGGCGGCTACCGGATCACGGTAGACGAACCGGGCCTGGATCTGCTTGCCTTCCGCGGCCTTGTGCGGGATTCCGAGCACGCTTCGTCACCGCGATCCGAACTGGCAATGCTCAGCCGGGCCCTTGAGTACTGGGAGGGGGACCCGGTTGCCAATCTCGACTCCCCGGTGTTGCGGTCGGGCGTCGTGGCGAGCTTGGTCGAAGAGCGCATCCGCATCACGGCGCGCTGTCACGACATCGAGCTCGCGCTGGGAAACTGTGCACGTATCATCCCGGGACTACGCCACCTGTTCGTGGAGTTCCCCGACAACGAGCGGATAGCCGCCCAGCTCATCGAGGCCCTGTACCGGACCGGACGGCAGGGGGAGGCCCTGTCGGTGTACCAGCAGGTCTCCCGCCGTCTGCGGGAGACGTTCGGAGTCGATGCGGGGCACGAACTGCAGCGGCTGCACCTCGCGATCGTGCGTGGTGAGAAACTCCCGGCCGTGCAGAGAGTTCCGGACGCTGCCGTACGTCCCGCGACGACCGGCCTTCCGGCACAGGATCTCAGCGGCCCGGCGTGGACCGCGCTCCCGGCCCGGCCCGCTGACTTCACCGGACGGGCCCGGGAGACCGAGGAGATCGAGTCGATCCTCGACCAGGGTCCGGGGCGCATCCTCGTCCTGTGCGGTCTGCCGGGTGTGGGCAAGACCGCGCTCGCCGTGCACGTGGCGCGCCGACTGCGGGACCGCTTCCCGGAAGGGCCGGTGCGGTTTCTGCGAGCCGACAGCGACGCGCCTGTGCCCCCGCTCCCGCCGGGCACCGGCGACCGCTCCTTCACGGTCCTCGACGGCATTCGCCATGCCGACCAGGTACGGGATTTCCTGGACGCCGGCTGTTTCGGCGCCGCCGTGATCACCAGCCGGCCCGGTCTGGCCGGGCTGGCACTGAGTCATGGGGCCGCGCTGTACCGAATAGGCCCGTGGCAGCGGGCCGATTCCCTGCACTTCCTCACGTCCGTGCTCGGCACGGAGCGGGCCTCTGCCGAGGAAGGGCCCCTGAACCGCCTGGCAGAAGCCTGCGACGACCATCCCATGGCGTTGCGGCTGGCATCCATGCGGATATCGCTCAGGCCTCTTCAGGGTCTGCTGGAAGCCGTCCGCGGGGGCGTCGTCACCGGTCATTTCGGGGACCCCCTGAGTGCCGCGCTCGACGATTACGTCGGGTGTCTTCCCGGCCGGAGTGTGGTCGCGGTCCGAACCCTGGCCGCGTCCCCGGCGGAGGAATTCTCCGTTCCTGAGAGCGCGGCCCTGCTGGGCGAAGCGGAGGCCGCCGCGGCCGCCATGCTGGACGAACTCGTCGGATTCTGCGCGGCGGAACACCTGACCGGTGGCCGCTACCGGATCCCGCGCATTCTTCGCGCTCATCTGAACCGGTCCGAGAACCAGGAGAGTTGATGACCACCATCGAAACCATCCCGTTTGCCAATGCCCGGGTGCGGTTGAAGCGTGATGTGCTGTTCACCGAGACCGAAGAAGGCGTTCTCTTCCACAACGCCCATGGCGGATTCCAGATGAAGGGACGTTCCGCCTACCGGTTCGCCTCGCTGATCGTTCCCCATCTGAACGGTGAGGTCTCCGTCCGGGAGCTGTGCGAGCACCTGCCCGAACAGCACCACTCCATGGTGAGCGGCCTGGTGCGCATGCTGCTGGAACGCGGCCTGGCACGGGACGTCCTGCCGCACGAGGCACCGGAGGCGGTCGGACTCGAACCAGAGGTGGCGCGGCAGTTCGCGGCCCAACTCGACTACATCGACCACTACGAGGACCGGGCGGCGAAGCGGTTCCTGGGCTTCCGTACCGCCCGTGTGGCGGTCCTCGGTGACGACGCCGTCGCGGGCTGGTGCGCCCTGAGCCTGCTGCGCAACGGCTCCGCCGCGGTGACGGTGCACGGCCCGGTGCACGTCTTCTCGCAAGCCGAAGCGGAGGCCGCCGAGCTGGCCGCGCAGGGCGTGCCGGCCCGGGTGGAGCGGCTATCCGCGTCCCGGGGCCCGGTGGGGTGGTCCGACCTGGCGGACTTCGACCTGGTGATCTGCGCCGGAACCGGCGCCCCCGGTCAGACCCTGCAGTTGCTCTCCGGCGACGGTGTACCGTCCGGGAAGCGGCTGCTGCCGGTGACGATGTACGGCGAGCGAGTCGTCGTGGGCCCCCTCTCCGGCGGTGACGGCGCGGCCTGCTGGTCCTGCGCGATGCTGCGCCTCGGTTTCAACGGCGACGAAGCGGCCGCGGCGGACGTGTGGCGCGCGGCGGCGACCGGCACGGACGGGGCCGGCCCCCGGCCCGGACGCCATCTGTCGGCGATCATCGGGAACCTGCTGGGCTACGAGGCGTTCAAGGAGTTCTCCGGCGTCCTCCCGGCGGAGACCGAGAACGCCGTGATCGTCCAGGACACCGCCTCCTTCGACACGGTCGTCAGCAAGGTACTCCCACACCCCCTGTGTTCGTTCTGCGGAACCCGCCAGATGCATGAGGCACCAGCCGGGGGCGGACACCCGACGGCGCTGACGGTTCCGGTGGAGTCCCGGGTCCCCGACCCGGAGGCGCCCGAAGAGGCGGACGAGGCCGTGGCCGAACTCGACCGGCTGACCAAAGCGTTCGTCAGCTCCGTCAGCGGCGTCTTCAAGGAGTTCGACGACGAATGGCCCACCCAGCTGCCGCTGAAGGTCAGCAGGCTGGAGTTCGGGGTGGGGACCGGGGCCCGGCACGTGGTGAACGCCTTCGACCTGCATCACGTGGCGGCGGCTCGGATGACGGCGATGTCCACGGCGGCGGCCGAGTACCTCGACCGGGTGACCCCGCCACCCGCCCCCGTACTGAAGACGGACCAGGTCGACGGTCTACCGACGGTCGAGGCGTCGCGGCTGAGCACCTTCAACGGGCTGGGCTCCTCCGCCGACGGTGTGCGAGAGTGGGTCAGGGCCGTGTCCCTGGCGGACGGCAGCGAGGTCCTCGTCCCCGCGGCGGCGGTCCGGCCGTACGCACGGCTGAACGCGTCACGGGAGTTCACCCTCACGCGCGCCGGGCTCGGCGTGGGCATCTCTCCTGGCGATGCCGCCCATCGCGCCCTGTTCTCCGCGCTGGCCCATGAGGAGATACAGCGGGCCCTGCGGTCCGACGAAGGCGTCAGCCCTGTCCCCCTCGACCAGGCGGCCGCGGAGGGAGACCACGAGCTGGTCTTCCTCGTCAACTCCACCGAGAACCTGGGCCGTTCGGTCGAGGTGCTGGCGCTGCGGGCGTGCGGTGCCACCCCCGTGCTGTTGGCCCGTAGCCGACTCGACGACGGCACGGCGCTCTGGGCTGCCGGCTCGCACTCGGAGCCCCGGCGGGCGCTCAAGACCGCACTGCGCGACCTCCTCGGACAGTGCCAGCTGGCCGGCCAGCGG
>CAYNNX010000093.1:15432-20666 GCA_964398515.1 uncultured Streptantibioticus sp. | reverse complement strand
GGGGAGCACCGTGACATCCCGGCGATCCCGATCCGGGAGGGACGCAACTCATGGTGGGCGTAGGCCTGACCGCCAGCCCCGTGCGCGTCCGGCACCGGCCGCACCGCCACCACGGGGGCGCGCTGACCGCGACGCTGACCGACCTCGACACCGGCCGGCCCATCGCCGGCCAACCCATCACGTTCACCACCGGTGGTGGTCCCCGGGCCGTGGGCCGTCGGAGGGAGGCCTGCGGATCATGCCGTGTCCCGGGAAGCCGGACGTCTTTAAGAGGGAAGGGGCGGGGGTCGCATCGAGGGCTGCAAGCTGGGTGAACGGAGAGAACCGGTGCAGGTGCTGAAGATCAGGAGGGCCACACTGGTGGCCTTGGCGGCGGGCAGCCTGGCCGCCGGCGGTTCCGGCATCTCCTTTGCCGACGGTCACGGGGCCGGCCCCGAGGGCGGTTCAAGCACGGCCGGTACCGTCCTCCGACAGAACACCGCCCAAACGCACCGGCAGAACAACAACTGCTTTTCCAGGAACGTCACGGCGTTGGCAGCCGGCCGTGTAGCCCACTGCGGGGCCGACGACGCTTCCGACAACCGGCACACCGAGCTCGAATTCGGCGGTGCCCATGCCTTCGGCGGCACCGGCACGACCTTCGGCGTGAGTCAGCAGAACTCCGCCCGGCAGGACCGCCGGAACAACAACTGCGCCGAGCCCGTCCCCGTCGGCCTGGCCAACGGCTCGCGGGCGCAAACCCGCTGCACCGGCCAAGACGGCTCTTACCACCATCACGCCCTGGTCAAGGGCGGCGGCGCCCACGCCGCCGACGGCCCCGGCACGATCGGCAGCGCGTTCCAGCAGAACAACGCCGAAGAAGGCCGCCGGAACAACGCCTGCGCCACCTTCAACAACATTCCCTTCATCATCGTGACCGATGGCCGGGCGGAGAGCCGGTGCGCGAACCAGGACCGCTCACGCGGTACCACACCCGCGCCAACAGCGGCGGCGCCCACGGCGACGGCGGCGGCACCGGCCGCGCGGGTCGGCAGAACACCGCCCAGTCGGGCCGGCGGAACGACACCTGCGGCAACCCCAACGGCCTCACCATGACCGCCACAGGCAGCCGTACCGTCTCGCAGTGCCGGACGTTCGACGGATCCGAGAACATCCAGTGTCGCGGACAGCGCTGAGGCGTACGCGGCACTGATCGCCCGCCTCGGCGGCGGCGGGATCTCGGCGGGAGCCGTCTCACGCTGCTGGACGGCGGTTCGGGACGTGGCCTGGTCCTCCCGGCAGGGAGATCGGAGAGCGTGGTCGCCACTCACCGTTCCATCAGGCCGCGCACCGCCACGTCGAACCGCGGACCGATCATCCCCTCACCGCTGAGGCCGTGCCCGTCGCCGCCCTCCTCCCCCGCCCGGGGGACGAGCGGCGGCCCGGCCGAGCTGTCGCTCGCGCGACGGCAGCGCCCGCACCCGGCCGGAGCCGGCTGGGGCGAGAGCTCGGCGTCCGGCGCGAGAACCGCCTGATCGGGTGGTTCGGCTGAGCGAGCCGGAAAACGCCCCCGCCGGGCAGGCGAGTCGGGATAGGGTCCTGCCCACGGTCCGGCAACGGGCCCCGGATCGTCGCGGTCGCGGACGGCATCGGACGGTGACGTCGTCCGCGGGGAGGTCCTCGCACGACCCCGGCTTGGCCCTCGGCGGGCTGCCACGACGGTGCCACGCGCCCGACGCGTTGACCGACCCGCTGCAGCGGCAGGGCGCCGGCACGCCGGGGCCGCACTGCGGCCGCCAGGACGGGAGTTGCCGGCACCGCCTTCTCCGTCCAGTACAAGGGGGGACGATGACGCAGACCGCCTGCTCCGATGCGTCGGAGTCGGATCAGCGCGAACACTCCGACGAGGAGCTGTACTTCCGCCTCGACGGCGACCAGCGCTGGAAGGCCGGAACGTCGATCACGACACGCCAGATGGCGCGCAGGCTGCCGCAGTTGGTCGCGCGCTCGACGGCGCTGGCGTGGCGTGCGGACCGGGGCTCGGTTCTCGGACTGATGGCCTGCCAGGTACTTTCCGGGCTGTCCCAGGTGTTCGGGCTGCTGGCCACCACCGGGACGATCACGGCGCTCATCTCGTCCGGCCGGATCACGCAACGCCTGTGGGCGGCATGGCCGTCGGTGACGGTTGTGGCGGCCGCGGCCGGGCTGCGGGCGGTTCTGGGCATCACGGTCACCTGGCTGTCGTCCCGGCTGGCGCCGCTGATGTCCCAGGAAGCGGAGCTGATGCTGCTGGACGCGGCGGTCAACGCCGAGCTCGCCGCCTACGACAGCCCCGGCTTCAACGACCGCAAGGAGGCGGCCGAGCGCGGCGCCCAGGTGTCGCAGGACCTCATCCAGGAGGGCCAGGACCTCATCTCCGCCGTGGCCTCCATGGCCGCCGGAGCCGCGGTGCTCACCGCGTTGCACCCGATGCTGCTGCCCCTGCTGCTTCTGGCCGCGCTTCCACAGGGCGTCGCGCAGGTCCAGGGCGCCCGGGTCACCTACCTCGCGGCCGTGGAGATGATGGGCCACCGGCGCATGCTGGGGGTGCTGCGCTGGCACATGGCGGACACCCACACGGCCGACCAGGTGCGCGCCGGGACGATGGCCCCCTTTCTGCTGGGCAAGTACCGGCGGATCACCGACCGCGTGAACGCGTCCGAGCGCCGGGCGGTCGGCCAGGGGGCCCGCATGGCACTGCTGGGTTCGGCCGCCGGCGGTGTGGCGTCGGGCGTGGTGTGGGGGGCGCTGGTGATGCTGCTGGCCACCGGCCGGATGTCGGTGGCGTCCGCGGGGACCGCGATCCTCGCCCTGCGCACGGTCACCGCGTCCGTGCAGAGCCTGGTCGGGGGCGGCGCGCGGATCTTCCGCACCGGCATGTACCTCGACGACTGGTCCCGCTTCCTGGACGAGGCCGGCGGTTTCCGTGCGCGGCGCGGCACCGTCGCGCCGAAGGCGCCGCAGGAAGTCCGCGCCGACGACCTCGTGTACCGCTACGAGGGCGCGGCCCGCAACGCCCTCGACGGCGTGACGCTGTGCGTGCGCCGCGGTGAACTGCTGGCCCTGGTCGGCGAGAACGGCTCGGGCAAGACGACACTGGCCAAGCTGCTCACCGGCTTGTACCTGCCGACGTCGGGCAGCGTGAGCTGGGACGGCGTCGGCACCCGCGACATGGAACCGATGGCCGCGTGGAATCAGGTGGCGATGGTGCCGCAGGAGTACGCGCGCTGGCCGTTGTCGGCGCGGCAGAACATCACCCTCGGTCAGCCCGCACCCGGCGGCGAGGACGCCGTCCGGGCCGCCTGCGAGGCCAGCGGCGCCGACCAGGTCGTGGCCGGCCTGCGATCGGGACTGCAGACCCTGCTGGCCCGGGAGTGGCTCGGCGGGGAGGAGCTCTCCGGCGGCCAGTGGCAGCGCATCGCGCTCGCTCGCGCCTTCCACCGACCGGCCGGGCTGCTGGTGATGGACGAGCCCACCGCGGCGCTCGACGCACGGGCCGAACACAAGATCTTCGCCGGTCTGCGCGCGATGGCCGCCACCCGCGCCGTGGTCCTGGTCACCCACCGGCTCACCAATGTCGCCATCGCGGACCGGATCGTCGTCCTTGACCACGGCCGCATCATCCAGCAGGGCACCTTCGCCGAACTGGTGGCCCAGGACGGCCTGTTCAGGGAGTTGTGGCGGTTGCAGAACGACCGCGGGATCCCGAAGCCGCGGGCCCGGAGCAGCCGCTGAGCGACAGGAGCCGGAGCCGCTCCCGGACAGGTCGTGGGTGGGCAGGTTGTGCGGACGGGCATACGCCATGAGCTCCACCTCGTGCGCTGCGGTTCACCACCTGGCCGGTACGTCGCTCAGCGCGCACCCTTCTGGGATCCGCCGGTTCCCCCCAGCGCCCCGTGCGGCCCGGAAGTCCACGGCCGGACCGCATGGGGAGAAAGGCGTTCCGCCAGGGGGTCACCCCTGGTCATCCCGCCTCCAGGTCCCGGTCCCCGCGTGGGGGCGCCGCCGGAAGGCGTGCCCATGGCCGCTCGACGGTCACGTACAGCAGCCAGGACACGAGGACCACCAGCGGAAGGGCGACGAGGACCGCCGCCGGACCGCTCCAGCCGCTGCCCGTCAGCCAGGCGTACACCGCCAGCAGCACCGGCGCGTGGACCACGCACATCGCGTACGAGATCTCGCCCAGGAAGACCACGGGCCGCAGGCGCAGCAGCGACGCCCTGCCGTGCAGATCGAGTTCCGCCGTCGCGTAGACAAGGGTGACAAGGGGGCCGATGGTCGCGGCCGCGTACATGAAGGGGTGCGACAGGCATCTGTCGTCGATGACGACGGTGACCACCGTCAGGAGTCCCGCCGAGAGGGCGCCGGCGCCGGGAAGGCGAACCCCGGTCGCGGACAGACGGGCCGCGATCATCCCGAGGAGGAACTCGGGGAGCCGGGCGACGGGCAGGACGTCCACGAACCAGGAGCCGGTGAAGCCGGATCCCGAAGGGCCGATGAGGAGCCTGCACAGGACCGGCCACATCCACACCGCCCCGACAGCCGCCACCCCGCCGGCCATCAGCCCGCGCCGCGTCAACCTCTGGATCTTCGGCAGGAGCAGGGGGAAGAGGAGGTAGAACAACACCTCGGCCGCCAGGGACCAGGCGACGGGGTTCCCGGCGAACACGAAGCGCCGGCTGGGGATCCATGCGTTGACCAGGAACAGGTTCGCCACGGCGGCCGTCGCTCCGCGAACGCTCGTCACGGTCGCCGCACCCGCGCAGGCGGCCCCGGCCACGGCCGCACTCCAGGTGATCAGGTGGTTGGGCAGGATCTTGGCGGCGCGCCTGCGCCAGAACGCGACGGCGGTGTCCGTCTCGCGGGCGGAGTAGGTCAGCACGTAGCCGCTGAGGATGAAGAAGAGCGAGGCCGAGCTGGTGCCCACCCACACCTCGGGCCCGAACCTGGTGGCAAGGCGGGGGTGGAGCAGCAACGCGACGTGGGTGTACACCACTCCGCCCGCGGCGGCGAAGCGCAGCCCGGTCAGCGACGGAAGCCGGGCCGGGCTGGTGTGTACGCGAGGCCCGGCAGGCCGCTGTGGGCCTGCGGGGGGAGCGTCATAGGCGAGTGGATCCGACGGCCGCGGTCGTGGAATCCGGCCGGAGCGCTGGTCGGCGTCCATGGCGTGTCCTTCTCCGGTCCGTTTCGGGTCTTTCTCCGGTCCGTCTCGGGTC
>CAYNNX010000093.1:0-15332 GCA_964398515.1 uncultured Streptantibioticus sp. | reverse complement strand
CATGGCGTGTCCTTCTCCGGTCCGTTTCGGGTCTTTCTCCGGTCCGTCTCGGGTCTTCCTCGGTTCCGTCTCGGGTCCTTGTCGGTCCGTCTCGGATCGCTCTCGTGAACTTCTCGGGAGCTTCGCGGATCCTTCTCCGGTTCCTCTCCGATCCTCGGAGCGCTCTTGGGCCTGCTCCGGGTCCTTCTCGGATCCCTCCCGGGTCCTTCTCGGATCCGGCTCGGTCCGTCGGGCCCTCGCGGACGCGTCTCGGATCCCTCCCGGATCCGTCTCGCGTCTCCCGCCGATGGGCCGCTCTCCGCTTCCGGGACCGATCGGACCTATCGGACTGATCGGGGTCAGGCGCCGCACCCGACCCGACGGCCCGACAGCCTGGCGGACGCCGTTCGCACACGTCCGTCCGCCCCACGGCGGCCACTCGGACAGTGACGCTCCGGAAGGCGCTCGCTGACAACGCCCATCGGTGACACAGCACCCGGACAGCGCAGCGCACCACCCCAGCGCACCGGTGTGCGTGCTCTGGCTTCCCGGGTCCGGCCGCCGTCCCACCGTGGCGTCAGGGCAGGGACGACCGGACCCGGCGCATCGGCGACGCTTGTGCGCTCCCCCGTCCGGGTGATTCAGGGTCACCGCTCTTGCTCGGCGATGCCCTCGTGTGGGGTAGTGGAATCACTCGAACCGGTGGGCCGCCCATCCCTTGCCGGGGGATCCTGCGGCCCGCGGTCGTCTCGGCATGGCTGCCTCCGGATGTCATCGCGGACACTGCCGGGCGTTCTGCGCCATGCCGCTGCGCGTTCCCCCTCCGCAAGGGCCCGCCCTGCCGTCGGTGCCGTGTACCGGGGTGCCGTGGCAGGGCGGGCAGCGGCCCGGGACACATCCCCGGGAGGCGTGGTGCGAACTGTTCTCGACTCCTCCAGCTCGGATGCGTCCCGGGACTTGCCGCGGTGTACGCCGCGGTGATCCCGACCGGGCGTGTTCGCCTGCCGCCGCTCCCCGGCTCTCGCCGGCCCTGCACCCGGCAGCCGACGACGCGCAGCGCCGCAGCGGTGTTCGCGCCACCGGCGGCAGGCCCCCGTTCCCGCTACCCAGCCGTCGGATTCTCTCCCGTGTCCGGCGGCGGGGTGCGGGGACGGCCACCTTCAACGAGGAGGAACTCCATGTCATTCCCAGCCGTACACCCGGCGCTCGCGGCGTTCGGCGCTCCGAACATCGGGCTGCTCATTCCCAGCAGCGGCCCCGCCGCCGGCGGTAACCCCGTGGTGATTCTCGGGTCGGGGCTGAACAACGCCAGCTCGGTGACCTTCGGGGGCGTCCCGGCACCCATCGTGTTCGGTGACCCGATCGGGATCCTGCTCATCGTGACGGCCCCTCCCGGCACGGGCACCGTGCCGGTGGTCGTCACCACGCCGAGCGGCACGAGCGCGCCCGCGTTCTACACCTACCTGCCTCCGGGGCCGCCCATCGTGCTGTCCATCGCGCCGAACTCCGGGCCGGTCGCCGGCGGCACGCCGTTCACCATCACCGGCGTCGGCCTCAACGGTGCGACCGTCAAGTTCAACGGGGTGGCCACGCCTGTCACGGTCAACACCCTGGGTACGACGATCACCGGTGTGACCCCGGCTGGTGTGGCGGGCAACGTGCCCGTCCTCGTCACCACCCCGGGCGGTAGTGCCACCGTCCCCGGCGGATTCACCTACATCTGACCTCTGGTCAGGCAACGTCCGTTCCCCGGCCGGGTCCTCCCGGCCGGGGTCCGGCGTGCCCGCGGGCTGAGCCGACGAAGGCCCAGGGGCGAAGCGTCCGGCGGCGAGCCGGCCTTCTCTGCGGCTCGCCGCTGGTGCGTGCCCGCCCCTGTGCCCCCGCGTGGGCGATGTGCGCAGCCCCCGGCGTGTGTCGCGCCGGGGGCTGCTGGCTGCGTTGAGCCTGGTCACCGCCGAGTGTGCGCAGACCGACCACATGCTGCGCAGTGTGCCGCACGGTGTGGGCGGCGGGTGCGGGTCTGCGCCCGGCGTTTCGATCGGGTCGTGAGGCGCAACAGGCGCCCTTCTCCCCTGGGCATAGGGAGAAGCGGCGCCTGGGTACGAACCTGACGGACTGGTGTCAGAGCACCCAGCCCAGGAACGTGGCGAGCTCGGCGAGCAGACTGGCGACGATACTCATGTGGGATCTCCTTGCCCATTGGAGGTGTGAGGCCGACTCCCCGACGCAGTAAGGGGAGCAGCCGGAAGCACGCAACGGTCTGCAGCACGTTGACGCGTGTGGTCAGGATCGCCGGAACCGACGTTATGGTCAGCCCTTTTACACTCAGTGCCCTCGTTCGAGTTAACGATCGCTCATGCGTTCGCCCAATATTGAGGGACTTGATGATGAATTGGCCTGACATGCAATGATTTCTCGGTATTGCCGCTGACCCGCTAGGTTCGATGCCATGTCGCCGCATATGTCGGCGTCCAACTCACCCTCCACACCCCGTCTCGCCGCGCTCCGTGTGTCCCGGCCGATGCGGGAAGACCGGGACAAGGCAGATCATGAACGAGCGGGATAGGCGCATCGAGCAGGGCTCCGCCATGGCGCGCACCGGGAACACCGCACCGGGTGCGGCGGCCGCGGACCCGCCGGGCTCCCGGATGCACGGCCCCGCGCCGCTCAAGGCGGCACTCGGCGACCGCTGCACCGCGTCGTCCGGACACGGTCAAGCCTCCCCCGAAGCGGAATGTAACACACCGTCAGATACGTTCCACACGTGTGCGCAGTGCCCGCCCGGAGGGAACAGGCGGGCCGGCGAACAACTCCACGGCGACCGGCCGTGCAGCGCGCCACAGTCCCTGGTCCACGCGGTCTCGGACCTCCTGGCGTGGGAGGCCCTGCGCTTCTTCGGACACCAGCTGGCCCTCCGCGGCCTGCCCGGTGTGCCGCAGCCGATTGCTCGCGGCCTGTGGCACACCGCCGCAAAGGCGGTCGCGGCCGGATCGTTGGGCGAGGTCAACGCCCTGGCGTGGCACGCCGTACGCGAGGTGGCCCGCGCCGCACGGGCGGATCCGCCCCAGGCGGGAACCGCCGTGAGCATGCGCGCGGCCGACCGCTGGAAGCGGCTGCTGTCCGCGATGCCGGACGGCCGAGGCGGGCAGACCACCTTGTACAGTATCTCCCTATTCGCACCGACCTGGCTCACTTGGAGCCTGTTCCGGACCGTTCTGGGACTCGATCCGCTCAGCGCCACACGGGCCGAACTGGAAAGCCGGATTCTTGAGCTGACAGGGAAATTTCCGGCATCGTGATCCGCCGGCCGATCACGGTGTCCAATTCCACCGGCAACGGCAACAGACAAGGTCAGCGCGGCTGGAGTCCCCCAGCGGCTTTCCGGCGGCGGATCGCAGGTCCGGCACCGCAGACTCTTCCAATCGGGTGATTCACCGGTCAAGGTATAGCCATGTCATTCCCTTGATGCGTTACTGGAGTCATCCAAACCGGTGGGCCGCCCATCCCTCTCGGGGGGAGCGGCAGCTGGGTTACCGTTAACCGCCTGGAGGCCTGGCGGCGGTAAAACCGGTGCTGCGATGGGCATTCCCCCGCAGAGGACTGGATCCATCAGCCGGTGCCCGTTGGGCACCGGCTGATGCGGCGGCACATACCAATCGGCTGGGGGCCGCTTTGCGATCCGTCCGCACCATCTCCTCTTTCGCCGGTGTCCGTACGCTCGCCGCCGGACCCGTCGCGCCCGCGGCGCGCGCCCCGATCCCCGCACTCCAGGACAGGACTCCGCTGGTGAGGGCAGCCCTCACCCACGCCAGACGGGCCGACGGACAGACCATGACGCTCGCCGCGTACCGCACGCGCCGGACCGGCCGGATCCGCGGCGGCGTGCCCGTATGGCGGGCGGAGGCGCCTGCCATCGCCGTCGCCGTGATCTGCCTCGGAATCGGAGCGGCTTTCGCACGGCGAGCGCGCCGGACCGAGCAGCCGTCACAGCCGTCCGCGACCACGACATGCCGGGCGGCGGTAAGGCCGATGTGCCCGTCACCGGCGGGACGCCGCCACGCGGCACGAACCACCTCACCGCGCCACAAGCGATCACCGTCGGTCGTATTCCTGCGCCGTACGGGATCGTCGACGATCCCGCGCTGTCCGCCGTGGCCCCTCAGGGGCCGCCGCGGCCGTGGACGCCACCGCCAGCACCGCTGACGACGCGCCGCCCCGCAGAGCGGACCGTCCCCCGTAGCCGGCTGGCCCGGGACGCCCCCTCCCGGGCCAGCCGACCAAGCTCCGGCGGCCGCGCGATCTGCGCGGCCGCCGGCGCATCGGGCCACGAAGAGGCGACAGGGCCGCTTCACCCCTTCGACGCCGCGACCCGCCGCCCACGGTCCACGACCTGCGAGCCCACCGCACGTCAGCCACAACTCCACCGTGCCGAGGAGGCAGCAGTGATAGCCGGGTAATTTGGCTCCCTTTTACACCTCCTGCCCAGCGCTAGAATCCGGAAAGCCCAAGCGGTGGGAACAATTCACTGCGCCCAATATCACCGGAACACCGGAAAAATAAATTCTGAATAACTACCGCGCACGCTCTTCCTCGCCGTCGCCCGTCGGTGTACGTTCGCTTCGCATCAGATGCCTGACCGTCGTCGAAGGCCACTGTCGCCCGAGACGCTGAAAGGCGGCGTCATGCGCGAGCCGAGATTCGTCTACCTCAGCGGCGGACCTTTTGTGGACCCACTGCTGTGGCCGGCACCGGACGAAGGTGACGAGAGCCCGGTAAAAGTGCCGCGCGGCAACGGTTACGAGCATTTTGAATCCACGAAGGACTACGTGGAGATCAACGGCCACCGGATCCCCGTCTACCGGTGGTCCCGCCGCACTTTCATCGCGGAATAAGTCCGCCGCTCCTCACAGACGCGTCGTCGGCGTCTATTTGCGAAGGGAACATGGCGATGTTGCTGCACGTGAACAGGGCCGGGTCGTGACCGGCTCTGCCGAGCCGGGCGGCGGCCAGCGGAACCGGCACGACGTCATGGTGACCGGCATGGGTTTCTGCCTGCCGGGCCGCCTCGAACCCGTCTTCACCGCGGAGGACGTGTGGGCCGTCGCCTCCCGCGGCAGTACCTGTCTGGTCCACGACGAGGTCTACTACGGATCGGTGGGCCTGACCTCGGAGATGTTCGACACGCGGCTGCCGGACATCCCGCCGTTCTTCTCCGACCACTACACCAGCGCCCACCGCTTCGGGCTCGTCTCGCTGGCCGAGGCCTGCGTGGACGCCGGACTCGACGTGCGCGCCGGGGATCTGGCCGAGGCGGCCATCCTCGTCGGCCGCGGGGGCGTGGACGCCAACGTCGAAAGCTATCTGTCGGTGCTGGGCGCCGACCCGGACCGCACCTCGGCACCGGAGGCCATGCAGCTCTTCGTCGCCGCGCAACAGGCCATCACCCCCTCCGACGTGGCGTTGGTGCAGGCGGCGTTCACCCGCACCAACAGCGCCTGCTTCACCGTCTCCTGCGGCTGCGCCTCCTCGGCCGTGCAGATCGGCACCGCGCAGCGGATGATCGCCGCCGGCGACGTCGACATCGCCGCCGTCACCGGGGTCGACGTGTTCAACATGGGGCTGATCCAGAACATCCAGCGCATGCTGCGCGGGGCGCAAGCGACCTACGAGGCCCTGCGCACGGACGGGATGCCCGAGATCCTGCCGTCGTTCGACGCGCTGATGCGCCCGTACGACCGGCGGGCGGACTGCATCAACCACGGAGAGGGATCGGCGACGGTCATCCTGGAGAGCCGGGAACACGCCGCCCGGCGCGGCGCCCACCTCTACGGCCGGGTCGTGTCGCAGGCCATGACCCGCGACGGGCTGGCCAACCCGCTGGCCGCCGACGACACCGGCCACGAACTCGTCAGCGCGGTCCGCAAGTGCCTGGCCGGACACTGCGGCATCGACCAGGTCGGCTACATCCACGGCGGCAGCGACGGCAACGTGGTGGTGACCGCCTTCGAGTCGAACGCGATCCGGGAGCTGTACGGTCCCGCGCCGGACCGGCCGCTGATGACCTCTCAGGAAGGCTGCTGGGGACACAACGGCGCCCCAGCGGGCTGCCTTGGTGTCTCGCTGACCCTGCTGATGCTGGAGCGCGGCGAGATCTGCCCCACCGCGAACTGCGAGGAGCCCGCCGACGGCCTGCCCTTCGACCCGGTGCCCGGCACCCGTACCCGGCCCTTCGACTCCGACTACGCACTCAGCTTCAACTACCAGGTCGGCGGGGTGAAGAGCGCCATCCTGCTGTCCCGCCCCGACGCCCCGGCCACAGGCCATGCGTCCGACACCGCCGCAGCGCCGGTCGCCACCCGCCCCGGCGGGCCCGACCCGGCAGGAACCGCCCGGTCCTCCCAGGCCGCCTGAACCACAGGGAGCACCCGATGAGCCGACCCCCTCAGCCCCCCAGCCGGCACACGGAACGCATCGCCGTGGTCGGCATGGGATGCCGACTGCCCGGCGATGTGGACTCCCCCGCCGCACTGTGGCAGCTGCTGGTCCACGCGCAGGACGCGGTGGGCCCCCCGTCGGCCGAGCGGGCGGAGCTGTGGACACCGCAGTCCGACGGGTACCGGCCGCCCGACGGCGGCTACCTGCGCGACGTGTCGGGGTTCGACGCGGACTTCTTCGGGGTGTCCGGGCGCGAGGCGGACGTCCTCGACCCGCAGCACCGGCTGCTGCTGGAGGTCGCCTGGGAGGCCCTGGAACACGCGGGACTGCCGCCGGAGGGGCTCAACACCACCGCGACCGGGGTGTTCACCGGCCTGAGCTACACCGACTACATGGACCGGCTGGCCGGGCAGCCCCAGGAGCTGGAAGGCTCCATCCTGACCAACGGGCACTGCGTCGCCGCCGGGCGGATCTCCTATCTGCTGGGGCTGCAGGGCCCCAGCATCGCCCTCGACACCGCCTGCTCCTCGTCGCTGGTCGCCCTTCACCTGGCCGGCCAGGCACTGCTGACCGGCGAGTGCGACCTGGCCCTGGCAGGCGGCGTCACCTTGATGTTCCGGCCCAGGACCACCCTGTCCTTCGCCAGGATGGGGATGCTCTCGCCGACCGGGCGCTGCCACACCTTCGACGCGGCGGCCGACGGCTTCGTCCGCGGCGAGGGATGCGGCATGGTGGTGCTCAAGCGCCTCTCCGACGCCCTGCGGGACCGGGACCGGATCCTCGCGGTGGTGTGCGGGTCGGCGGTGAACCAGGACGGCCGCTCCGACGGACTGGCCGCCCCCTCCGCCACCGCCCAGCGCGCGCTGTACGAGGAGGCGCTCGCCCGCGGCGACGTCCGGCCGCAGGACGTGGGCCTGATCGAGGCCCACGGCACCGGCACCCCGGTCGGCGACCCGACCGAGTTCGCCAGCCTGGCGCAGGTGTACGGCCGCGGGCCGGGGCGGTGCGCACTGGGCTCGGTCAAGACCAACCTGGGCCACCTGGAGCCCGCCGCGGGCGTCACCGGCCTGATCAAGACGATCCTGTGCCTGCAACACGGCCTCATCCCGCCCAACTTGCACTTCACCGGCTGGAACCCGGCCATCGACCCCGACGGCACCCGCTTCTTCGTCCCCACGGAGCCGACCCGCTGGCCGCTGCCCGACCGGCCGCGGCTGGCCGCGGTCTCCTCCTTCGGGTTCTCCGGCACCAACGCCCACGTCGTGCTGGAGCAGGCGCCGGTGGCGCAGGAACAGCGCCGGGTGCCGCGTCAGCGGCAGGCCCCGCCGGCCGGCCCCGACGTCTTCCTGGTGCCCGCCGGCTCGGCCGCGGCGCTGCCGGCGGCGGCGCGGCGCCTGGCCGACTGGCTCGACGGCCCCGGCGCGGACGTGCCGCCGCGCGACGTCGCGCACACCCTGGCCGTGCGGCGCTCCGCCGGGCGGGGGCGCCTGGGCGTGACCGCCTCGAACCGGGCCGAACTCCTCGCCACGCTGCGGGCCTTCGCCGCGGGCCGGGTGCAGCCGAACATCGTCACCGGCGAGGTGGGCACCGCGGTGTCCCGGCGGCCGGTGTGGGTCTTCTCCGGGCAGGGGTCGCAGTGGGCGGGCATGGGCCGCGGAATGCTCCGGCACGACCCGGCGTTCGCCTCGGCGCTGGCCGAAGCCGACTCGTTGATCAGGGACGAGGCGGGCTTCTCGGTGCTCGACGCGGTGCGCCACGGCGAGGAGCTGAGCGGGTGCGGCCGTATCCAGCCGGCGCTGTTCGCGCTTCAGGTCGCCCTGGCGGCGGCCTGGCGCGCCTACGGCGTCGAACCGGCCGGTGTCATCGGCCACTCCATGGGTGAGGTGGCGGCCGCGGTGGTCGCCGGTGCGCTCAGCCTCAAGGACGGCGTACGGGTGATCTGCCGGCGCTCGGCGCTGCTCACGCGGATCGCGGGCAGCGGTGCCATGGCGAGCGTGGGCCTGGACCGCGACACCGTCGAGGCGGAACTGGCCGACGACGCCGACCGGGTCTCGGTCGCCGTGCTCGCCGCGCCCGGCTCCACCGTCGTGGCCGGCGACCCGGCAAGCGTGGAGCGGCTGGTCGTCGACTGGCAGGACCGCGGCATCCCCGCCTCCCTCATCGCCGTGGACGTCGCCTCCCACTCCCCGCAGGTCGAGCCGCTGCTGCCGGAACTCGCCGAGGAGCTGGCCGGGTTGAAGCCGAGCCGGGCCGCCGTCCCGTTCTATTCGACCGTCCTTGGCGATCCGCGCGTGCCGCCGGGCTTCGACGCGGAGTACTGGTGCGCGAACCTGCGGCGCCCGGTGCGCTTCGCCGACGCCGTCACCGCCGCGGCGACCGACCGGCACCTGGTGTACGTGGAGGTCTCCCCGCACCCGGTCGTCGCCTCCGCGGTCCGGCAGAACCTGGCCGGGCTGGTGGAGCACCCGGTCGTGCTGCCGACCCTGCGCCGCGACGAGGACGAGGTCGCCGCCTTCCGGTTCCACCTGGCCGCCCAGCACTGCGCCGGGGTGCGCGTCGACTGGTCGGCGCTGTACGGGGAGGGGAGGCTGGCGGACCTGCCGCCACTCACGTTCGACCGCAAGCGCCACTGGGTCGACCTCGGCGGCTCCCCCGCCCGCTCCGAGCCGTCGCAGGACGGCCCGGAGCACCCGCTGCCCGGCCGGCGCACCGAGGTGCCCGGGGAGCCGACCCGCCACTGCTGGCGGGCCGACGCCGGAACGGCGGCCCTGCCCTGGTTGGACGACCACCGGGTCCACGGCCAGCCGGTGCTGCCCGGAGCGCTCCACCTCGCCACCGCGCTGACGTGCGCCTGCGAGGTGTTCGATGCGGCCCCGGAGGAGGTGGAGGTCACCGACCTGCGCTTCCTTCACCTGTTGCGGCTCGGCGAGCACACGCAGATCAGCATCACGGTGACCCCGACCGCCGCCGACCGGGCCGAGTTGGAGGTCTTCGCGCGCGGCGAGGACGGCACCTGGGCCCGGCAGGCCACCGCCGTGCTGCGCCACCTGGCCGTACCCCCGCGGCCCCGCCGCGCCTCCGTGGACGCCCTCGCCCAGCGCCACCCGGTGCCCCTGGACGCCGCGTCGTTCTACGCCGGTCTGCGTGACCGCGGCCTGGAGCACGGCCCGGCGTTCACCGGCGTGACCCGGCTGTCCTCCTCCCCCGGCGAGGACAGCTTCTGGAGCCGCGTCGAGGTCCCGGCCACCGCGAACACGCCCGGGCACGGCCTGCGCATCCACCCGGTCGTGGTCGACCTGTGCGCTCAGATGGCCGTCGCGGGTGTGGTGACCAAGCAGGGGGGCACGGGTCTGATCCTCCCCGTCGGGATGGGCTCGGTGCGCGTCCTGGGGGATCCGGCGACCGGCGTGTACTGCCACGCGCGGATCACCGAGTCCACCCCGGGCGGCGTCGTCGGCCAGGTACGCCTGCTGGACGAGGCCGGCTCCCCGGTGCTCGCCGTCGACGGCCTGCGGTTCACCCGGCGCGAGGACCCGGACGGCGACGATCCCGGCCGCTGGTTCCTGGAGGTCGGCTGGCACCGGGTCCCGGGCACGGCCCGACCGCAGGGCACCGCGCCCGGCGACTGGCTCGTCGTCGGTGAGGACGACGGCGCCGCCGGTGCGCTGTCCAACGCCCTGCTGGCGGCCGGGGCGCGCACCGAGATCTGGGACGTCCCGCTGGAGGACGAACGCACCGAGGCCGTCAGGGACTCCTGCGCCGGCCTGCTGGCCGCCTTGGCCACGCCCCCGCGCGGCGTGGTAGTGGTGTGCGGCACGACGTCCGCGACGACCGGGGAGCCGACCACCGCCGCGCTGCGCCGTACCCGCAGGCTGCTGGGCATCGCCCAGGCGCTCGCCGACGCATCCGGGAAACCGCCGCGCCTGTACGCGGTCACCAGGGCCGCCCGCGTGGTCCGGCCGGGTGACCGCACCGACCTGGGACAGAGCGCGCTGCGCGGCCTGTTGCGGGTCCTGGCGTTCGAACACCCGGAGCTGCACGCCACGTTGGTGGACGCCTGCCCGGCCGACACCGAGCTGCGGGATGCGGCCGAGGAGCTCCTGGCCGACCGCGCCGAGGACGAGGTCGCCCTGCGCGGCGGCATCCGCAGCGTCGCCCGGCTGTCCTACGCCCCGCTGTCGGACCGCGAACGCGCCACGGCTTCCACGCGTACCGTGCGCTACGGCACGGACGGCTGCCGCCTGCGGATCGGGCGCCTGGGCGACCTGGAGAGCCTGGAGCTGACCACCAGCCGCAGGCGGGCGCCGGGCCCGGACGAGGTCGAGGTGCGCGTCGAAGCCGCGGGGGTGAACTTCCGCGACGTACTCACCGCCATGGGGCTGCTGCCCGCCGAGGACGGGGACGTGCGCTACCGCATCGGCTTCGAGTGCGCCGGCACCGTGACCGCTGTGGGCCGGCGGTTCCGGCACGTACGCGTCGGCGACCGGGTGCTCGCCGTGGACCTGCACGGCGGCGCATTCGGCTCGTTCGTCACGGTGCCCGCCGACGTCGTCGCGCCGATCCCCGCCGAGCTCGACCCGGTCACCGCCGCGGGGCTGCCCATCGGGTTCCTGACGGCCTGGTACGCGCTGCGCCACGTGGGCCGGCTCGCGGCCGGCGAGCGGGTGCTCATCCATTCGGCCACCGGCGGCACCGGGCTGGCCGCCATCGCGGTCGCACGGCGCCTGGGCGCCGAGGTCCTGGCGACCGCCGGCAGCGAGGACAAGCGCCGCTACCTGCGCGGCATGGACATCTCCGCGGTCATGGACTCCCGGTCGCTGGACTTCAGTGCGCAGACCCGCGAGGCGACCGGCGGGGAGGGCGTCGACGTGGTCCTCAACTCGCTGTCCGGGGCCGCCGTTCGGGCCGGTCTGGAGGCGCTGCGCCCCTTCGGCCGCTTCGTCGAGCTGGGCGTGCGCGACATCCTGTCGGACGCTCCCTTGGGGATGGCGCCGCTGCGCCACAACATCACCTTCAGCACGGTGGACCTGATCGAGCTGCAACGCACCCAGCCCGAGGCGTTCGCCAGGATGCTGCGCGAAGTGCTCCGCGAGTTCGCCGCCGGCCGTCTCAAGCCGCTGTACTGCACCACGTTCCCGCTGGCGCAGGCGGCCGAGGCGTTCCGGCTCATGGCGAGGGCCGGCCACATCGGCAAGCTGGTGCTGACCGTGCCCGACCGGGGCGAGACGACCGCGGTGCTGCCGAACGGGCCGACGCCGGTGCGGGCGGAAGGCGCCTACATCATCACCGGCGGGCTGCGCGGACTCGGCCTGGCCACCGCGCGGTGGCTCTCCGAGCAAGGGGCCGGTCACGTGGTGCTCAACGGCCGTACCCCGCCGTCGCGTTCCGCCTCGCAGGTGCTGGGTGAGCTGTCGGCGGCCGGCACCCGGGTGACGCTGGTCCTCGGCGACATCGCCCAGCCGGGCACCGCCGAGCGCCTCACCGCCGCGGTCGCCGCGCGCGGTATGCCCCTGTGCGGGGTGGTGCACTGCGCCATGGCGCTGGAGGACGCCGCGATCGGCAACATCCGCGACGAGCAGCTGGAGCGGGTGTGGGCGCCGAAGGTGGCGGGGGCGTGGCGCCTGCACGAGGCCACCGCCGAGTACACACTCGACTGGTTCGCGGTCTACTCCTCGATGGCCTCGCTGCTGGGCAACCCCGGTCAGGGCGCCTACGCCGCGGCCAACGCCTGGCTTGACGGGTTCGCCGCCTGGCGCAGCGCCCAGGGCCTGCCCACCCTCGCCGTCAACTGGGGGCCCTGGGGGCAGACCGGGGTCGCCACCGGCTTCGCCGACCGCGGCTACGAGACCATCCCCACCAACCGGGGCCTGCGCGCCCTGCACGATCTGCTCGCATACCGGCGAGTCCAGACCGGGGTCATTCCCGGCGAGCCCGAAACCTTCATTCCGCCCAGCGGACGGCATTCCTCGCTGTTCGGTCTCCTCCTCACCGACGAGCGGAGCGGCGGCGCCGGAGATGCCGCAGCGCCCGGGGAATCCGCGGATATCCGCTCCCGGCTGGTGTCCCTTCCCCCGGGGCTGGCCCGCAGGTCCGCCCTGGAGGCCTATATCGCCGACCACATCCGCGCCGTCCTGCGACTGGGGGGAAATTCCCTCGATCCGCAGACGCCGCTCAAATCGCTGGGCTTCGACTCCCTGCTGTCCATGGAATTGCGCAATCGTCTCGAGTCCGCGCTCGGCGTCCGGCTGGCCAACAATTTCGTGTGGCAGCACCCGACCCTGGCGGCGTTGGCCGCCGGGCTCGCCGAGCGGATGGGGCTGGAGGAGCCCTCCTCTCCATAGGCCTGGACGCGACGGGGCCGGACGGCGTGCGGGCGGCCGTCCGGCCCCGGCAGCGATCCCCTCGCAGCCGCGCTGAACTGCACGTTCCCGGCCGGTCCCGGTCTGCCGCGCCGCTGTGGGCTCCGCCGGGACGACTGCGGTGACCGCGGCGCGGCCGGCGGCGGGCGCCTCACGCGGCGGCCGTGCGGCGCGACGGATTCCACTGCCGCCTGTGCCATGCTTGGCACGCTCGCGATGTGCTCGCCGGTTGGTTCGCCAATGCCGCTGCAGCCCGGAGAAGAAGTGCGGTCCGGAGGAGAAGTGCGGTCCGGAGGAGAAGTTCCGTTACCCTCTCTTCCACCTCCTGTACCGCTGCCGGACACAAAAGCCGCACAGGGCACTTTGCGGTATTTTTACGATAATCCATTTTGGCGCCTCAATGAATGCCGCACAACCCGATCAGTGCCGCATTCACTCTATCCGTGGCGGAGGCCTGCCGCTTCAATGACAGAAAGCGGGGCGCACGGATTCACGGCAAGGCATCGAATTGACCTTCCGGTCGATGCCGCCTGCGCCGGAACCGGATAAAAGCGGGCCCCGCCCGAGGCATGCCGCAAGCATGCGCACAGGAGGCGTCATGAATTGTCGGAAACGAATGCAGACGGTCAAAAGAAGTCAGGCGATCGGCATGGGCGCGGCTCTGGCCGTGGGCGCCGCGGTGCTGACCGCCACACCCGCGGCGGCCCAGCAGATCACCTTCGTCCCCTGCTCCAGCACCGCCCTGAGCTCCGCGATCACCGCCGCCGACATCGCCGGCGGCGGAGACCTGCTCCTGGCCGTGGGCTGCACATACACACTGACCAGCGCGGTCAGCGGACAGGACGGTCTGCCGCAGATCACCGCCCCCATCACCATCTCGGGCGTCGGCGACACCATCACCCGCAGCGCGGCAGCCCCCGCGTTCCGCATCTTCGACGTCGCCCCCTCGGGCAACCTCACCCTGTCAACCCTGATCGTCAGCGGCGGAGCGCCCACCACCGACGGCGGCGGCATCCTCAACGCCGGCACCGTCACCCTGAACAACAGCCAGTTGCAGGGCAATTCGGCGGGAGGCGCGGGCGGCGGCGTCGCCAACAGCGGCAGGATCGCGGTCAACGCCAGCCGCGTCACCTCCAACGTCGCCAACACTGGCGGCGGAGGCATCAGCAACTCCGCTCCCGGGACCGTCACCTTGCAGGCCAGCAGCGTGGACGGCAACACGGTCACCGGTGCCGGCGCCCAGGGCGGCGGCATCGCCAACAGCGGCGGCATGGTCGACGCCAACCTCAGTGCCATCGGCTCCAACTCCGCGACCGGAGCGGGCTCCTCGGGCGCGGGTGTGGCCACCGTCGGCGGATCGGTGCGCCTCACCGGCGGCACCGTGGAGAACAACACCGCCACCACCGCCCCGGGCGGCATCCGCAACGACAGCGGCACCGTCGTGCTGACGCTCGCCTCGGTGTTCAACAACCGGCCCACCAACTGTGCCGGAAGTCCCAGCCCCGTGCCCGGTTGCCTCGGCTGACCAAGCCTCCGGCTTCTCCGGCGGCCGCCATCGACCGCCAGGCCAACGCCCAGCCCGACCACAGGCGCCGGCCCTACCGGAGGAGCCTCTATCTCCGCGCAGGACGACCCCGTCCCACGCCGTCGATCCGGTGACGCTCTCATCGGCACCCGTGTGCCGTCCCCGAGGCGGCACCCCGCAGCACTTCCCAAGCGGCCTCCAGGCTGCGCGCCGGCTTCGTCCGGATCCCGGCCCGTGGGGCGCCGGGCGCTGCGCCCTCTGGTTCATCGCAGACGGAAGAAGTCGCCATGTCATCGATCGCTGCAGCCGAAACGGGGCTCACCTTGAGCTCACGGCAGATAGACGAGTGGCCCGAGGGAGGTGACCTGTCGGCCTTTCTCGGCGATGGGTGGCAGGACGGGCGTCCGGTGTCCTTCTCCATACCGCCCGAGGAGCGAGCGGTCCCGGTATGCCGTCGGCTCTCCCGCGCATGGCTGGACGCCCAGCAGATCGAGAACGAGGACACGCGGTACGCCGTCCTGCTGGTGATCTCCGAACTGACCACCAACGCGATCCTCCACTCCGCCAGCAGCCGGGTCACCAGTCGGCTGTGGAGAGCGGACGGCAAGGTCTTCGTCGAGGTGTGCGACCAGGGGCGCAGTGCGTCGGTGCCGCGTCTCGGCCATCCGCCCGAGACCGAGTCCCACGGCCGCGGACTGTCGATCGTCACCAGGTGCGCCACCAGTTGGGGAATGCGGCGAGGCACCGGCGAGTGCACGGTATGGGCGGCCGTGGACATCACGGGGAAGTGAGGGGGCTCCGGCCGGCGTCGATCCGTCGAGACGCATCGACGCCGGTCCCACCAGAGACGGAACCTTACCCGCACCGTCCTGTCGGACGGCCACCTGTCCCCATACCCGGTTAACGACCGACCGCCCCGGAGGTCACCCCCGCATGTCCGCGGTGGCGTCGGGGGTGATGTCGGGCGGGCGCAGGCACACCACGCCCTCCGAAGTGCACACGGCGGGACGGCCGTCGCCCAGGTCGACGACCTG
>CAYNNX010000092.1:16549-20684 GCA_964398515.1 uncultured Streptantibioticus sp. | reverse complement strand
CCGCTCCGGCCACCACTGGCGGTTTCCGCCGCCCTGAGTCGGGTGCGGGGCGCGCCCGTGCGCGACCGGGCACCCCCCTTCGCCATCCGTTTTCGGGTCTACGACGATTGCATCATGGTTCTCAGACATGGGAATCCTTCCGGACTTGGCGGATCACGATGCTCAGGTGCTGCGGGCGGTGGACAAGTCGGGGCACAGACCCCAGTAGGTGACCTCGGCCTCGTCGATCGAGAAGCCGCGGTCGTCGGATGCTGTCAGGCAAGGGCCCCTCGCCGTCCGCGCAGTCGACGTCGGCGACGACGCCGCACGACCGGTACACGACGTGGTTTCTCCGGCAGGACATGGTCCCTGGAACAGCACCGGGCCGCGGGCGCCTGCCAGACCGCCGTTCCGGTCGTCCGCGATCGGGGCAACCGGATTCGGTGGTGAGCGGACCCGTCTCCTGAACCATCACGTGGTTTTCCCTGCTGTTGTCCTGTCCCTTGGCTGTCGTCGGAACCGATCCTACGATGGACTCAGTCCAAGTCAATACGACAGCCAGATCCATACGAATTCATTCGTCAGACGATGCACTGTTAGGCTGGTGGCCATGAGTGACCTGCTGGAACGGCTTCGCGGACGTGGCTGGCGGATGACCGCCCAGCGCCGGGTTGTCGCCGAGGTTCTCGACGGCGATCACGTCCACCTCACCGCGGACGAGGTACTCGCGCGCGCCACCGCCCGGCTGCCGGAGATCTCCCGCGCGACCGTCTACAACACCCTCGGCGAGCTCGTCTCGCTCGGCGAGGTGATCGAGGTGGCCACCGACGGCCGCGCCAAGCGCTACGACCCGAACGCCCACCGCCCCCACCACCACCTGGTGTGCTCGCGCTGCGGCGCCATCCGTGACGTCCACCCCGGGGGCGACCCGCTGGCCGATCTGCCCGCCTCCGAGCGGTTCGGCTTCACCGTCTCCGACGTCGAGGTGACCTACCGGGGCCTGTGCCCCGATTGCGCCCGCGCCTGAGCCGGCCCGCTCACCCCGTCCGGTGCCCCTGATCACCGGCGGCTCACCATCCCCAGCCGCGGCGCCGGCGCGTCACGGTCCGGCCGGGGCACCGCGCAGCCGCTCCAGCGGCTCCCACCGTCCAGCCTCGGGCGGGTGTCCGCCGCGCCGTGGGCCCGAAGCCGGCGGCGGACCTCTGCCCGGCCGCGCTCGGCCCGCTCCGGCCGGGCGTCCGCCGCCCGCAGGACGAGTTCCAGACACCACACGCCGACCAACCGCTCCTGGCGGGACCGCATCGAGGCGTAATTCATTCCGACATGCTCCGCCGGTACATCATCTGGCGCAACGCACACGTCACCGACACCCGACTACGCAAGATCTTCGAGAGCGAAGGTCGCCTGACGGGCAACAGCTGCTGTGGCCGGTGCGGTGACGATGGCCCGGTGCGCCCCGCGCGTTGGGCGGCCGCGCATGGCCGAAGAGAGTCCTGCGCATCGTCGCTCGCGTGTGACCCTGAGCAACTGGGGGAAGATGCGCAACGAGCTTCGGCGGCCGGGGTCCGGACGGCATCCCCCCGACCGTCGAGGCCTTGTGTCCTGCGTCGAGCGTCAGGGCAGCGCCTGGATGGCGCTCTGCCAGGGGTAGGTGTGGGTGTTGCCGTGGGTGGGTGCGTGGGGGACGTACCCGTCGCGGCCGAGGAGCACGGTCACGCCTGCCTCACGTTGGAGGGCCACGCTCCGGGAAACGGCAGGGTGGGCGTTTTGCGCGCTGTTCCAGTGCGACGATCGGCAGCTCCAGCCCGATCGCCTCGGTGAGCAGGCCGAGCGCGAGGGTGTCGGAGATCCCCGCCGCCCACTTGTTGACGGTGGTGGCGGTGAGCGGCGCGACAAGGATCGCGTCTGGCTGCGGCAGCATGTCCGGTTCGGACGGCAGCTTGTTCTGGTGGCGCACCGGGTGGCCGGTCAGGTCACGCAGCTCGTCGAGCTCCCCTGGGGCCTCCTTGACGGACCAGCGGTACGCCGACGGTGTCAGGATGAGGCAGACGTCCCACCCGGCGGCCTGGGCGGCACGGATTCGGTGGAGATCCGGCGGGCCGGTGGCGCGGCGCAGGAGATCAGGCAGAGGGCCTTCGAGGCTAGAGAGGTGGGCGCCGGCCAGGTGGGCGGAGCGCCATGTGCCGAGCTCGGCCAGCAGATCGTTGCCCATGTGGCGGCCGACGGCGTCACCGAACGAAAGCTGATCGTTTCGTCGTCGGTCACATGCCGGCGTACAAGGGGCCGCGGCCGTGTGGTTCGTGGCCGAGCTCCCGCGTAACGCGATGGGCATACCGCAGAAGAAGCTGCTTCCGCGGCTGTGTCCGGTGGAACTGCCGCTCCCCGAGAGACTGGATGAATTCTCGGTGTGCTGTCGGCGTTATCTCGGCGACGTCCGGCCCGGCGCTGCCGGTTTGGACATAGCGTCCCCTTTCTCTGAAGGGGGATGAGAGATGCACCACACCACTGGGGACTGGCTGACCGACCCACAGAACATCATTGCCATGGTCGGCATCGTCCTGTCGGCCGGCTTCGTGGCATTCGACTGGCTGTGGCGCAGCCGCAAGGTCGTCGTCTACCGGGTACAGCTGGACACGTCGTTCGGTCTGACCCCGCAGCCCCCGGCGTTTCCGGGGCTGCGGGTTCGGCTGGAGCTGGAGGAGTCGGCGACCGAGATAGAGGACGGCAGCCTGGTGCTGCTGCGGGTGTGGAACGGCGGGAGCCAGCACATCGTCAAGGACGACTTCAGCCGGCCGCTCTCCTTCGAGTTCTCGGGTCGCACGGTCATGGGCGTCGAGATAGCCGAATCCGACCCCAAGGCCATCGAGGACATGCTCAAGGAGAACGGCGGACTGAAGTACGAGGGCGGTCGGCTGACGATTCCGCCCGTACCGCTGAACCGGAAGAACCACTTCAAGCTGCTCGTCCTGCTGTCCGGCGCCGGCTCGGGCGTCACCCAGCAGGATGGCTTCCTGACCGGCGGCAGGATCCACAAGGGACCGGGCACCTGGCAGGGGCCCAGCAGGCCGGTCATGGTCGCCAGCGCGGTGGCCACCCTGCTCGTGGGCCTGTTGGTGGGCCTGGCGTTCACCCGGCCGGGCCCGTACCCGCCGGTCGACTGCGCGTCGGGACGGTTGCACGTGTACGGTTCCACGGCCTTCGAGCCACTCGTGAAGCAGGTAGCGGGCAAGTACAGCGCCAGCTGCCACAACGCCCAGATAACCGTGGACGCCACTCCCAGCCTGGAGGCGATCCGCACCCTGGAATCGGCCGGCAACGGCAGGCAGGGTGGAGCAGACGGCCAGATCACCATGTCCGACGGCGCGGCGCGGGGCACCCACCCGCGCCTGACGGCCCACCCGGTCGCCGTGGTCATCTTCAGCAGTGTGGTCAACCAGCGCACCGGCATCCACAACCTGACGACCGCCCAGCTGCGCGACATCTACGCCGGGCACTACACCAACTGGAAGCAGCTCGGCGGCAACGACCTGCGCATCAGCGTGGTCAGCCGCAATTCCGATTCCGGTACCCGCCGTACCTTCGAGGACACCGTGCTCCACACCACCGAACAGGGCATCACCTCCGACGACTGCACCACCCCGCTGTCGAAGGACGCCCAGTTCGTCCGCTGCGAGCGGTCCACCACCCAGGAACTGCTCGACCAGGTGGACAACACCCCCGGCGCTATCGGCTACGCCGAGTTCTCCGCCACGGCCTTGCACCGCAACGTCCAGCGCATCCAGATCGACGGCCACGACGCCGACATCGAGACGGCCAAGCAGCACCTCTACCCGTACTGGACCGTCGAGACCTTCTACACCTACGGCGACCCGCAGCCGGGCAGCCAGGCCGGTACCTTCCTGAAGTACCTGGACAGCGCCGAGGCGAAGGTCGTGGTGCGAACCTACGGCCACGTGCCGTGCAGCGACCCGCAGAGCGGCTCGCTGTGCCGGACGCCGTGACGGCGGGCAGTGCCTGCTGAGGTTTTCGGCGTGGTGTCGGGTGGTGGTTGTCGATCGCGAGGCCGGCCCCGGTGAGGCAGCCGTCGACAAGGTCAGGTCGGTATTGGAGCTGTCGCAGGCTGCGGCCGTGCCGCTTCAACAGCCACCGCACCCCG
>CAYNNX010000092.1:9732-16449 GCA_964398515.1 uncultured Streptantibioticus sp. | reverse complement strand
CCGTTCCCGTGGGGACCTCTCATGACGGCTGCTGCGCGGCCCCGGTGTCGGCGGAGGTCAGTGGCAGGCGCACCTGGAAGCGGGTGTCGCCCGGGACGGACTCGACCCGCAGGTCGCCGTTGTGCTTGTTGACGATGATGCGCCAGGAGATGTCCAGGCCGAGGCCGGTGCCCTCACCGATCGGTTTGGTGGTGAAGAACGGGTCGAAGATGCGGTCGCGGATCTCATCGGGCACGCCGGGGCCCGTGTCGCCGAACTCGATGAGGAGGCGGTCGCCTTCCCGCGCGGTGCGCACCGTCAACGTGCCTTCCCCGTCGGTGCTGTTCATCGCCGAGACCGCGTTGTCGATCAGGTTCGTCCACACCTGGTTGAGCTCGCCGGGGTAGGCCGGGATCTTCGGCAGGGTGCGGTCGTAGTCCTTGACGACCCTGATGCGGGGGCCGATCTTCCCGGAGACCATGACCAGCGTGCTGTCGAGCAGTTCGTGCACGTCGGCGATCTGGTAGGGCGCACGGTCGAGCTGCGAGTACTGCTTGGCCGCGGTGACGAGGGCCGAGATGCGGTTGGTCGACTCCTCGATCTCGTTCATCAGCAGTTCGGTCTCGACGGTGTAGTTGAGCCATCGCACCGCGCCTTCGAGGGTGCCCTCGTCCACGGCGGCCGCGACGTGGTCGAGCCAGTCGGTGTCGAGGCCGGCCTGGACGAAGGTGGGCGCGAGCTGCCATCCGCCGGCGATGCCGTGGTCCTCCAGCCAGTCGGAGATGGTGTCCTCCCGGTCCGAGGCTTCGAGCGGGCTGAGCGTGTCGGCCTTGGCGACGCGCTCCGCCGTGCGTTCCTGGACCTCGATGAGGGGCTCCAGGCCGGCGCGCCGGTACGGGCCCGCCGCGATCGCGCCGAGCTTGTGGCGCATGCCGGCGACCCGCTCCCGGAGCGCGGACGTGGCCCGTACGGCCGCGGCGGCCGGGTTGTTCAGCTCGTGGGTGAGCCCCGCGGACAGCGACCCGAGGGCCAGGAGCCGTTCTCGCTGGCCGACGGCGGCCTGGGTGTACTTGGTGCCGAAGAAGAGCCCCTCCAGCAGGTGCACGGCCATCGGGAACCACTCGTGCATGATCCCGGCGAAGCTCTCCGCGGGCAGCACGAAGAACCGCGAGCGCTCGGTGACGCGAAGGGAGCTGTTGTACTCCTGCTGCACGCGGTCGCCCAGGTAGGACTGGAAGGCCCCGGCGTACACACCTCGGTCGGAAGTCCGGTTGACCTCCACGTCGTAGTCCCCCACGCGGCGGGAGAGGACGACGGTCCCTTCGAGCAGCACGTAGAAGCAGGTGGCGGGTTCGCCCTCCGCGTAGACGGGTCCTGGCTCGAACTCCTCCACGCGGCCTTCCCGGCACAGCCGGTCGAGCTGGTCGGGGGCGAATTTCTCGAAGAGGAACAGGGAGGCGAGCTCCTCCCGGCTGCAGGGCATCGGCCGGCTGTTCATGACTGCTCCAGGTAGCGGTGCACGAGCATGACGGCCATGGCTCCCTCTCCGACGGCGGAGGCGACACGCTTGGCCGACTCGGCGCGGACGTCTCCCGCCACGAACACGCCGGGGACGTTCGTCTCCAGGTGGTACGGCGGCCGGTCCAGCTCCCAGTCGGCCGGTGGGTGCCCCTCGGGGGTGAGATCGGGGCCGGTCAGGATGAACCCGAGGGAGTCCCTGCGCACGGTGTTCTCCAGCCAGTCGGTGAGCGGGGCGGCGCCGATGAACACGAACATCCATTGGGCGTCGACGAGTTCGGTGTCTCCGGTCTGCGTGTCGCGCAGGGTGAGCTGTTCCAGCTGGTGCTCGCCGTGGGCGGCGTCGACGACCGTGTTGGCGCGCACGGAGATCGTGGGCGTCTCCTCCACCTGCTGGACGAGGTAGTGCGACATCGAGGTGGTCAAGGAGGGCCTGCGCACCACGAGGGTCACCGACTTGGCGCCCCGGCTGAGATAAATCGCCGCCTGGCCCGCGGAGTTGGCGCCGCCGACGATGTACACGTCATGGCCCTGGCACGCGGCCGCCTCGGTCAGCGCCGAACCGTAGAACACCCCGCACCCGGTCAGCTCCGCCACCCCGGGTGCGTCGAGCTGCCGGTACGACACGCCGGTCGCGAGGATCACGGCGTGCCCGGCGATCGCGGAGCCGTCCGAGAACCGGACGACACGCGACGCGCCGTTGATCTCCAACCCGGTCACCTCGCGCGCGGTCAGTATCTCGGCACCGAACTTCGCCGCCTGGCGCCGGGCCCGGTCGGTGAGCTGCGCCCCGGACACTCCGTCGGGAAAGCCGAGGTAGTTCTCGATGCGTGAGCTCTGGCCCGCCTGGCCGCCGGTCGCGGACCGTTCCACCAGGACGGTGCGAAGGCCCTCGGAGGCGCCGTACACGGCCGCTCCCAGGCCGGCGGGTCCGCCGCCGATGATCACGAGGTCGTAGAAGTCGGCCGTCGGTGTCGTCGCCAGGCCGACCCGGGCGGCGAGGTCCCGGTCCGATGGCTCCACGAGCGCCGTGCCGTCCGGGGCGACCACGAGCGGGAGCCGCAGGCCGTCCTGGCCCGCGGCGGAGAGCAGCCGCCGGCCCTCGGGATCGTCGGAGGAGTACCAGCGGTACGGCACCTCGTTGCGAGCGAGGAACTCCCGTACCGCCGACGAGCGTGCCGACCAGCGGTGTCCGACGACCTTGGTGACGGCCACCGGCCGGTGGTCGGTGGCCCGCCAGGCCTCCAGGAGGTCGTCGAGGATGGGGTAGAGCTTCTCCTCGGGCGGCTCCCAGGGCTTGAGGAGGTAGTGGTCGAGGTCGACGACGTTGATGGCGTTGATGGCCGCGTCGGTGTCCGCGTACGCGGTCAGCAGCACCCGCCGGGCGCCCGGGTAGATGTCGAGTGCCTGCTCCAGGAACTCGATGCCGTTCATGTTGGGCATGCGGTAGTCGGCGACGATCACCGCCACGAGGTCGCCGCGCAGCTTCAGCTCCCGCAGGGCGTCCAACGCGGACTCCCCGGACTCCGCGCGCACCACGCGGTACGACTCGCCGTAGCGTCGCCGCAGGTCACGGGCGACGGCACGGGACACTCCGGGATCGTCGTCCACGGTCATGAGAACGGCCCGCGCTGGATTGACGGCCTGAGCCATGGGCACCCCGTCCCGAGCTGATCGGCTTCCCGCCCTGGCGTCACCTGTCCGGGCACGTCCGAGCGCCGGTGAAGCCCATCCTATGAGTGATCGCGACAATTCACCATGAAAGATCCGTAATGCTCAGGGGGCGGGCGGGGCTACGGTGCACTGGTGCCGGAGCTGCCGTTCGGCCTCGTCGACGTGTGCGTACTGGTCCTCGACGAAACCGGGCCCCGCGCCGGTCGGCCGGATCGTGGACGGCGGGCCGGCGCCCCTGCTGAGGGGCGGGTTGCCAGGAGGCCGCCAGGACGAAGGCGGGACTTCCCCTGGATGGATCACCGCCGGACGTCTCCAAATGGAACGGGTTCGTACTATTTTGCGGAGCCATCGGTGTGGGGCAGACCGACCCCGCCGACCCGCAGCCTCCGACGCCGATCGCCGTCCTTGGCCCGCACCGGACTCAGCTCACCGCACAGGACACCTACGCCACCGGCCTTCGCGCGCTGGTCGATGGGCTGCTCGCCGCGCACTGAGCCGGGGCCGGCAAGCCGATCAAGGACCACGGCACTGCCACTCAGGCAGGGGCGGGCGTGATGCCACACCGCCCAAATCGCCGGCAAAGGCCTTTGCAGCCCGGACGCCAAGTGCGACAACCGTGCTCGTGGACGCAAGGGATTGGTCCGACGGGGCGATCTGGGCCTCGCGCAACTTCTGCTGGGCCGATCCGTGCCCCGGGTGCGGGGCGGATACGTCAGCAGATTGGTTTCCTCGACCGGTCACATTCCCGGGCCGTAGTCCGTCAAAGCAGTGAAGGCACTTCGACGACCTCGGAGGAAGACCCAGCCATGGAAGCACGTTCGACTGCGGCGGAGCAGACGATGCGTTCACGGATGTCCGACCCTGTCGCGCTCGTTCCCGAGCTTCAGGAGCTCAGCGGGTGGCTGTTCCGGGCCACCGGCAACCGGTCGGTGCCGCGCACCACGATCGGCCTGATGCACCTGCGCGCGGGCCAGATCGTGGCCAGCACCTACCTGACGATCCTGCATGCTGGAAACCTCCGCAAGGCCGGGGAGACGGAGGAGCGGATCACCGCGGTGGCCTCCTGGCGGGACGCGCCCTACTTCACCCCCGCCGAGCGCGCCGCACTGGCACTGGTGGAAGCGGTACTCCAGCCCTCGGCCCAGGGCGAGCGGGTCTCCGACGATCTGTACGCCGAGGTGTCCAAGCACTACGACGCCAAGGCCCTCGCCACGCTGACCATAGCGATCGGCCAGGTCGGCTTCTTCATCCCGCTTGCTCTCGTCGGCAAGCCGCTGCCCGGCAAGTCCCCAGCCGAGCAGTGGACGTGACGACGACCGAACGGATACCACCGGTCCGAGGCCGGGACCGGACGCGCCAGCGTCCGACCCGGCCTCGGCCAACCCCGGTCTGCCGTGGAACCGCGCCAACGCTCTGGCCCGCCGGCGAACTGCCGCCCGGACTCCGCGCGACCACCCGCAGCTGCCCACCGCGGTCATGAACTGCCGGGCATCGGAAGCGGTGTTCGCGCCGACCACCACGCGACTGGATTCGCCATCTCGGGGCACCCCTTCGCACGGGCAGCCCTTGACGACACATGGAGCGGGCTCGGGTTCGGTACGGGCCTGACCGGATGCCGATGCTGCCCAAGGGCATACCGGACATCCGCGTCCCGCGGTCGGCTGTGCTGTCGGCCGCCGCTCCGCCCTCCACCGACGGCGGTGAGCGGGCGACCACGGCGGACACCAGCTCGGCGAGGAACGCTGCGGCAGGAGGGGAAAGTCGCTGTGGTTCGAGATCCTCCGGCGTGACCTCTTCGACGCCGCCGGCTGAAGTCGAGGGTGGTGTCATCCGCGCACCAACAGGGTGGATAGGGTGTCTGGTCGTCCCGGCAGGGGCCAGGAGCGACCAGAGGCAGTCCAGACCTCAACGGGGGAGATCATGCGGGCGCGCAGGCGAATAGCGTTCACCATGGGCGCGAGCGCCATCACGCTGCTCGCCGCGGCATGCGGCGGCGGCACGCACTCGGCCGACAAGGCGGCACCGGGCAAGTCCGCGTCCAGCGCGCCCGCCCAGCCGGTGGCGATGGAGACCGAAACCCGTACGGCCACCTGGACCGACTCCCACCACCAGGCCCACCACCTGCGCGTCATGCCCAAGCGGCTGGCGCGCGGCTCGGCGTCCGACCTCGCGAACGTGCACATGCTGGGCGAGGACGTCACGAGAATGGTGCCGTACTACCTCACCATCTCCTACACCAACACCGACCAGGACACGTTGCAGAGCCCGTCCCCGGAGAGCGACTTGTCGGTCATCGGCGTGGACGGGCAGCCGGGTAAGGCGATCTCCGTGTCACCCGACGTGCTGAGCACCGACCCGAGTTGGCCGGGCGGCTGCGGCAAGGGCGGCCCGGACAGGCTGGAGGCGGGTGGTACGGCGGAGGTGTGCCGGATCTTCCTGTTCCCTCAGGGGCGGCAGCCCGCGACGGTCTCCTACACCGACGGCGACGACGGCACGCCGTTGATCTGGCAGATCACCGGCGCCAAGGACGACGCCACCACCGGCGTACTGCCCGCGGGGCGGCCCGCCAACTACGTCTGGCAGGACAGCGACAACCACACCGTGCCGATCAGAGTCACCCCGAAGAGCGTGCGCGCCGGAAGCGTGGCCGACCTCGGCCAGTACAACCTGAGCGCCGACCAGAAGAGGCTCGTCCCGTACTACGTGACGATCGAGTACCGCAACATCGGGAAGAGCGAACTGTATCCGGACATGCACGAGGGTGTGGTGCTGCGCAGCGCCAGCGGGAAGGAGGTGAGCGCGCTCACCCTGCTCAATCTCAACTTCGACGGCAGCGGCAACGGGATCGAACAGTGTCCGGCCCCTGTCCAGCACCACATGCTCCAGCCCCAGGGCACGTTCACGCAGTGCACGATCCACATGATGCCCAAGGGCGACGCACCTGCCACCCTCGTCTTCACGAGCCAGGTCACCGGCGCCCAGCCGGTGACCTGGCGCGCCGCCGACGGCACCAGGTAGCCGGGTGCCTGACCCGCGATGGGCGTGTGGCCCTGGCTGTTCCCCTTGCGTGGTGACGACGCCGAATCACTGCTGCGGCAACCGAGGTGCGACGAACCGTTCAACTACGCTGGCGAGGACTCCGAAGTGCGGCCGGTCGCCAAGAGGGACACACATCGCCTCTGGCACACCGTCCATGTCCCGCTGACCGGGATGGAGAGCGATGGTGCCGACCCTCCGGCCAGTTGCGTAGTGTGGGAGGACGGTCACCGGTGCTGGTGGGAGGGCTCCCGCGACGCGGAAGTGCTGTTGAGCCCGGAGCAGGTGCGCGGTGTCGCGGATCTCCTCGATGCGGCCGGCTACGACGCGCTGTTGAGCGAACGGGTTCCGGCGACGCGCAGCGGCGAGCTGTGGGTGTACCCGTTCGAGGCCGGGACGGCTCCCCGGACGCCGTGGACTGCGGCGCGCTCCACCGGCCTGCGACGAACTGCGCGCCTTCTACAGCGCGGCGGCGGACGCGGGCGATGCCGTCTACAGGTGGCGGGGGTG
>CAYNNX010000092.1:1487-9632 GCA_964398515.1 uncultured Streptantibioticus sp. | reverse complement strand
ACGCACACTTCTGCCGTCCGGCGTCCAGCGCTTCACGGACGTGGACACGGGATGAGAGCTCTACGAGGATGCCGCGGCGGGCTCGGGACAGAACCACCTCGACGTGGATCTGAGCGCGCTGCGCGCCGGAAGCGAGTACTGCCTGTACACCAACCTGACAAAGTCGGTCGTTCTGGTGAAGGTGGTCTCACTCGCCACCGGCAAGCCGACGTCGATCCAGCTCTCGGCAACTGCCTGGAAGGCCCCCAAGGGTCAGTTGCGCGGAGCGGTCTGTTCCTGCTGAGTGCTTGGTGTGGCGGGATTCGCCACATCAAGCACCGGGTCGCAGGGGTGCCCCCAGGGAAGCTCGCGTCCTGCCGCCTGCCACCCTGCGGGACACCGCCTGGACAGGTGTCAGCCTCGACACGCTGCCCGGCGCCAACTCCTCAAGTGTGGGCGAGCGGAGGCCCGGCGATGGTCTCGCGGTGGTCGAGGCGACGAAGGCTATGGCCGCGGCACGGGCATCGGGACGGGAGTTCACAGGCTGGGCGGCGGCCGAGGAGATCACCTGCTCTTGGTGTCGAGTGATCGGGCAGGCGGCGGACCGGATGGTCATCGACGACAGGCCTCCGCACGGACGGCGGCCTTGCGACGACCGGGTTGGCACACCCGGTCTTCGCCGCGGGCGGCCCCGGTGTTGCTGCACGCCGTTCGCATTCTTACAAGTCCCGGCTCCTTCCACCGTCATAGGTTCACAACCGGTTCCCCAGGCTGGCGGCCAGGAAGTGTGCGAGCCTCACGGCCGTGGCCTGGGAGCGAGATCACTACAGGGCCGACACGCCTCGTCGGCAAACGGGAGGGGACGATCATGCGAACTATGCTCCGCCGTGCCGCTGCAGTTGCGGCCGGGACCGCGGCAGTGGCCGTGATGACGGTTGGCACGGCCCATGCCAGGCCCGCCGATCCATGGGCCGGATGCCCGGACGGGGCGGTCTGCGTCTACCCCGAGGGCCAAAACCCCGCCGTCTCGCCGAGCCTGACCTTCTGGAGTTACGGCGCCCACAACCTGAGCGGCCAGTACGGGTTCCACTACGTCCTCAACAACCAGTACGGCGGTGCGCACGCGAAGCTGTGCACCGGCTACAACGGAACCGGCACCTGTTACGACGACATGGCACCGCAGAACGGCTGGTACGCCAACCTCACGCCGGTCAACTCCATCGTGCTCTACCAGCCGTAAACAGGCCTGGCGTCGGTGACACCTGCCGTCGGCGCGCGCCCGCCGTAACCTTGCCCAGCATGAGGCGGAAAAGGCGTTCGCGGAACCTGGTAGCTGTGGGCATGACCACTGGCTGTCGGCGACCGTTCGGTGGGCAGTGGCGACGTCCAGCGGGCGGCACCGACGACGCGGACGCCTTCGGTCATCGGGGTCCGGGCTGTGGCGAGTCCGATGCCCCGTCCGGTGACGGTGACGACGGTGTCTCGGAGGTGAGGCTGAGGTTCACGACACTCCAGTGCTACGTGGCATTGCCAAGGGCTGCACCGACGCGGCCGGCCGCAAGACGGTCATCTTCGGCGCGGACATGGCCGACGGGCCCCTGCCGGGCGGCGTACCCGGTCGGTGGGCCCGGCTGCCGCCCTCCGGTGCGGTTGTGCGGTGGGTCAGGGGTGCACGGTGGTGGTCGGCGACAGGTCGCGGTGGATGACGCGTGCGGCGCCCTCCACGGTCGCGATGCCGTAGTTCATCGTGGCGTTGGCATGGGTGAGGGCGACGATCCCGTAGTCGTTGCCGCCGCCGGTGAACGCGCCGATGCTGTGAACCCGCCAGCCGTGGGTCGCGCGCGGCAGCCAGCCGTTCTTGAGGTGGACGGTCGCGGTGCCGGGTGCGCCGGCCGGGACGCCCCAGCGCTGGCCGGAGACGACGCGGTTCATCAGCCCCAGCGCGTAGGAGCGGGAGTTGGCGTGGAGCACCGGGTTGTCGGCGGTGAGCAGGCGCAGCAGCGTCAGTTGGTCGTCGGCGGTGATCTGGGTGAGTCCCCAGTCGTCGCCCGCACCGGGGACGGTGTTGCGCATGCCCGCCAGGGTGAGGAAGTGCTGGATGCCGGCCGGCCCGATCTGACGCCACAGCGCGGAGGTCGCCTCGTTGTCGGACTTGGTGATCATCGCGGTGGCGAGTCGCGACTCACGCGCGGTCAGGGGGCGGTGTGCCTCCATGGTCCGGCGCAACAGCGCTGCCAGCACGGTGACCTTGACCACGCTGGCGGAGTCGAAGTGCGTGCCGGACCGCAGGGTGCAGGTGGTCGCGGTGCGCCGGTCGTACAGGGCCAGTGCCGACGTGCCCTGGCGTCCGCGCAGGGTCCCGGCTATGTCCTGCGACAACCGCGCAGCCAGGCCAGGGCGGCTGGAGGTGCACACGACCTGCGCGCCGCCGACGTCGGCGCCCGCGGTCCGGGCCGCGGCGGGGCCGGCCGTCGCCAGTACCGTGGCCAGGGAACCCGCGGCCACACTCACGGCGATCGCGCCCCGGGCGCTCCTCGATGTGCGTGATCCGAGCATGCGGTGCGTTCCGTTCCGCTGGGGGTCCGTGTGATCGTGCCGTCACGGCCTGCAGTGAACGGCCCCTGATCTCGGCGACCTTACGTGACCGGGAAGCGGAAATAACGCCTTGAAGAAGAGGAATGCCCGAATTGATAATTTTGTCGGTGTGTGATGTTCGCCAAGGTTTGACTCCCATCGACCGACCCCGCCGGCCCCACGGGGGCTACCGGCCTCCTGTCCGCGTCCGAGGGCTGTGAGAGCGGCTTGGAACCTACAGCCGAGTCCGGCGCTGAGCAGGCGGAGTCGGAGCTCGTTGCCGACCCGGCGGACCCGACGGGGCCGCGGCCGGGGGAGCAAGGGGCGACGGAGGCCGGCGGTAAGGCCGGCCCCGGGCGACCCGGCGGCAACCGTTCGCCCCGTCGTGCCTGGCTTCTCTGGTCCCGGCGGATCGCCCTCGGTCTGTCCCTCGCCCTCCTCCTGCCCACCCTTGCCGCCGCCATCGCCCTCCGTGTGAACTACGTCGGCGTTCCCGCGCCGGGGACGTACACCCGGAATCGGGACGCCTTGTGGCTCGGACACGCCTGGGTCGACGGACGCAAGCGCGACGCGGACCTTGATGCGCTCGCGCGCCGCGTGCGCGACACCGGTATCCGGGACCTGTACGTGCACGCGGGCCCGCTGGAACACGATGGCACGCTCCCCGAGTCGGCCTACCCGAAGGCTCGTTGGCTGATCGACGCCGTCCACCGTGAGCTGCCCGGCGTACGCGTCCAGGCCTGGCTCGGCGACACGCTCGCGAGCGAGGGACCGGTCGGCCTGAGGCTGGAACGGCCGTCGACACGGGCCGCCGTGGTCGGTTCCGCCCGCCAGATCCTGGCGGCCGGCTTCGACGGCGTCCACTTCGACCTGGAGCCCCTGCACTCCGGCGACCGCCACTACCTCGCCCTCCTCGACTCCCTTCACCGCGTCACCCAGGCCCACCACGCCCCGCTCTCGGTGGCCGCCCACCAGATCGACCCCCTCCCCGCGCTCCACTGGGTGGCGGGTGGCCTGACCGGACACCCCAAGTGGTGGTCTCAGGCGTACTTCGGCCAGGTCGCGCGCAGGGTCGACCAGATCGCGGTGATGTCGTACGACACGGCAATGCCGCTGCAGAGCCTGTACGGCGGCTATGTCGCCCAGCAGACCTCCCTCGCCCTCAAAGTCACCCCGCGCTCAACGGAACTGCTGATCGGCCTGCCCTTTTACCACCAGGACGACATGGGCCATCACGCGTCCGCCGAAACTGTCACCGCCGCCGTCCGCGGCGCCCGCCTCGCTCTCTCCCGCACGGACGCGGACCGTACCCGCTTCGGCGTAGCCTTGTACGTGGACTTCGCCGCGACGGAGATGGACTGGGCGGCGTACCGCAAGGGCTGGGTCCGCTGAATCCCGCGGTCACCGGGCCGGTGGATCCCCATCCTGGCGCTCTCCGTTGTCGCCGGCCTCGGTGGTGAGCCGGAGTCATGGGGCAGGAGTGTCTGGGACGCGGGGACGTCGAGCAGAGTTGATGTCGCCGGCGGGGGTTATGACGCCTCGGCCAGTTCTGCGATGCGGCCTACGAGGGCGGTGAGTACCGCTGCTGCGGCTGCACCGAGCCGGTACCCACCGCTGGTTGCCGGCAGTCCGACGAAGACCACGAGCAGCCAGCCGCACCAGGGGCAGACGCCTGTGCGCTCGAAGCTGCCGGAGTCCGTCCGTTGCTGGAGATCGTCTCGCCGCTGCGCATGAGTGTGATCTCGGGTGCTGTGTGCCTACCGGAGGTCGGCCGGGGGCGGAGTGATGGGTGGGGACGCTGGGTCGGGGTGTAAGCCGCGCGGCGGCCGGACCCGCGGAGAGGCGCGGTGCGCCGACCGTCTCGCGTGGGCCGGCTTGCGTTGCGGGTCCGGCCTTGTGCCGGGTGAGTGGGATCGTGGCCGCGCCTTGCGCTTGAGGCGTCTGTGCGCGGTGAGGTTATGGGCAGCGGGGGACGTTGTAGGCCAGGGCGCGGGGATAGTCGTGGCGGTCCAGGCGGACGCGGACCAGCAGCGGGCCGGCGTTGACCGGGTCGGTCGGGTCGGCGAGCTGGGACAGCAGTTCGTCGAGCTGCTCGGCGGTGGCGATGCTCACCCCCGTCGCTGGAGTCTTGGTGCCGGAGAACACCTCGGCCAGTTTGTGGTAGTTCCAGGGGTGGAGTTCGTTGTAGAACTCCGCCCCGTCCGACCCGGGCGAGTGGTTGTCGCTGTAGTACTGGGGAGCGACGAGCATCTGCTCGATGCCGTAGAAGTTCTGGTTGTTGAGCACGAAGATCACGGACGGCAGTCCCAGCCGGGTGTGTGTGGAGATTTCCTGGCAGGTCTCCTGGAAGGAGCCGTCGCCGACGAAGACCATGGGGCGGGCATTGCGGCGTTCCGGTGCCATGGCCGCGCCGGCGGCCGCGCCGACGGACCAGCCGATCGACAGCCAGATGTTCTGGGCCAGGTAGCAGCCTGCGGGCAGGGTGAGGTTCATCGAGCCGATGAGGGAGAACGCCGCGTCGGACACGATGGTCCACTGGTCCGGTGTCTCGCTGTTGAGGAAGTGGTTGATGCGGGTGAACAGGCCGTCGTAGGTGAGCGGTTGGGTCAGCGGGGCCAGCGGTCCGCCGGTGCTGAGCGTGGCGCGGTAGGCGGCCAGTCCCTCCGGCACGGCCCGGCCCGCGGCGCCGGCTTGCCGGAAGTAGTCGGCGGCCAGGCCGTCCGGTCCGAAGTGCGCCACCAGCGCGTCGCGTAGCGCCGGCAGGAGCCGGGCGAGCTGGACGTCTGGAAAGTAGGCGGTGCCGACACTGACGCCTCCGCGGGAGGCCATCACCCAGTCGGTGCCGACGCACTGCTCGCCCTCGAGGTTCTTCGACGTCGACCAGGCGCCCACACCGATCCGGCAGGTGGCCCACTCCTTGAAGACCCGGTGCACGGCCGGGTCGCTGGCGTGGCCGTTGTAGACGCCGTGGTAGCGGGGGTGGTGCTCATCGACGACGGCCTTGGCGCCGATGGTGGTGCAATACGGGATTCCGGTGGCGTCGACCAGGTCGAGTAGCGGCCCACCGAGCCGGAAGCGGTCGATCTCCTCGCCCGCCCACAGAATCGGGCGCGGCATGCCGTCCTCGGCCGGGTGGGCGTGGATCAGCTCCAGGACCGCGTTCACGGCGGCGTCGAGCATGTGCTGGTTCTTTCCGGTGAACGGACGCCGCCGCGCCGTGATCTCGCCGACCGGTTCCGGGCAAGGGGCGTCCCACAGGTCCTCCATCACCTCCAGGTACACCGGCCGGTTTTCGGACAGGCAGGCGGTGAGCGCGCCGTCGAACTGGCCGGGCGCGAGACCCGGGTTGGATACGCACTGGGCGTCGACGGTGACCTGCCGGTAGACCTCCAGATTGCTCTCCGGCCGCTGGCTCATGTGCGAGGTGATCAGGCCGATGGCCCGGAAGTTCTGCCACTGCTCATACGGCGGGGAGGCGTTGATCGCGATCAGTGGCACGTTCTCCACGTAGGCGCCGCCGCACGCGTTCAGCAGGTTGAAGGCACCGACGCTGTAGGTGACCGCTGCGGCTCCGACACCGTGGACGCGGGCGTAGGCATCGGCCGCCTGACCCGCTCCGCCTTCCGTGGGTGTGCCGACCCACTCGATGCGCCCCTCGGCCCGCAGCGCCTCCAGGAAGGGACCGAGGTGGTTGCCAGGAACACCGAACAGGTGGGTGATGCCCAGCTGGTGGAGCCGACGGGCCAGGTACCGGGCCACGGTGCACGGTCGCGGCGCGGCGACCACGGACATCGCGGTGGGGGACACGGGCGCCGGGTTCGTGGACGCAGAGCTCATCAGGCTATCTCCTCCGAATGATGCCGATGTGGCGGCACGCTGACCGTCACCGTGGGATGGGCTGGCTGCGGCCGTATAGGCGCCGGTGACGGTGGCTGTTTGCCGCTGCAGCCGCACCGAGCGGGACAGGGTTGTGTCTGTGCAGGTCAGCCGTGTCGGTAGTGCGGGGAACGGGCGCTGGCTGTTCGTCGTCCGGACTGGTGCGAGCCGCTCGCACCTCTGCCATGGCGGTATGTTGCGGATTGATTACCTGCCGTGTTCAGCGTGGCACCGACTCCGGAGAGGAGGAAATGCTTCCGGGTAACAAAAAGGTAATGTCGCAATCGATTCGAATCCCGGTCGATGTGATTCGAAAATTCGCACCGAAATACGTCGGGGAGACGTGGTGTGGCGGGGCGTGCACCGGGGCCGGGTGTGAGTGAGCGGGCGCCGCGGGTGGTCGAGGACACGGCGCCAAGGCCCGCGACGACGGCCACCGCTCGGTGTGCTCCGGGGCGTTCGACGCGGTAGGGGGCCGGCGTCTGAGGTGTGGTGCTGTGGAAGCCGCCGACGGTGTTGTTCGGCATCAACGCCTTCCGCCCTCGACGGCGGCGGGCAGCGGCTGCGGAACTGGTACGTGGACTTCGAGTACCCCGCCCGCCGCATTCAGGTCTGGTTCGACACCTCGGAGCTGACCGTCGACCTGCTCATCAACCAGAGCTGACCACCCTTCATTTGGGAGGGACGACCAGGAACCCCCACCACGCCAGGGAGATGCTGACGAGGCCGAACGTCTCGCGCCCTGTTCACCGATCCGCGGGCACGAGCCACAGCCATGGAGGATATCGCCGCAGCTCTGGCATGCCAGGTGGGCACGCGCGTGGAGCTGATGGGGGCCTGGGCACGGCCGGCGTCGTTGGGGATGGGCTCACGAGCGTTACGGGTTCGGATCGCAGATCGTTGAGCCGATCATGAAGACCGTCCTGACTATGTCCGCCGTCGGCCTCGCCCTGGCCGCGGCCGCATTCTCGGCCTCCTCTGCCGCCGCCAGCACCGTGAAGCTCTCCAACGCCGAGAACGGCCGTACCGTGAGCCTGCGCCGCACTGACGTGGTCCCTGTACACCTGCGCGCGATCCGGGGCGCCCACGAGAAGTGGGTGTGGGACGTGCCGCGATCCTCATCACCCGAAGTGCTCTCGCGCACCTCCGGCGGCACGTCACCGGGTGGCGATGCGGAGGCGACTTTCCGCGCCGTCGACAACGGTTCGAGCGACATCACGGCCCACCGCCGCTGCATCGCCGACCCTGGGTATGCCTGCCCGCACGTGATCATTCCTTGGAAGGTCACCGCCGCCGTCCACTGAGTCATCGCCCTCAAGGCCTGTTCGACGGGCGGGCATCGACCCGTCGAACAGGCCGTAGCACCACTCGTGGCTGCTGCTGCCGAGCATCGGCGTCCACCAGAGGGCGGGTGCGGTGCCGCCGAGGGCCCTACGAGCAACTCAAGACCCCCGAGCACTGGGTGCCCTATGCGGACACCGAGTCCGCCCCGAGCCGGCTGACGAGCAACGGCCCGGCCCTGGTTGCGGTCAGTGATGTGGGATGGGATCTGCGGCTCCACCTTCGCCCATCACCGGTTGGACCACTGCTTCCCGTCCTGGGTGCGCTCCTACGAGCACAGCACGGGGAAGCCGGAACCCTTGGTCTCCCACCACCCATCCCGCGAGCTGGGCGCCTAGCGGCCGGGCCCTCATGGTCGGCGATCACCCGCAAAGC
>CAYNNX010000092.1:0-1387 GCA_964398515.1 uncultured Streptantibioticus sp. | reverse complement strand
TGTCGATGAGAACCACCACCGCTGCGCGGGGAGTGGGCCCGTCTCCGATGCCGCGATGACGGCCGTCCCAACGTTCGCCTTGGGACGGTTCCCAGGCCGAGCAGTCGTAGGTGAAGAACATTTCTGATCGGCTATTATCCAACATGGCTGGATTTGAACATCCAGCCCAGAGGCATGCCTAGCCGGTAGGTCGGCCCAGCGCCGACAAGCCCGGACCAAGTCGCCAGGATCGCTGTCAGTGTCCGAGGCGGGGACGTGCCCCCTCCGTCTGGAGCTCGTCAACCATGCGCACCCACCCGGTCTTTTCTCGGCGGCCTGCCGCGGCGCTCGTGGCGTCGGCAGCCATCGCCTCGTTTCTCGCAACCGCTTGTTCGAGCGGCGGGGATCCTGAGGAGGCACCTGCCTCGTCCCAGGACGCGTCGACTGCGAGTATCGCGCCCTCGGGCGAACCCGCTAAGGCGGCGTCCAAAGTGACGCTTCCCCCCGTGCACGCCGGCTTCGACTATCAGCTCGGCGGTCCCTATACCCCGCCGGCAGGAGTGTCCGTCGTCGCTCGTGACCACACGGCGCCGACTGCGGCCGGGATATACAACGTCTGCTACGTCAACGCCTTCCAAGCCCAGCCGCAGGCGGAGAGGGAGTGGGATCCCGATCTGCTGCTCCGCGACAACGGGGGCAAGGTCGTCATGGACAAGGACTGGGGGGAGGCACTGTTGGACATTCACACCGACGCCAAGCGCAAGCGTGTGGCGCAGAAGGTGAACGCCTGGATCGATGAATGCGCGTCCAAGGGCTTCAAGGCAGTCGAACCGGACAACTATGACAGCTACACACGCGCTCCCGACGGGCTGCTGACCGCGGAGGACGCGAAGGCGTTCCTGTCCATGCTCGTCACTCACGCCCACGAAAAAGGCCTGGCCATCGGCCAGAAGAACACGGCGGCCCTGGCTCCGGCCCGCAAGGAAGTCGGCCTCGACTTCGCTGTGGTGGAGGAGTGCGGCACGTACAACGAATGCGGCGACTACACCGACGCGTTCGGCGACAACGTGATCGTGATCGAGTACGACAAGCAGGGCCTGGAGAAGGCGTGTCAGGGCTGGGGCGACAAGGTCAGCATTGTCCGCCGCGACCGGGACGTCGTGCCTGCGGGCAACTCTGGTTACATACGTGAAACTTGTAGTGATCTGTAACGGCCGCCCGGTGTAGGAGTCGTTGTCGTACGGAATGTGATCGATTGATCGTTGCGGGTCAGGCGTGCACTCCCTGTCGCCGAGGGAGGGATGGGCCGTCCTGTTGCTCCTGAATGAGGCGCGGCCCCATCGTGGCCGAGCGTCCGGGGGCACTCGGGACAGCAGGCAAGGTGTGGCCCGAGCAGCACACTGCCCGC
>CAYNNX010000091.1:10422-20821 GCA_964398515.1 uncultured Streptantibioticus sp. | reverse complement strand
TGAAGACGGCGATCCTGTGGCAGGACTGCGCCGATCCGGCCTGGTTGCGAACCCTCCTGGGCTGATGAAGACCGGCGGCGCGGCGCTGGGCCTCCTGGCGCTGGGCCTGTTGCGAACCCTCCTGGGCTGATGAAGACTTCGTAGATGGCAGCGGCCTGGGCCTTGTACTCGTCGTTGCGAACCCTCCTGGGCTGATGAGGACCACGGTGCCGACCGCGATCACCGTACGGCCGGACACGTTGCGAACCCTCCTGGGCTGATGAAGACTCGAGCCTCCTGCTCCACGGAGACATGCCAGTGCAGGCTGCGAACCCTCCTGGGCTGATTAGGACGTGCTTACTAGGAAGCGGCCGGGAGGGCGGTGCGGTGTTGCGAACCCTCCTGGGCTGATGAGGACGCCGATCTGCAGGAGCGTCGACCACCAGCTGCCCATGTTGCGAACCCTCCTGGGCTGATGAGGACCACGGGGATCAGCCACCCGCGTTCCTCGTCCAGCATGTTGCGAACCCTCCTGAGCTGATGAGGACCTGTGCCACGCCACCGCGCGCGCCAGCGCCCGGCACTGTTGTGAACCCTCCTGGGCTGATGAGGACTCGCCTGCACCAGGCGGGACTTCCCCGCGCCCGTGGTGCGTTGCGAACCCTCCTGGGCTGATGAGGACGCCGTACTCGGTGGCCGCCTTCGACTGGGCGTGGATGTTGCGAACCCTCCTAGGCTGATGAGGACGATGATCACCGGGGGGTGCACATATGCCGACGGCATGTTGCGAACCCTCCTGGGCTGATGAGGACGCTGGAAGCGCTCGGCGTGGACGAGCAGGGGCTTGAGTTGCGAACCCTCCGGGGCTGATGAGGACATCTTGTAAAGGCCGGGCGTATTGATGTGGATGCGGTTGCGAACCCTCCTGGGCTGATGAGGACGCTCACCATCGCGATCCTCAACCCGGATATCCCGGAGTTGCGAACCCTCTGGGCTGATGAGGACGGTGTACGAAACGTCACTCCAGATTCCTTGAGGAGCGTTGCGAACCCTCCTGGGCTGATGAGGACCCGAGGGTAAAACCGCAGGTCACAGCAGTGCAACACTCAGAATTGAGAGGCCGCGGCACAGCGTCCTCTGATGATGCATCGCTGCAGGTCAGAGGATGTCTCCGGGGCCGCCGAGGGACACGCCCAGGGTCGCGGATTCGATCAAATCCGGCGAACGGGAAGTGTACGTGACGATGCTGTCGTACTTCGCGTCGATGGTGGCGCTGAGGGCAGCCATCAGGGCGCGGTACTGGGCGGTGGAGAGCTCGCCTTGGAAGACGCTGCGCTGGGTCCAGTGCAGGTATTTGCGGCAGGTCTTGAGCACCTTGGGGTTTCGCTCCGCCGCTGTGTCGTAGACGAGGATTACGAACATTACCGGTCACCACCACGGCCTGAACGGCTTGTAGGGCCTGTCTTCCAGGCACAGGCGTACGACCTTCAGCGCCTCCAGGTGGATCAGCTCCTCATAGCTGACCTGGCGCTTCAGGGTGCGGTGGTAGACGGTCGTCGAGAGTTCGTCCCGTACGAGGGCGGCGATCTTCTTGCGTCCGTCCTTGCTCAGTGTGGCTCGGCCGACGTCTGTCTCGAAGTCGCTGTGCTTGAGGTGTTTCTGGGCGGCGGTGCGCTTGAGGAGGCGTTCGGCGAAGAGGGGCTTGAATGGTTCGGCCAGATCGAGTGCCAGGGTGTTGCGGCGCCGGTCGTTGTCGGAGTGCAGGAAGCCGATGGCCGGATGCAGCGGAGTGCTGCGCAGGGCGGTCAGCACGCGGGCGTAGACCAAGGCGTTGAGGTAGCTGATGAAGGCGTTGCCGGCGTTTGTCGGTGGGCGGCGCGTGCGTCCGTTGAGCCGGAGCCACGGGGGGAGTTGGCTGTCGAGGACGGCCCAGGCGGTGCGGCGGACGTTGCCTTCCTGGCCCGTGATCGCATCCGTGTCGCGGCAGTCGGGCAATGCCGTGCGCAGGGAGCTGAGAGCGGGGTCGAGCAGGTCGGTGTCGAGTGCCCAGCGCAGGTTCTCGGTTGCGGCCAGGACGAGTGACCGGCCGATCGCGAGTTGCCGTTCGGGGTCGGCAGTGATCTCGACCTGGCGTCGCACGACGCTGGCGGATGCCATGGACTGGGCGGGGGTGAAGTGGCCGGCGTGGTTGCCGTAGTGGTCCAGGACGTGGAGGGTCACGCCGTTGCGGCTGAGCAGGGACAGGGCGGAGGTATTGACATCGACGTGGTCGAAGGCGATGAGATCGCGGATGTCGGTGATGGGAATGCGGACCGGGCTGCCGTCGGGGCGCTCGATGCGGACGCTGTTGTCCTCGCGGCGGATGCGGCATGGTTCGGTCAGCCAGTATGTGCGGCCGACGGCGGGCATCAGTCTCCCCAGCAGTAGTCGAGGTAGGAGCAGCCGCGGCACTTTCCACGGGTGAGGCGCTGCGGCGGTGCGGGGGCGGCGATGACGGCGCGGGCTTCGGCTTCGGCGTTCTCGGCCTCGGTGCGGGCGTCATCGTCCCAGGGGATGTCGGTCGTGCGGCGGATCAGCGGGTAGTGGACGATGCCGCCGCGGACGCTGATGCCTCGGCGTTCCAGCAGCAGGCAGTAGTGCCGGACTTGGGCGTCGTGGGCGGTCGAGGGGGCCTTGGAGGACTTGCTCTCGTGGACGACGGCCCCGGTCGTCACCCAGTCGATCCGGGCTTCGCCCAGGTCGATGTCGCGGCGCCGGCTGAAGGTGGTCTCGCCCACGACCTCCCCGAACGCGACGAGGTCGCTGCGGGCTTCGGGCCGGTAGCCGCGCATGTAGAGCCAGAGCTGGCGCGGGCAGTGACGCAGGTACTTGATGTGGACACCGCCGAGCTGGTGGCTGTCCTCGGCGGGGTCTGGGGGGATCGGCTTCACAAGATGGTCTCCGGCTCGGACGGTGGGCGCAGGCCCAGTGCCTGGTCGTAGTCGCCGTCGACCAGGTAGAGGCCGAGACGGCGGTCGAAGTCGGCGTTGTACGTCTTGAGCTGGCCGTAGCGCAGCGGAATGAGGAGACCGGCGGCCAGCAACGGGTCGCCCTGCGTGCCGGTGGTGAGCCGCTGGTACTCCTCGACGTCGTCGCGGTGCAGGACCTCTGCGGTGTCGAACCGCTCGCTCAGCGACTTGGCGAACTCGCTGCGGTCGTGGAACGGGTCGGTGAAGCTGAGGAACTCGGCGGCGAAGGCATCTCGTGCGGCGCGGGCGGCCTCTGCCCAGCCTCTGCCCCACTCGGTGTCGTAGGCGAGGTGCAGGAGCCGGTCGATGTCCTGCTCGGTGAAGGCGTCGCCGCCCTCAGCGGCGAGTGCGGCCAGCGCCGACCATGCCGCCTCCACAGCATCTTCGTCGTACGGCTTGTGGCTCTGCGGGCGGTGGACGCGGAACTCGACCGGGCCCTGCGGATGCAAGCCACGCCGATTGACCCGGCCGGCCCGCTGCGCCACCGCCTCGATGGGTGCGTTCTCCACCGCTCCGCGGTCGAAGTCCAGCTGGAGGGAGACCTCCACGGTCTGGGTGGCGACGACGAGGCCGCCACGCTGACCGTCCTCCTGCTCGGTGCGCTCGGGGTGCCGGCGCAGCAGGTTGCGCTCGATGGCGTCGCGGTCTCGGTTTTTGAAGCGGGAATGGAGCAGCAGCGCGGCGTAGGGGTCGCCGGGGCGGGTCTCGCGGGCGTCGTCGGCCAGTGCCGTGAACAGCGCTTGCGCGGTGGCGACGGTGTTGGCGACGGCCAGCACGCTGTGTCCGTCGCGGAGCCAGCGGCGTAGGCGTTCGATGCTTGCGCAGTGGGTGAGGGGGTTGGCGTCCAGGACGAGCCGGTGGCGGACCGGAGCGGTGCCGGGGGGTGCGCGGTGCAGGGCCACCGGCTGCTCGACGCTCTCCTCGATCACAGCCAGGAGGGGTGGGGCGAGCGTGGCCGACACGACGGCGAACCGGCTGCCGAGTCGCTCCCACAGCCGCATGGCGGCGCACAGTCGGCCGAAGGTTTCCGGCTCGTAGGCGTGCAGCTCGTCAAGGACGAAGAGCGAGTTGGCCTGTTCCAGCAGGACGGAGGAGTAGGCGGGCCCGGCGATGGCACCGCTCAGCAACTGGTAGGGCGTGGCCACGCGTATCCGCTGGGCGAACAGCCTCATGGCGCCGGCCCGGGCGCGGGCCTTGCGCGCTTGCGCGGCCGGCTCGGCGTTGCCGGGAGCTGCGCAGTCATCTTCGCAGGCCTCGGTGAGAAGGGTGCGCGCGACCGCACCGTGCAGGAGTCCGATGTCGGCGCTGTCATCGCCCGGCGCGGGCACCAAGCTGCGCGCGAAGCGTCGCCGTACCGCGTTCAGCGAGGCTCGGTACGGCAAGGTCCACACCAGTCGGGGAAGCCCCGGCATGGTGGTCAACTGTCGTGCTGCCCAGGACAGTCCGGCTTCCGTTTTGCCGCTGCCGGTGGGCGCCACCAAGACGAGGTGGCCCACGATCTGCCCAGCGTCGCGCTGATGGGGATGCGCAGGATACGGGAGCCGGGTGAGGTAGTCGGGTAGCAGCGGCATGTGGGTCTGGAGCCGCTGGTGGGCCGAGCCGGTGTGATCGGCCAGGGTGAGGGCGCCTTGGGCGAGCACGGCGAGCAGTCCGCGGTGCGCCTTGACCGGCTGCCGCCACGCGGCGAGGACCTCGTCGAGGAGCAGTCGTGCCCGTTCTGCCAGCGGTGGCTCCCCTGCAGCGGGCGGCGGCGGGTCGAGGGCGAGGAAGCCGGTGAGCCATGTGAGGAGTTCGCGATGCAGACCACGCGGCACCTGGATGAGTGCACCATCCGGGCGTGGGGTGCTGGTGAACGCCTCGTCCCAGCGGGTCCGCTCGGTGTACAGGCGCGACAGGCTGGGCTTGCCACCGCCGAGAGAAGACGCGGCGTGCAAAGGCCGGTGGTGCGAGGCGACCAGGCTGGCGATCATCAGCCGGTCCTCGCCGCTCCATCCAGCCGCCGTGGCCAGCAGATCGACGTACGCCAACGACAGCACTTCGTGCCGCTGCCCCCACACCTCCCCGCCCGGTTCCAGCTGACGCTGGAAGCCCTCGGCAATCTTCCCGGTGTCGTGCAAGAACCCGGCGGTGCGTACCCGTGGCCAGAAGGAGGGTTCGGTGGCGATGACGCCGGCCCCTGCGATCCGCGCCTCGATCTGGGCCACCGCGTCGTGCACAGCGCGGGAGTGGGTGGTCAGCCGCTCCGGGTCGTTCCGCGGCAGGGACTTGGCCCGCACATCGGTCAGCCCGCGGCGCCGATGTCCCGGCGTCAGGGAGTCAGCAGCCATACGGCCTGGCCCTCCGTGCCGCCACCGGTCGCATCCCGGTAGGCACCGCGCACCGGGTGCGGCCCGGTGCGCTCGTCGCACCACAAGTAGTCCGACCAGCTGGTCGTCAGCCGGTCGGCGGAGACGGTGGTCGCCATGCGGTAGACACAGGCCGAGCGCACGCCATGGCCTTCCAGCGGTGCGACAGCGTGGTCGACGATCGCCGTCTGCGCGGGTTCCAGGGTCACGCGTGCCACCTCCTTGAGGTGGACGATGTCCTGGGAACGGCCAAGACGCAGCGGCCACCGCGGCCGCCGCAGCGCGCGTGCCACCCGGTCGCCGTCCGGTTCGGGGAGCCACACCGTCAGGTGCACATCGGCTAGGAACGGCCGGTCGCGGATCGTCATGCCGCCCTTCACGGCCCGCACGCGGCCGGCCACGGCCGGGTTCGTCCCGTTGGCCGCGATGGGGTGGTAGGTCTCCGCATCAACACCGCCGCCCTCGGACCACGCCGCCATGCCCAAGACCAGCGGTTCCGTCGCCGCGCCCGTGGCTGCGGCCAACATCCCGCGCACCGTGGACGGTGGCGGCACCGGCAGCCCACGGGTGAGCCCGGGGAAGAGCGGATCACGGAAAGACGCGACCGGCGCGTAAAATTCCACCCGCCAGGCCGCCACCGGCTCGCCAGACACCCCGAAATCACCGGTCCTGCGGAAGAGCGGGGTCATCGAACCACGTATCCAGCCTGCCGTCGCGCAGCTCCGACGCCAGCCCGAGCAGGATGGTGCGGGGGTGGTCGATGACCATGGTCCCGTCGGCGAGCTCCTTCGCACACTGCTTTTCAAAGGCCTCGCGCGCCTGGTCCCGGAAACCCGGCCGCCACCCGATGCGGACCGGCGCCTCCCACTCACCGCTCCACGCCTCCAACTCCTTGAGCAGCACATCCCCCCGCACGCGGACCCCGCTGTCCACCTCACTGTCCACCACGTTGGCCAGCGGGTTGATGCCGCCCTTGAACGGCACCAGGATCAGCACCGACGGGACCCGGTCGCCGTAGTGCAGCGCCTGCTTGGCCCCACCGCTGAGATGAGCTAGCGCTTCCAGCAGCAACGCGGCCCGCCTGCGGCGCTCCTCCAGCGGCAGCCGCACCGCGGCCTGGTCCCGGAACCGGGTAGCGACGCCACCGACCGCGGCGGCCCCGGCGACCTGAAGAGCCTGCTCCTCGCTGAGGTAGTTCGGCCGACCCACACCGTCAGCGTTCGGCAGCGTGAACGTGCCGATCCTCGGCAGGTCCAGCAGGAGAGGGGCGGCCAGGTCGGCGGTGTAGAACTCGTGCCCATGCAGCACCGGCTCGGTCACACCCCGCGACATCACACCGAAGTCCTCAGTCGGATAAACCGGCTCAACAGACATCAGCGTCCCCAGCATGAACGGACTATCCCGCAGCGTCGTCGCCGCATCGTCCTTCTTGGCTCCAGCCCGCATGTAACCGAACAGGTCATCGTCGGCATACCGGACCGGATCAGCCTCCGTACTGGCCTTCTGCGCCTTACTCTGCGCCTTGCCCACCCGGGTCACCGGAGACGGCACCACGCCCCGCTCCACCATGCCGTCCCTGATCCACCGCCGAGCGGCCTGCGCCGACACATACGGGTACTGCCGCCCCCTGACCCGCGTGTACTTCACGCGCGCCTTGGTCTCCTCACCCTTGCCGTTGTTAGGGGCGCCCGCCTCCACCGCGACCACCATCGTGCCTGCCAGATACGCCATTACGCGGGTCCCATCTCGTCGTCATCATCGCCGTAGTCGAACATCGGCCGCTCCTCCAAAAGCTCGACCTGCCGTCGCTCCTCCGGATCCGCAGGCTTCTCGCTGACCGCCACCTTGCGCTCCTCAAGCAGCACCATCACCTGCGCAAACAGCAACATCCGCTGCTCCCACGCACGCGGCTGCCGCTGAACCAGCGGCCGCCAGTCATCCGGCCCCGGCAACACCGGACTTCCCTCCTGCAACCGGTGGCCATCGAACGCCAGCCGCGCGTTCGCCTCCATCAGCAGCATGCCGAGCTTGTAGTCGCTCAGCGCCACGCTCCGGTACTCAGCCAGACGCCCGCGCGGACTGCTGCCCTGCTGGATCCAGTCAGCGATCAAAGTCGCGACCGGCGTCATATCCGTCTCCATCCCAAGGACCTCCTCGGCGTAGGTGAAGGCGAGCCGGGTCAACGCCACGCGGTCGCCAGGACTCCAGGAGCGATCCGCCTGCTGGAGCAGGCCGTGCACCTCCCAAAGCAGCGATCGGCTGTGCCCGTCCTCGGCCTCGAACAGCAGCCGTGCCGCCTCCCCCGCACCGCTCGCCACCACCCGGCCAGACCTGTCGTACCGGGTCAGCGCCTCCACGAGCCGATGCCAACCGCGCCGCAGCGGCGCGTTGCCATCGACCGCGGACAAGAACGCCGGCACCGCACGACGCGTACGAGTCACCCGCAGCCACGGCTCCTGGTTATCGTTCTTAAAGCTCCACAAGGTCGTCGCACACAGATCCGCCGCCGCATCCCGCAAAGCGACCAGTGCCACAAGCTCCGCCCGGGCCCCAGCAGCAAGCCCCGTGAAACCGGCCTGCATCACACGGCGCGCCCGCTGCACATTGCGCCGGGCGAACTCCCGCTCCGCTGCTTTCTCCTCACACGACAACACGGTGGCCGACCCGGCGGTCACCCAGGCCCCGTACGGCAGCGCCCACACGGCGATCCGGCACCCGCGGCACACCGGCCAACCCGGCACATTAGGAGGCAGGTTGTTCAACGCCTTGTTCGTGTCGAACAGCGGCAAATTGGACTTAGCCCACACCACTGCCGCGTCCACCCCGCAGAACGCGCACGGGCCAACCACAGCATCCCCAACGTCCGGGGCGAACATCCTCTCGATATCGGGCCGCAGCACCTCCGGATCACTGGGCCGCTTGCTATGCGCGGCCTTGGAATTCGGATACAGCGCGAACAGCACCTTCCACCAGTCATACAAAACCGCGTCCTTCGGCGCCGCTGCCGCCGCGCACACATCCCCCACCAAACCGGACACCACGCCGTCCAGATCAGCGGCGGTCACGCGCCCCGGATCATCCCGGCCAGCCATGACCGCCACAGCCCACGCACCGGCACGCTGCACAGGATGCCCGGTGGCGACCAGCGGAACAGGGCCGCTCACCGAATCCACCCGAACCCCTGGATCGTCTCCAGCCCAAGCCCCCACGAACGCAACGCGTCCACGAACCGGCCATCGGCCTCCATAGCGACCCGTACCCGCGCCCCGATCCGGGGCGCACCACCCACCGCGAAACGCCTCCTCGGCCCTGCCTCCAGCACCCGCAGACCATGAGGAGCCGGAAGGCCCAGCATGTCCGCCTTGTGCACCAGGTTATGCTGCAGCCGATCCACATAGTGCTCGTCACCAGGAAGCAGGTCCCGGCCATCGTGCCTGATCACCACGGGGGTGGCGGTCTCCAACTCCACCAGCCCGCCAGTTGCCGGCGGCCCGAAATCCACGGTGAACCCCCGCACCCGAAGCCGCGTAGCCCCCCACAGGATCTCCTGACGAGAGGCGAGCCCCGCCACCAGCAGGGACGCGATCTCCGGGACCGGCGAACCGAACCACACCGACCCGTCGGCGGATGTGGTGTACACACCCTTCTTCCTGGGCGCACCAACGAACTGCGGGGCCGTAACACCCACCGGCTTAAGAGGCTGACCCCGCCAGCCTTGATCGTGCAAGGCTCGTGCCAACTCCGCGTCCTGACTACCGAGAAGCCCGTACACCACGGCACGCGCCGGCCCATGCACGTCCTCCCAACGCAGACTCGGTGCATCGGGAGCAACATCCACCCTTACGCGCACCCCTCCCCCTCCCTGACGAACAACACTGACAGCACCTGCGGTCTCCAGCCCAACTACCCACTGCGGCATGGTAGTTGAAGGAAGACACCCGAGTTACTGATATCTAACTATTTAATCCGGAACATCGCTCTTGGTGCTATAAGGTGCCTCCTCCCCCGCCTACGGCCCTGCCCCGTTGCCGCGGGACGCCCGCCGAAATGCGCTTCGAGAGGAAGCTAAGGCCCCCCTCTGACAACCGGCCCGGAGTCACCGGCCCCAGCTGCCCACCGCACTGCCAGCTTGGCTGCAGCCAGCAGCACCCTGCAAAGCGTTCTGACCTGCGGCGATGCACTACCGGACAGTCGCTGCAGAATCGGCCCGAAAAACAACATGTAGACCTACTTCGGCCAGCGCCTTTACCCTCGGGTCGTCATCAGCCCTGGAGGGCTCGCAACACGTGGGCGATCCACTGGGCCGGCGGCGGGCAGCAGGTCGTCATCAGCCCTGGAGGGCTCGCAACGCGGTCTGCTCGGCACGGTCCTCACCTTCGCTCGCGGTCGTCATCAGCCCTGGAGGGCTCGCAACACCGGGACGATTGCCTGGGGCTCCTCGGCGAGCAGGGTCGTCATCAGCCCTGGAGGGCTCGCAACCGCAGGGTGTCCACGTCCTGGGGTGCCTTGACCTCGGTCGTCATCAGCCCTGGAGGGCTCGCAACCCGACCATGACGTGAGCCTCGACCCGATCCCCTTGCCGTCGTCATCAGCCCTGGAGGGCTCTCAACGCACGCTGGTGCGGGACAACGGGGGCGGTACGTGGAGTCGTCATCAGCCCTGGAGGGCTCGCAACCCGCTGGTGACGGGCCTGCCGGAACCGGTCGGCCCGGGTCGTCATCAGCCCTGGAGGGCTCGCAACCTGGCCTGGTAGGCCCGCTCGGCGCCGTTCCATTGGTCGTCGTCATCAGCCCTGGAGGGCTCGCAACGTGTTCGGGGTCAGGGTCAGGGCCGGGTTCGTCGCCGTCGTCATCAGCCCTGGAGGGCTCGCAACACTGGATCGGCATGGACGCCTACGGCGGCGCGTCCAGTCGTCATCAGCCCTGGAGGGCTCGCAACATGCGCATGGCGTGGAGTTCAGCGAGTACCTCGCCGGTCGTCATCAGCCCTGGAGGGCTCGCAACCCGAGCGCCAGGGCCACGCGCACGACAATTTCGGGGTCGTCATCAGCCCTGGAGGGCTCGCAAC
>CAYNNX010000091.1:0-10322 GCA_964398515.1 uncultured Streptantibioticus sp. | reverse complement strand
GGTCGTCATCAGCCCTGGAGGGCTCGCAACGCGCCGCCGGCGCTGTCGACGAACGTCACGCGGCCGTCGTCATCAGCCCTGGAGGGCTCGCAACCGGACGACCACGAGGTTCGGGTTCGCGGGCGCCCCGTCGTCATCAGCCCTGGAGGGCTCGCAACCCGTCCTTCTCAGCCTGCCGGAGGGCGGCGACCGCGTCGTCATCAGCCCTTGAGGGCTCGCAACATTGCTCATCGAGAACGGTGGGCGTACCGAGCGGGGTCGTCATCAGCCCTGGAGGGCTCGCAACAATACCGAGGCGGGCGGCGGGGCGGTCGCGCTGCACGTCGTCATCAGCCCTAGAGGGCTCGCAACATGACGGATAACCTGGGCGGGAACTCGGGTTCGCCTGTCGTCATCAGCCCTGGAGGGCTCGCAATGATGTACATCTGACCCCCTCGGGCTCGACTGACGAGGTCGTCATCAGCCCTGGAGGGCTCGCAACACCTGGCCGAGCATGTGTGGCGGCACCCCGAACAGGGTCGTCATCAGCCCTGGAGGGCTCGCAACGTCAGCCAGCGGCGCAGCGCGGCCCGGGTCAGCCCGGTCGTCATCAGCCCTGGAGGGCTCGGAACCCGAGCGTCGTGGCCGCGCCGACGAGCAAATTCTTGTCGTCATCAGCCCTGGAGGGCTCGCAACTCCACACCGGCGAGTTCACTCCCTACGGTGTGCCGGTCGTCATCAGCCCTGGAGGGCTCGCAACTACCTGGCCGCCGTCCGGACCGCTCGCCTCCGGGTCGTCATCAGCCCTGGAGGTCTCGCAACTCGGTCACGAGTCGCCCCGCATGCCCATCGCCGCCTGTCGTCATCAGCCCTGGAGAGCGCACGTTCCCTTGAGCATCACAGCCCCCTCAGCGCCAGATGTCATCATCAGCTCTGGAAGGTTCGCAATGGCACCGGTGTGGCGGTCACCGGCTCCACGACCGGCGTCGTCATCAGCCCTGGAGGGCTCACAACCGGCGGGTCCGCTCTCGTCCGCCCCCGTGAGGGCCGGTCGTCATCAGCCCTGGAGGGTTCGCAACCCCTTGTGCACACCGCGCTGGTAGCTCCGGTCCGTCGTCGTCATGAGCCCTGGAGGGTTCCCAACGTGCTCGTCAACCGCCAGGACTCAGCGAACGTAGTACCGGTCGTCATCAGCCCTGGAGGGCTCGCAACTCGACCATCGCGGCCTCGTCAATGACGAGCACGCCGGTCGTCATCAGCCTGGAGGGCTCGCAACCCTGCTGCGACGGGCGGCGGCGGGTGCTGACCGCGGGTCGTCATCAGCCCTTGGAGGGCTCGCAACGCCCACGTCTGCCGGTCTCTGTCCCACACCGGGCGCGTCGTCATCAGCCCTGGAGGGCGCGCAACCGGTCTGCCGCCGGATCGCCGCGCTGACCGCCCCGGCACGCAGCCGAACACGGCTGCCATGTCAAGGGACAGTAGGAGCTCCCCGGTGGCGGAAAGTTAATCTCCCCACTGGCGGACATTGAAAGTCCCCAGTGGACAGTTGATCTCCCCGGGGTGGGGTCAGTCGAGGGGGACGACGCCTCGACCGGTGGTTGCCTCGGCGAGGCGGTGGCTGTCGCCCTGCGTGACGACGACGTGGGCATGGTGCAGGAGCCGGTCGACGGTCGCCGCCATGCTCGACCGGCTCCTGCACCGAGCCGCAGTCGCGGGCATCGACGGACCCTCCTACCAGCTCCGCGGCCACCAGAACCAGGCCGACGCCATGCGCAAGGGAGTCAACGCACGTGTCTCCTGACCCCAACCAGCAGCTCAATCCCGGACCCGCCAACTGCCCAGTCGGCGAAAGCGAGTTCATCCCGAGTCCGAGACAGATCTACTGCTCTCCCCGCTGCAAGAGCGCCGCCCACCGACGCGCTCCCGCCGGCCTGGCCGCACACACCTGCCCGGTCTGCGACGGCGTCTTCACAGCCAACCCCCGACTCCGCCAGGTCTACTGCTCGCCCGAATGCCGCCGCGAGTCGGAAAGACAACGCAACCGGACCCGCGACGAAGAACGAGCACGCCGCCTCGGCGAACACCCCCGAGCACTACCGCCCGCCCCGCAGCCGGCAGCCCCTGGAACCATCGACCCACTGGCACCGACGGCAGTCCGGAACTGTCCTCACTGCGAGCAGCCCGTCACGATCGTCGCCCTGCTCGCCACCCCGGAAGCCGCCCGCCCCACGATCACCAACCGCGTCACCGACATCGTCCCGCTCAGACGCCTCCAGTCAGCTACGGCTGACCGTCACCGATCACCGGGCCCGCCGACCTGACGGTCGCCGGGCCCGCAACAGTCAGGTCACCGATCGCAGCCGGTCCAGCTCGCTGCCGATCGCATCCCGCAGCACGTCGTGCTGCGGACCGAGCCTGAACTGCTCGTCACTCCACCGCTCACGCGGATAGAGCCACACCGGAGCACCCACCACGTCGGCCGGCTCCCACTCGAACCGCGGCCAGACATGCGCATGCAAGAAGGGGTCCGTGTTCCCCAGGATCTCCAGGTTGACCCGACGGAAAGCCGGGTCCAGCCGCCGACAGGCACGCTCGACCGCTTCACCGAGTTGGTCCATGTCAGACAGGAATGACAGCCGTTTCGCCCTCGGCAGGTCCGACAGCCGCTGCACACCCGGTTCGTCCACGAGCAGAACTGAGTAGCCCGGCAGGAACTGAACGTCCCCGATCACCGCGAACCCCGACGTCAGCCGTCGCAGCACGGTCGGATTCTCGCCCCTCAGCGCAGTCCCGATCCGGTCCATCCGCCAGTCACCAGTCATGGCCAAAACCTACATTCTGGTGATCAAGGACCGCTCTTCGATCCCCATCCTCCTCACACAGTTCAAGGGCCAAGCAAGTGGGGCGAGGAGCGGCCCCGGCCGTTTTCAAAGATCCCCATCACCTGAGCATTGGGTGCCTTACGTAGACACCGAGTCCACACTGGACCGACTGGCTCAGAGCGGCGTGGCTCTGGGGGTGGTCAGCGATGTGGGCTGGGATCTGCGGGCCACCTTCGCCCATCACGGCCTCGACCACTGCTTTTCGTCCTGGGTGCACTCCTACGAACACGACACTGAGAAGCCGGACCCGTTGCTGTTTCAGCATGCCTGCCGTGGACTGAGTGTCGCTCCGGAGGAGACGCTGATGGTGGGTGACCATCCCGCGAAGGATGGCGGCGCGGCTGGGGCGGGACTGCGCTCGTATGTGCTGCCCGGTCGAGCTACTCCCGGTTCGTGTCGCGGACTGGATGCAGTGCTCCGCCTGGCCGATCGAGTGTGACCAAGAAGTGGGCCCGTGCGGCCTTGTCCCATCGTGCTTTCTGCGGCGTCTCCGACTGGCGATGTTGAGGAGTTGGCAGACCCGTGGCTTGCCCAGTGTGAGTCGGCTCTGCATGAGCGGCGTGGCGCCGAGCGGCGGCGCGAGGTTGGCGCCGGACCGAAGTACGACCTGCTCTTCACCCACCGGGTGCTGGTCACCCTGGCGTACCTGCGCACTGGGCTCCCGCACGCCGCGCTGGCCGAGCTCTACGGCACAGCCCGCTCGACAGTTTCCCGCGCCATCGGCGAGATCCGCCGCTGCTGGCGGCGCGTGGCTTCGCCGTCCCCGACCGCCCCAGGGTGCGGTTGCGCACCCTGGCGGACGTGTTCGCCGACAGAGCGCTCACGCCGGGTCGTAGACGGTCACGTCCACGCCCTGCTCACACAGCCCCGCAGCAATCAACGGCTCGATCCGCAGCCACTCCCCACCCGCCAGGCCACAGCCGATCCGCGGCATGTGGACCGACGCCCCCAGCGCCACAGCCCGCTCACCGAGCGCCGCCAGAGCCTGGCCGATCGCCTCGTAGCGGACCGGCGCAGGGGCTTTGCTACCCGGCCGCCGCACCCCGTGCTGACCGACAAGGTTCGCCACCCACAAGCCCGGCTCACACTCGACCAACTGCACCGCACCCAGACCGAAACCGTTGCTGGCCCGGCTGCGATACCAGCTCCGGTACGCGCGCTCCGGCTCCGGCCACCGCCGCGACAGCGCCACCACGAAGCCTCGACCCCACCCACCGCCATCGTTCACAATGTGCGCGATAACCCGCGAGCCCGAGCCGACAGGGGCCGTCGCGTCACCCGTCACATACCGGATGGAACCGCTCATCACACCTCGCCTTCAAACAGGTAGTCGATGCCTCGATCATGCGCCAAACACCCAGCTCCCCCACCGAGGTATCGTCAACGAGTCGGCCCCAGTCCCCAGCGCGTAGTCCATGACGACCTCAAGGCCCGCGCAGACGGGCCCTCCCCTTAACCGCCTCTACGCGCCAGGTCCGAGTGCCAGCCGATACGCAGCTCACGTCCTCACACCGCCACCAACAGTGGCAATCCCTGCGTCCACGGGGACCACTGATGCTGCCGCATGCCTTGAGGAATCCCCGCGCTTGCGGGGCGAACACCCCCCGCGGAGCCCTGCCGTGAACGATGGGCGGGCTATCCCCGCGCTTGCGGGACGAACGCCGAAGGAGATCTCCTGGATGAGCAGGCCGACGGGCTATCCCCGCGCTTGCGGGACGAACGAGTTAGTCTCTTTGGCGAGAGCTCGGGCCGTCGGGCTATCCCCGCGCTTGCGGGACGAACCCTTCGTGACCTGTAGCGATCCTACTGCTTTGCCGATTCGTTGCCGACCCAGTCGGCAAGTCGGCTGATCCACGCGGTCCCGTGCCCAGCACACTGGTCGGCCGACACCTCCTGGGGGATTGTCCAGTACGGGCGGGCGTCCCAGGCGCCGCCCGGTGCCGGCAGATCTCGAACGGGGCCGGTCGGCGCGCGGTTGGCATTCTCAGCGGGTGGAGCTTCGTACACCCACAGCACACGCACCATGCCACCGGCCGCTACTCGGTGGACCGGCATGCCGCGCAGAAGTCCGATCGGATCGTTGACCGGCCCAGCTACGTACAGCGGCGCGGTCGGCGGGCAAGCGCGACGCCCCAGATACGGCGCCCACACCGGTCGCCGTACCGCATTCGCTACTCGCTCGATCACCTCTTCGGGGCCGGTCACAGCCACGGTGAATGCCGCATCCGACAGATACCAGCGGTTCGACACTAGGGTCGACGTGGACGCGGGTCGCCTCTTGCCGTCCGCGGTGATCACCGTCCGCTCGCGCGGATACCCGCCGCCTACCGTGTGGTAGTCCCGCACCCGGACTCCCGGCCGGTCGACCCGGATCGTGAACCCCAACTCGGTGAGCTCAGGCAACTGCTCACCGCGGGGCGCACCCAGACAGCACGCCAGCATCCCCAGCAGGCCCGACCGCGTCGGGTGTGGGTGCGTCGGCCGCACCGCATACTCCGTCGGCGCGCCCCACGATTGCAGAGGGCCCGCCAGGTGCAGGATCACCCCCTGCATCAGAAAGAACCCGCCAGGGCGTCACGGATCCTGGCACACAGGCCGTCTAGCGACTCGGCGTCGCTGCCCAGGTGGCTGACGCTCGTCTCCGTGATGTTGATGAACGCGGCGTCGGCGAGCCCGGCCGTGCCGTAGAACCGGTTGATCGCAAAGGCGTGCTTGTCGAGCGCGGCCACAGAAGCGGGCAGGTAGCCGCCACCGTTCTGCGGCGTGATGGGCGTCTCGAATGCGCCGACGAGGTTGATAGGTGTATCGGTGCGGACGGCGACATGGACCAGGGCCGGCGTGGTGAAGGGTGCTGTGGAGTTGCGCTTTGCCGACGGCACGACTTGCACGAATGCCCGCGTGAACGCCTCGGTCAGCCGCAGCGCATCGTCGGCCTGGTCGCCCATGTTGCGAGCGAGGTCGGCCACGTTTACGCACGCGTACCGGTAGTAGGTACCCGACGCGTAGTAGGCGGTGCCCATGTGCGCCGACCCAGACTCGTCCTGTGCACCGTGGGTGATGTCATCCACGGCCGTGAAGTAGTCCGGCTGCACGCGGGAGGCGTGCGTGGTGACCTGGTGCGCAACCTGGATGGCGCCGTCCACGCTGGAGCCGGGCTCGTTGGCCAGCATCCTGCCGAATGCCGCGATCGACGCGGTACGACCACGCAGCAGGTCAAGCACCTCCGATCCCGCCCCCGATGCAAGCTTCCTGACTGCGGCCTCCTCCTTCTTTTGACCACCTGCACCCGCGGCAATGAGCTCCTCGTGCTTGACGGCCAGGTCGGCGAACTCGGCGATAGCCGCCTTGGGCAGGTACAGCATGCTGTTCGTGTCGCCGGTGAAGTCGCCGTCCTTCGTCTCGAGCTTGACGCCCTTCACGTCGGCTGCCATGACCAGCATCCGACCGGCACGGTCGGCGTCCACGCGCTCCCAGCCGCGGGCTTCCAAGATGTCGGCGATCTTCTCCGGCAGGCGTCGAGTGCGCACCGCCCACTCACCGAGCGCGGACTCGACTGCCAGTCTGTCGTGGCGCTTCGTGGACTGAGATGAGACACGGCCACGCTGAACCCCGCCGTACGTGCAGCCCTTCGGCTGGCCTAGATCGTCACGGTTGAGGTTGGACATGGGGAAACTCTGCACGGCGTGCAGGTCAAGGTATAGGCGCACGTTTGCTCCTTCTTAGTTCGTTCCCCTGAATCGGGGCATCCCGCCCCTGCGGTGCTTGCGGTCTCTACCTGGACCTGCACTGCGTGCAGTCCGGGTCACCCCCGCGCATACGGGGCGCATTCCCTCGCGACCTGCGGTGATCCGATGGTTCTGCTATCTCATTACTCTGCTACTTCGCCCTCCGCGGTACGCGGCGTCCCATCTGCTTCGGGCTTTTCCGGGTTGGCGTTCTGGTAGAAGCTCCGCGCCCAGTAGCGGCCGGTGTCCTGGCCCCACTCATTCCAACCGCTGAGGTCCCGCAGCAGCAGCGGCCACGTGATGGGCACCTCGTTGGCCCGAAGATGGGCGACCAGCGGGGGAAGGGCTTCGCACAGGCCGGAACGGTCCATTCGGGCGAGCAGCATCACACGGTCTCCAGCGGTCTCCCGCCGCATTACCCCCCTGTCGACAGCCTGGGCCATGGACCAACCCAGATTCCGCCACCGGTCCCCGTCCTGCGGCTCGCGGAATCCGGTCGGCATCGGGGCGGGCCCGTCAGCGCGAGGGTTCGGGGCCTGGGCGGCATACATGCCGGCAACCGTGAGGTACGCGGTCTCCACGTCGCGGGTGATCCTCTCTGGCAACACCGGCGCGACCCATTCCAGGCCACGTATCGGATCCACCAGGGCAGCTCGCATCCCGGCGCGACCGGCTGGGGTTCCGCACGCGCGGTGCACTGCCGCCATGAAAAAACGCTGATGCGCGAGCGGGTCATCGGTGGCTGTGGCCACTGGGGTTACTCCTGTCCATCAGGAATTCCCGCACTGCGGGGCGAACTGTGACGTGGTCAGTCGGCAATACGGATACTGCGGGCCTGGCATCACGCGGGGGCAATGCTCAGCAGGCCGGCACCGTAGGCGCGGCCGGTGCCGATTCCGTTGCCGATGACCTGGCGGAGTGTCTCTGGGTCGGTGACGGTGGCGATGCCTTCGTATCGCGTAAGGGTCGTGGTCACCCGGCGCCCGTCACGGTTGCCGGTGGCAGGTCCGAGGGACACATGGCTGACATCGAGGACGTCGAGGCCGGCCGCCTGTGCCTTGCCAGACCACCAGTCGGTGGCAGCCTGCCCGAACAGCGGGCGTCGGGCACCGCGGCGGAAACGTCCCCCGCCAAGAGGGGTGGGGGGCGTGCAGCGGGTAGGGGACGCATCGATCCGGTAGCGGACCGTCAGACCCAGCGAGAGCCAGTTCAGGAGCGGGGCAAGATCGCGCGTCTGCGGGTCGGCGGCCAGGTAGCCGGTCGGCAGCCTGGATGGGTCCAGAGGTTCGGCGGACTGAACCAGAACGCGGACACCAGTCGCGTCACGCTCCACGCGGTGCAACAGGCCGTGACGTGCACGGGGGCTGGCCTCGTCGGTGAGGTCCGCGGCGAGCAGACCGGTGAGCGTTCGGTGCATGCCCTGAGTGTCGCGCAGGTCGCGAGCGGCGGCACGGGAACGCGGATTGAGCTGAAGCAGAGTGAGCGTGAGCGCAGTTATGCGGGCGGGGGCCGCAGTGGTCACCAAAGGCTCCTTCCTGAGATGACGGCCGGTCGGGGGGCGAGTGATGTCCCCGCATGGCGGGGCTTCAAGCGCGAGAAGTCGGAATCCGAGCCATGCCAGATGCGGGGCAGGGTTGCCGCGCCGCAACGGGGCTGGAGGTAACGCACGGTAAGAGCGTGATCGCTCGACCGTAGGGTGCTCTACGAGTATTTGTCAAAGTATCTGACACTAGGAGTAGTTGCATGTAATATCTCCCAACTAGTCCCGCGCTCAGCGCTCGGTTGGGAGGACGCTAGTGGCCGCCTCTGACAATCCCTCGTTTCCGCTGGCCGAACGGCCATGGATCCCCCTGCGCATACGCGCCCAGCTCACCGACGCCGAACGCGACGAGCTCGATCAGCTCATCCCCGGAACGACGCCGGGGGTCGTTGCTCGGGCCGGTCTGCGGCAGGCGTTCACCGCCGCGCACCTGGTCGACCACCTCGACACCGGTGACCCCGCCGCCGAGACGGTGTTGCTGCGTATCCTCGTCGCGATCGGCGCCCGGATCACCGGACTGGACCGTGACGGCCACGACCCGGCCGGAGACGACTGGGGAGACCGCCGATGGGACGCTCTGGACGCTGGCCGATTCACCCCGGCAGCCATCGACGCCTACCTGACCCAGCACGCCGAGGGCTTCGACCTGTTCCACCCAGTACGACCGTGGCTGCAAGATCCCCGCCTGCGGAACGAGTGCACCGGCTCCTCGGGCATCGCGAAACTCCGCATGACGCGGCCAGCGGGCAGCAACCAACTGTGGTGGCCCATCGACAAACCGGCAGCGATCGCCGACGATCCGGTCCCTGCACCCCAGGCAGTCCTCGACATGCTCGCCTGGCGCGGCCACGGACCGTGCGGGACGCTCTCAAACCGCTCTCACGCCGGGGGCAAACCGTCGAAAAACGCCAAAACAGCCCCCTACCGCGGGCTACTGTCCTGGCATCCGGCCGGCAGGACGTTGTTCGAGACACTGGTGGTCGGCATCCCCGCACCGGACACCTGGCCGACAGCTCAAGACGAGGACCTGGCACCGTGGGAGACGCCAGACCTACCCAATCCGCTACTGCCCCCAGCCCCGTGCGGGCCCATCAGCCTCCTCACAGGCCGAGCCACGCACGCACTACTCCTGCAACCATCCGACGACGGAACCTCGGCGACGGACTGCTGGGTGACATGGGCAACACAGGCTGACCTTCCCGACGCCCGCGACCCCTACCTGATCCACCGCGAGGGAGCCGGCCCCGTCCGAGCGGACGCCTCCCGCGCCGCCTGGCGCGACCTCGACGCCCTGCTGTTGAAAACACGCCCCGGAGACACCCCGACACGCCGGCCGTCGGCGATGGACTCCCTAACCGACCTTCCCGTCCCGGTACTAGAGCGCCTCTCCGTCCGCGTCTACGGCATTCAACAGGGCCCCGACGAGAAGGGCTCGGCAACCTGGGCACCGGTCATGGCTGTTACACCGCCGGTCCTCGATCACCTGGAGCGGGAAAGCGCGCCCGAGGCGGGCGGCGTAGTAGCCGACACCCGCGCGCACGCCGAGGCCATCGGCAGAGCTCTGACGGCCGCACTGCGCTCCGCGTGGCATGACGGCCTCGGCGAGAGTTACGACCCGCGCAAGGGCCGAAAAGCGGCAGACGCCTGGGTGGGCTCCGCCAGGGTCCGCTACTGGGAGGCTGCCGAGCGCGAATTCTGGCGCCGAATCAACGATGCCCAGATCCCTGCCCAGTTCCGCCGACTGGCACTCGACGCCTACGACACCGTGACCGCTGACGCCATCCACACCACACGCGGCCTCGACGCTGTAGAACAGCACCGCATCACCCTGACCCAGCGGCACCGTCCCGCAGGTTACAAAATGGCAAAGGGGTAGCATCGTCACAGGTCGCAAAGGGTACGCCCTGCACGCGCAGGGATGGCCCGCCAACATCCGCTTCGCTCGCATCGAGGCAGCCGTACGCCCTGCACGCGCAGGGATGGCCCGCAAGTGATTGCTTGGGCGGCCGCCGAGGGGTCGTACGCCCTGCACGCGCAGGGATGGCCCGCCGTCGGAGACGTGCTGAGTACCAATGGTCGAGTACGCCCTGCACGCGCAGGGATGGCCCGGAATCGGACCTGGCCCCTGCGCTCCTCGACCTGTACGCCCTGCACGCGCAGGGATGGCCCGGCGGCTCTAGGGCGTTTCTGATGGCT
>CAYNNX010000090.1:1002-20826 GCA_964398515.1 uncultured Streptantibioticus sp. | reverse complement strand
CGACACCATGATGGTTGACGGGGATCACGGTGCTGGATCCCCGATGGAGGTGGACATCGAGGGCGGCAAGGGGCAGAGCGCGCCCTCGTCTGGCGTGCGGGAAGCTGGAGGCGTGCTCGGGGCCGGGGTCGAGCAGTCCGCTGCCGGGGCCACGGTGCGGTTTGCAGGCAACGAGGCGTTCTGGCAGGCGACGGGTGGCGGCAAGGGGGCTGGCTCGAAGCTGACTGCTGCGGACTACCTGCGGTTTGTACGCGAGTCCAGCCGCGAGGGCCGCGAACTCAGCTTTGTGGTCAACGCGATGGTGGGCTACCAGGGAGCGGGGCAGATCCGCGAGGTGATCGCGGCCATCACGGCGGGCTTGCACGCCATGGACGGCCGGGTGGCTTTCGTGATCGGCCTCAACGGCTCCCAGGTGTCCCGCCACGAGCTGACGCAGGCCGTCCAGGAAGCCCGTTCGCTGGTCAGTGGCCTCGACATCCCGGTGGCGGTGGTGGCGTCCGAGTTCGCCTCCAACGATTTCCCGTACGGGGCCATGCGCAACGAGTTGCTGCACAGCGACGAGACACACCAGATGGTCAGGGCGATGATGGACAACGGCTACCACCCGTATGTGTCCGTCCAGGACTTCGACCTCGGCTCGCGGCTGGTGCCGACCGGAGAGCACGCCTTCAACCACGTTGAGGCGGCACTGAAGATCGAGGGAGAGCAGCCCAGCCGCCCGCTGGCGGTCGTGGGCGGTTACCGGATGCCGAAGGGCGACGAGCTGGACAAGCTCGTCGACGACATCACCCAGCGATTCCTCGACGCAGGTCTGGACCTCCCCGAGGCGCTCACCGATCCGACGCAGCGCCAGTTGTTCCTGGACCGCCTGGAGCAGCAAGTCCAGTTGGATATGACGGAGCGTGAGTGGCAAGCAAAGATCCACCCGCTGCTGCCCTATGCGCCGGAGCCGAACCTGTTCGTGGACGGTGCCGCAGTGCTCCTCGCCGACGAGGCCAAGAGGCCCCGGCTGAGGTTCGGCCAGGGCGGCGCGGAGTTCACGCACTTGGGACAGGACCTCAACAGGCTCAACGCCTGGGAGCTCCAGCAATACTACGAGGAGCAGCGACAGAACCGGCCGGACAGCTTGGACGTGCCCGACTCCACGACCCCAAACGCCGACCAGGAGATTCTCCCGCAAGGCAAGGACGAGGTCGACGAGCAGCTGAAGGTCGACGCTGCCAACTATCGGCTGCCGGATCGGGGAGAGGCATTCCGGACCGACTTCCGGGGTGGGGCGATCGTCACTGACTTGTCCCGGCTGGGCTTTGAGATGCTCAACGCCACGGGCAAGAACAAGGGCAAGCTGCTGCAGACCCACGCCAACCTCGGCACCGTGCTCGGGCGTCTGTTCAGCAACGACACCGGGTCCGGCAGCATCAAGGCGGCCAAGGAAGGGCTGCGGCTCGCCGACTACCGCAACACCTACCAGCCCGGTGATCAGGCCACCTACCTCAAGCACGAACAGCTGCGTCCCAAGCTGCCGGGCGAACAGTGGAAGCCGTTGCCTGCGAAGGTGGCCGGCGCTCTGGGCGGAGGCCGCAAGAACACGCTGAGTCACGCGGTGTCGGCACCGCTGGGCGGCGCATACCAGGGCAGCCACGCCGGTATTCCGCGGGAGGACCGGGCGTTGGCGGGTCAGGCATTGGCGCTCTCCACCGCGCAGCTGCGGTTCGGGCGGAAGCTGGCGAGCCTGAGGTTCGAGGCGGACAGCTACCAGAACCGACTCAGGCCACGGGCGTTGTACCACGCGGTGAACGCGGCGCGCGGGCACGGTACCAACACCGCGGCTGCGCTCGGGCTGCGCAACCGCGTGCTCGACTGGATGCTGCGTCCGGAAAATCTGTCGTTGGTGACCGAGTCCGCGGAGCGCAACGGGGCGGACCTCGATCAGCTGTTCATCACGATCGCGCTGAGCGGCAACTGGACGGGCACCCCTGGGGATCTGGCGCCGTCGGTCGTGGCGTCGGCCCTGAACACGACCCTGGTCATCCACCACAACGGTGTCGAGCACACCTTCCGGCCGCTGAACGCAGCCGGCGAGGCGCAGACGATCCATCTCCACCTGGCCGGGAACCACTACTCTGCCGACACCCGGACCGTCCGCGACCCGCGGGTGGCCCGCGTGGCCGGCGACCGCAAGCGGGCGGCGGCCGAGCAGGAGAGCTCCCCCGACGCCAAGCGGGCCAGGCGCACTCGCCCCGTTACGGAGGACGGCCAGGTGCCCGGCTCAGCCCTCGACGGCGCCAGCCGCGCACCGGCCTATCCCGACGATCGCTTCCGCAACTCCTCGGGCACCGCGGCGCCTCAGACGGCGGGGCCCTCGACGGCTCCTGTCACCGCGGCCCCCGCCACTGCCCCCGCGACCGGGCCTGCCGCGCGCGTCCTCGCCGAGCTCCGGCTGCCCTGGTACCTGGAGCGGATGAAGTCCGCCGGAACGTCGCACCTGCACGGGCTGGACACCGTGGAATGGGTGGCCGAGCGGATACGGGCGCAGACAGGTGGCGATCCGGCGCCGATCGTCAACGAGTTGGAGTCGAAGCCTGGTGCGTTCGTCGGTGCTGGTGTCCCGTTCCAGATTCGGGGGAGGGACGGCTGGTATGACGTGACTGTCTCTCTCACTCGTGACGAGGATGAGGAGCGGCCGCTGATCACTTTGGTGGACCGGGAGAAGGGGGAGGAGCCCAACCTCTCGAATGCGCATGCGACTGGCGCTGCCATTACCCGGTCGTCGAACTCCACCAGTGGTTGGGCGGTCAAGGCGTCGTTGACCGGTCTTGCGCCGACGCCTGTACCGGGCCTGCTCGCGGGTCCTGCGGTGGCGGTGAACGTGGCCTTCGGCCAGACCGTGCGGAAGTCGGCGGTCGAGATGAGAGTGTCGCTGAACCGCAAGCTGGTCAGCGACGGCGGTACGGTGGACGTTCCGCGTAGGGTCGTCACAACGGTGCGGGTGACACGATCGGGGTGGGCGGACCCGCGGGTTTTCCATACCAGCGGCTCGGTGACCGCCCAAGTGCCTGTGCGGCATCTCGTCCCCGCCGGAAAGTACCGGCGCGCCGAATTCGTACCGTTGTCCGCTGATACCGAGCGCGCGCTGCGGTTCGCGGAGTCGTTGGACGTGCTGGACGTCACCGATACCGGGGGCCAGTACGAGGGTGGCAAGGGGCTGTTCGATGTCCTGCGCGCGGTCATGCATCCCGCGCTCACCGCACCTGGTGCCCCGGGCCGGTCCACTGCGTTCGCGGCCGGTAGGGCGGACCGCCTGACCGAGGACCTGCACGCCCTCATGGAGGGGTGGACGGACTCCGAGGAGTTCGTTGACGCGGGGGGGAGCGTGCGCGGGGGATACCGTGCGCGGGCCCAGATTGTGGCGATCGCGCCGGAGCACGCCATCGGGGCGTCGTACTCCCGGCATTACTGGCAGTCCGACCGGTCGCGTTCGAGCGGGTTGAACCACACGGTGGGCGGGGTCGTCGGGTTGGGTCCGGCTTTTGGTTGGGGGCTGCTTCCTGGTGGTCCGCGGTTCCGGTTGGCTGTCCAGCCGGCGCTGTTGTCTGCCGGTAGTCGTTCGATCTCCTCCAGTTCCGCTGTCCGTAACGCGCATGGTGCGGACATCACTGGTGACCGCATCTTGTATCGGGCTCGGACGCGTATCTGGGTGGAGGGTACGGGTGCTCGGTCCAGCGCCATGCGGGCGGGACTGGGCGGGGGACCGCGCTACAAGGACGTGACGGTCTTGCTGAGCGTGCGTCCGGAGGAGGCGGTCTCGTTGGGACTGCCGTTGCCGGGTGGGCTGACGTCGATCCCGCCGTTGCTGTCGCATCCGGGGTACGAACGGATTCTGCCTTTCGGCCCGTTCAGCCCGAGTGTGGCGATGTCCAGGGTGGACACCTCCGAGCTCATCGCCAGTATCGAGGAGTTGTTCGCGAAGGACTCGCGGCTGGCGGGGCTGCTGCCCGGATACGGTGACGCTGCCCGAACCTCGGGCTTGTTCACGACGGTGGACGACCACGCCCGGATGCGGGCCAACCATCGTGCCCTGACCTCGTTGCTGTCCCCGACCGGCATGGCCGCCCAAAAGGGGCGCCTGTTCAGCACGGGCATCCCGGTGCGCCTGCACCGGCGGGGGTGGGGCAGTAACCACTACGTCCTGGTTCGGGTCAAGGGGCGTTTGGTCAGCGAATCGCGGTACAAGGGTGACCTCGCGGAGTGGAGGACGCGCCGTACCGCTCGGCTGGCCGAGGGGGCGCAGAGCGGGGCGAGTGGGCAGTATGGCGCCTCGGTGGCCGCAACGTTTTCGGCCAAACTGATTCCCGGCCATTTCTATTTCGCGCTCGCTGCTGCTCTTTCCGCCTCCAGGTCCCGCTCCGGGCAGTCCGGTCCGGTCGTGGAGAGGCGCTGGCTGACGACCGGTTCTGGCAGCAGTAGCGCGTTCGACGCGGAGCTGGCGTTCGACGTGGAGGTCACCCACGTGGAGCGTCCCCGCGGCTGGCGGCGGAAGGTGACTCCGGGGCTGTATGGCCGGCAGGAACCCGAGGTCACCACGATCGCCCGCACCGGCGCCCGCGCCGGCGCGTCGGACGGTGTGCGCCCGCTGGAGACTGATGCGGTCCAGGTGCGGCTGACCGCCCCGACCGCGCTCACCCTGCGCGCCTCCCAAGAGTGGCTGCCGCACGTCGCGGCCGAGACGGTGCCTGTTCCGGTGCCTGCGCTGAGTGGGATCGGCGGGATGTTTGACCCTGCGTGGGCCGCGCTGCCACCAGGGCGGCAGGCGTTGCGGCAGTGGCTTGCGATGGAGGTCGTGGGTGACGGTGAGGAGATCCGCGAGCTGGCGCGCGAACTGCTGAGCGCAGCGGCGGGCGGCGACGGGGCGTTTTCCGTCCCGGGTCTGGAGCCGGCAGAGTGGATCGAGGACCGGTTCAGCGTCGACACGCTTCCGGCAGGCTTGGCCCGGGCCACCAAGAGTGCCTGGATCGCCGACGGGCTGCGGTACGAGCGCCGGTTGGGCACACTGACCGGCAGTGTGGGAAGCCGGGTCAACCTGGTCGCGCCTTCTGTGGTGGATGTGCTCGACGGGCCTGCCACCGAGGTGTGGCTGACCGGCGGCCACAAGGTCGCCGGGGGTAAGGAGTCGGCCAGGGCGTTGAAGGGCTCGGTGACGTTGAGCGGGGCCGGTGACCCCTCGAAGACGACGTTCTTGATGGGCGGGCTCGGCCCCGGCGGCGGCGTTGGATCGTCACATGGTTCGTCGCTGGCTTCTTCTGCCGCCGTCGATCGCATCAGCCATACCGCGAAGGAAGACCGGCTTGTGCTGGTCCAGGCCGACCTGCAGGTCCTCATGGCGGCCGAGGTCAAGGTGGGCGTCCTGCCGGCGAAGCTGCGCACCGCAGGCCGACTGCTCTCCCGTGGCGTCGCCGCACTGGTCACCGAGGAGCAGGCGCGCGAGATGGGGCTCGGCGGTCAGGTGGACGACCGCCTCAGGGCCCATGGGATCACCCCGCCGACGACCATCCAGACGCCGACGCCGACGCCGCCTGCTGTCTCGACGAGCGTCCAGGTTTCGACGTCGCCTGCCGGTTCGGAGACTGCCCAGACGTCGGTGTTGCCTGCTGACTCGGCGAGTGTTCAGGCGCCGGCGTCGCCTGCTGGTTCCGAGACTGCCCAGGCGTCGGTGTTGCCTGCTGGTTCGGCGACCGTCCAGGCGCCGGCGCCGCCCGCCGATCCCGCGGCTGAGTTGCGCCTGTCAGCCGATCAGGCGTTGGGTCTCGGCGCGGTCGAGCACGCACCGGACTTCGGACGACTGCTGCCCGCGCTGCGCGACGTCCTGCAGGCCAGGAAGGGGAGGCTCACCAAGGACCGCATTCCGGTCGACCTTCTGCCGCAACAGCTGCTGGACGACCGCCGTCTCAACACCCAACGGCTCGCGTCGGTGCTCGACAACGCCGCGAGCCAGCTTGACGACCTCATGGACGACGGCGTCTGGATGGAGCTCTTCCACCAGGACAGCGGTCGGCGGGCCTACTGGCTACGACTGGTGATGCCCCGTCAGGGAGGTATTTTCGACAGCCGCCCCAATCCCAGCCGCAAGATCGACCACGGCACGACGGTCGTGTTCGATGCCGGGACGACCAAGACAGCCGGCTGGAACGCGGGCCTGGACCTGCCCACGGTGCTGGTGGACGCTTCCTCCGGCCCCGGGGCGGGTGTGGCGGACGCGCCGACCGTCGGTACCGCTACGCAGCGCTACAGCGCCGACACCGAGGGCGCCTCCCGCACCGCCACGGTCGCAGTGACCATTCCGCGCGAGGCCGGCATGGTCAACCTGAGGATCCCGGCCTTCGTGCGGCTGGAGCTGCACGGGCCGGGACCGCGGGGCTCCGCCCGGCCGCTCGCCTCGGTGGAGCTGGCGGCGCCCCTCGCGGCGGACGGATCCTTGGCCGGGGACGACCGCTACCTGCTGTTCCGCATCCCGGAGTCCGACCTGCGGGCGCTGGCCTTCCTGCGCCCGCCGCGCGAACTGCCCCCTGTGGGCGGGCATACGGCCCCGTCCGAGTCACTGCAGCGGTGGCGCGCCTCCGGTGTGCGGCTTCCGTGGGAGGCACAGGCCAACGGCTTCCTGGGAGCCAGGCAGGCGCGCGACGCCCTGACCGCGCTCGCCCACACGCTCCGCGCGTCCTCAAGCTTCGAGACCGTCGGCGAGGCGGCGGCGCACGCCCTGCGCTCGGTGTCCACGGTCTGGCTGAAGTCGGCGCTGCCGGTCCTCGCCAGGACGGGGATGCCGCTGCCACCCGCGTTCGTCAAGAAGATCTTCGGAGTCGAGGATCTCGACGTCGTGGTGCACGCGCGGCTCACCGACGGCGAGGTCATCGGTGCCGGCCAGGCGGCCGAGTTCGAGGGGTCGTCGGCCAACGCCCCGGGCGGCCTGATGCTGTCGGACCGAGAGCGCAACAGCTCGCACGCGCATGACACGGCCACCTCGAAGCAGGGCGCGCCGGTGCCGGACTGGATGAGCTCCGGCGCGGACTTCTACCACGACTACGAGCCGACGCCGGCCCACTCGTCGGGCCATGGCGAGGCCGAGAGCGGCGGACGCAGCAGCAGCAACCTCGCCCTGCTGTACTACGACGGCCCGTCCGCGCTGGTGCAATTCACCGTCGACCTGCGGCTGTCCGCCCGACTGCACAAAGCACCCGCCGTGGGGCGCAAGGACGTCGTGGCCGAGCTGGACGTCCCCTTGGCGCACCCCGTGGCGGTCCGGATGATGCGTGACTCGGCTGCGCAGATGCTCGCCGCGGGTGCCATCACCGATCCCCGTCACCATGTGCTGCGCTCCCAGGTGGTCGTCGAGAAACTCCGCGACGACCAGGGACGCACCACCGGCCTGATCTCGTTCAACTCCGGCGACGCCGCCCTGCGCCGGAACGCCTATCGGCAGGCGGCGGGGCTGCGGGAGTACACCCAGTGGCGGCGAACGGGCGGCCGCCGGTTGGTCAGCGGGCAGCGTCGGCTGCCGTTCGCGAAGGACGCGAAGGTGGTGGTCTGGGGATCGCACGGCTTCGCCGGCGGACGGTTCAGGGGCGCCACGCAGGACGGTGAGCCGGTCGTCTTCGGTGCCGACGGGCTGTCGGCGGTGTTGAAGGACGAGTTGCCGGCTGACGCCACGGACATCCTGCTCACGTCGTGCTCCGGTGCGACCCCTGAGCAGCTGGCCGCCGCGGCCAGGCGCATCCAGCAAGCCACCGGGCTCGCGGTGCACGTGCCCGAAGGGGACGTCTCCATCACCCCGGCCACGGATGGCGAGCCGGTGCGGCTGCACACCCACGCACGGGCCGACGGCCGCCCCACATGGTTCGTCTCCTCCCTCCCCGCGAACCGCACGCCCGTTCCACAGAACGTCGTACCGGGGCCGCGGCCCGCCCGTCCGGCACCGGCCTACCGCAACGCCCCCGGTCTGGAGGTCGAGGGGCAGGATCCGGAGCTGGTCCGTGAGGTGAATCGTGTCCTGACGGACCGGGGTTGGGCCGGTGGCAAGATGGACGCGGAGGACGTTGCGGACTTGCACCGCCAGTTGCCGGAGGAGTGGCGGAATGTCGCTGTGCCGCGCCACCGGGCGGAGGCCATCGCGAACCTGGTCATGGGCCGGGAGCTGCCGTCCGGTTTGAAGGGTGGTGCGCTCGGGGCGGACGATGAGGTCGCCCTGGACTTCCTGCATGCTCCGCGGTTCCCGGGAATGTTCACCGGGATGTCCCGGCAGGAGTACCTGGACCTCTCGGACGCGTACGGGCGTGCGGCAGCCCTCGCCCTGGCCCAGGACCCGCTTCCGAAGAAGCAGGTGCAAGGGGCGCTGGCCCAGATGAACCAGCTCTTCAGCTCTCCGGCGGTGTCCTTGTCCCAGAGGACTCGCTTCGTGAGTCTGTTGCTCGGCTCGGCGCCATCGCAGGCCGGTGATGCCGAAGCTTCCGTGAACAGCCTGTTGGGCACAGGCGATCCACCATCGTTCAGCTTGCTGATGACAGCGCTCGAACGAGTCACCCCGTACTACTGGGAGCAGAAGGGAGCCACACCGCAGGGGCTGGTTTCCATCGAGTCGCGGGGCGCGGGCTGGGATCGCGCGATGCGCGAGCGTGGATACCGCGGATCGGCCGACCTGACGGAGGAACAGCAACAGCAGGCCTGGAACATCGGGTTGATGCTGCACGCCTACAAGGAACTCAACGTCCCGGGCGGTGACGCGTTGATGTTCCGTGACGCGGTGGCCGGGTGGTTCCTGTCGCGTGAGGGTGCGTTGCCGTGGGAGTGGTTCCTGGACGTCTCACACCGGGCGGGGGTCTGGGACGAGCAGGTGGAGCCCGACCCGTGGAGGACGGACCTGTCCCGGGTGCACGGATGGATCCACGGCACCCTCGACCCGAGGGGACGGCTGCCGAAGGACTCTGGTGATGCGCTGAAGGACGTGCTGCGCGTGCCGCCGCACGTGGCGATGTACGCCGAGCCGGCGCCCAGTCCGTCGGTGTCCTCGCAGGGCGCCCAGGGCAAGCCTGCGGTGTCGCCCATTGGTATCGAAGGCGACACGTCGACCTCAACCCCCCCTGCTGCCGTCGGGGAGATATCCGCTGAGCGTGCCGCGGTGGACGCCTGGACCTCGCCCGCTGCGCCCCCCGCGCACGCGTCTGCCGAGGCCGCTGAGACCACCTACGCCCTGGCGGTGGCCGAGTTCCTGAACGCTCCGCAGGTGAATGTACCCGGCCTGCTGGCCCTGTTGGGGCGGCGGGCTTCGTCCCCCGCGTTGTTCACGCCCTCTTCGCTGCAGGCCCGGTACCAGCAGGTCACTGGCGTGTCCTTGAAGGATGCAGTGGACTACGCGGTGGGGCAGGGCGGGCTGGCCGTTGAGGACTATCAGGAGATACTCCGCGGCCTCGGCCTCGTCAGCGGCTTCACCTTCGCTGACGAGCCGCTACGGCACATGGCAGTTCCCCCCGGTGACGATACGTCTTTGCTGCCCGCGGTGGTGCAGTACGCGCGTGACCTGCACTGCGCCTTCTCCCGCGGAAGGCCGGATACGGCGCTGTCCCTGCTTCAGGCCCTGGACCGCGATATGCGTAAGGTGTGGGCGGTCGAAGATGCCTGGCAAAGGCGTTACAACTCGAACCTGCGCGAGGCGCTGGCTGCGGCATGGCCGGAGTACGCGAACCGGATCAGCCACGCGCTGGGCCTGGTCGACGACGGCCCGGTACCGATGGCGCAGGTCGAGGCGTGGTACGGGCAGCTGTTCGAGGTGACGTTCGAGCACCATGAGCACGGTACGGTCGCTGTCACTGCCGAGCACCCCGAGGACGGCTGCTATCTGCGTGCGCACCTGTGGGCGATCCAGCTGATGCGCTGGGGGGCCCTGCCGCGGAAGGTGTTCGCGGCACGGGACGAGGAGCCATGGCGCCTGTCCGGGGATGACCAGGGAAGGGGCCTGTCCGTCTGGACGAGCATGGCCCAGGGCGCCACCTTGAGCGAACCCCGTCAGGTGAAATGGGGGTATCACGTGGCGCCGGTTGTCAACGCGCGCCTTGACGATGGGACCGTAGCGCCGATGGTGCTCGACCCCGCGCTGCATCTCGGCCCGCTGAGCGTGCTGCAGTGGGCGGAGGCCATCGGGATGCCGACAGAACCCGAAACGTACTACTACGACGAGGGCCCGCTGGCCGAGGTGCACTCCCGGCTGGTGGAGGACCAGCAGTGGGCCCCGGACGCCTGGTGGTTCGACCAGTACATGCGGCCCAAGCGGCCCACTTTGCTGGTCACCGATGGCTACGCCTACGACTTCCCGGTCCCTGGCCGGCCGTACCCTGAGTCCTGGCGGGAGGTCGACGCCCGCGTGCAGGCGCAAGGGGACCGGCTGTACCGCCACCAAGGCAGGGCGGTCAGACGGGAACTGGCACGGAATCTGTACGGGATCCTCAACGACGTCCGCGACCCGTACTCCCGCGGCGCCCTGCTGCGTCAGCTGCGGAGGGAGGTCAACCGCCATGACCCCCAGCCGGGATTCCTGTTGGAGTACACCGAACTCCAAAACTCCGCGCACACCCTGTTGACCGACAAATACTTCCGCGACTTCGCCGAGCTGTTCCCGCCACTACTCGACCTCTCGGACGATCCTGAGTATCAGCCGGGCGCGGAGGTCTCGGGCCAGGAGATCGCCTCGGACGAGGACGCCTCGGGTCAGGAGATTCCCTTGGACGAGGAGGATGACTTCTCCTACTCCGGGTACCGGGCGCCGACGCCGTGGCAGGGTTGGGGCGCGCCCGCGTCCTGGCCCGCGCCGGCGACGATCAGTGAGGCCGCTGAGGGGGACGAGGGCGTTACGGCGGGCGGGTCCGCGGTCCCGGTGTCCGACTCCTTGGCGGGGTTGCGTGAGCTTGCTGAGCCAGCGGTGATCGACACCGAGCGTTTTGATCCGCGCAGGTCGGTGTCGTCTGAGCCGGGTCGGTTGGCGGGCGCGATGAGCCGGATAAGGCTGGACGCGCGGCGTTTCCAGGAGGCCGGCGGGAAGTGGATCAGCGACGCGACCGTACGAGTTCATCTGGCCCCCGAGCCGGGGGTCACGGACAACGACATCCGTTTCCTGGCGGAGCGGATGACTTCCGCGGTGGAGCGGGTGATCAACGCGCCGGGCTTCAAACTTCCCGGCGGCAGCGTGTTCCACTTCAACGTGGAGTTCCTCGCGAACCCTGCAGGAGCGCACCATGTGGTGCGGGTGCATGGGGAGCCGGGTGTGACGACCGCGACCGATGTGCATCTGGTCGGCGCATCAAACGGCAGCTTGCTGACGGTGTCTCAGCTGCTGCATGAGTTGCTGCACTTCGTCGGGTTGCCGGACCGATACTTCGATTCGGGTTTCCTCTTCCGCGACCGGCCCTGGGCCCCGGCCATCGCCTTCGACGGTTCGCTCATGGCGAGTGAGCCGAGCGATGACGGGCCGGCGCTCAGCGCCGATGACCTGGCCGTCATCGCGGACGTGTTCCGTTCGGGACCGGAGATCCGCGAGCTGCCGCACCCGCTCGCGGGGCGGGACCTGAGCGCGCCGCCGCTCGACGACGAGCCTGGTCGCCAGAGTGATCAGTCCGGCACAGGAATTGCCGAGGGCCAGCCCGCTGTCGTCCAGTCGCCCGGCGTCAGCACCGATTCGACGGCCAGTCCGTCGGCGTCCTCCAAGGGCGCCCAGGACAACTCCGCAGCGGCATCTGCCGGACCGGACATGCTCATTGGACGGGCGACGGGCGCGGGCAACGCCCACGCGCCCGGCGGTGAAGACCCGTCCATGGACACCATCACGTCGCTGCCGCCACAGCCGTCGGTCGCACCGGTCACCTTCGCCTCCGGATCGACCGCCACTGATTCGGCGACGGCCGCCTCCCCCGTGCCGGAGGCCTCGGCCCAGCGGACCTTCGACGTCACCGGGCCGATGCCGTCCATGTTCTACGACGACGACCGGGCGCTCTGGAACCGAATCGCGCGCGATTTCGAGAAGGTCCTCGGCCAGGTCCTGGCGGTCAACGCGCAAAAGGACATGCGGGCCGCCGTCCGACTGCTGGTCGACAGCCTTCCCGGCCATATCGCGCATCAGAGCATCTTCGGGCCCATGGACCCGCGCCTCTACGACGCGGCAATGCGCCAACTGCTCGACCCGGACAACCCGCCGCCGAAGGCGCGTCTTCTGAGCGCGTTCGCGCAGGCTGCGGAGGCCTACTCGGAGTACCGACAGCTTTCGGTATCCGCCGACCAGCCGGACCTGGACAGCAGACTGGCGGAGCTGGGGCACCCCGTCCCGCAGAGCTCGGCAAGCAGGGACGCGGTGCGATCGGCTGAGACGATGCTCCGCGCCCTCCGGGATGTGAGCAGCGACCACTCGATGGCGGTGAGGTCCCGCGACACCGTGTTCGGCTTGTTGCTGGGGCAAGACGACGCGCCTGCCGTGGCGCAGTTGATGGGTGCCGCGCAGCGTGCCGGCGTGGCGGACAGGGACGGCGCGCACTCGCTGGAGCCTGACTTCACGACTGCGGCGTCCGTTGATGCCGACGCTTCACAGCTGTACGGGCTGGTGCCCTTCCTGTTCGACCCTCGGCGTCGAACCCGCGACGCGCGGCTCCTCCAGGCCGTGGCACGCCTGCCGCACCAGACCCGGTACGACGACAGGACGGCGCAGCTGCTCGACCCGGGGAGCACCGATGGGAAGACCTTCGAAGAAATCGGGCGGAGGCTGAAGGACGGTGTCGACGAGACCGCCTTCTCGGGCCAGACAACCGAGGCCTGGCGCGCGCACCAGGACGCCTTCCGGCAGTGGATGGCCGCGAACCGCGGAATCGAGCTAACACTCCACAGGGGCCATCGCGTGGCGCTGTTCATGTTGGGCGGACCGGATGCCGGGCTGCTGGACGAGCAGATCCTTGCCGGTGGGCCAGCGGGCCGCGAACTGCTACGCCAGCGGATCCTCGTCGGGCTCACCGCCATGGCCCAGGGCGGCGGAGCGTCCGTTCTCCCGTTGGTGGTGCTGGGCGATCCGGCGGTGCGCAGGCTCATCGACAACCCGCAGGAGCTGTCGCCGGAGAACCTGGAGCGGGTGGCCGAGGACTTGGCGACCGACCGGCTGGTGTCGGAGCTGGGCATGCATGCGGAGATGGCTGTCAGGTCGGCGACGCTTCTGCCGGATACCGACGGGGCGGTGTACTGGGCGCAGTGGGCGCCGGGTTCGGTGCACGGCTCGCGGCCCTACGCGGCCGAAGGGCGCAGGTTCGGCTTGCCGCGGCTCTTCCAGGCCAAGTCGAGTCTGGAGGCCGCGGTCCGTGGCGCGCTGACGGAGGCGGACCGGCACCCGGGAGGTCACCTGGTTGTCTATACGGTGCAGAAGCCGGATGCGGCCTATGAGTTCGCGCCGTTCGCGCGCTTCCCGGACCATCAGGTGGTCTTTTCCCGCGCCCAGGAACTCGGCGTCACGGGCCACAAGGTTGTCAGGCACCTCGCCGCCGCCCCACAGGGCAGGGCGGCCGCCCTGGAGTACTCGCTCGTCACACTCGACCAGGTCACGGGTCCTGCGGCACGGCGCTGGCGGGAGCCCGTCATCACGCGTCGGCTGCTCTCCAACGGCGGCGTCTGGTTCGGCGAGGGCAGTGTCTCCGGTGCCGATTGGGGCTACCACCGCCGATCGGAGGTCTACCCCTCCCTGCTCGACGTTTCGCACGGCAGCCCATCGGCGCCGGACGCGATGCGGTTCCCGTTGCCGACCGGCCTGCGGCCGGACGGGTCACCGGCGTTCACGGCGTGGATCTCGCACGGTGGCCCCGGCTTCGTTGGGGTTTACACGCCCGAGGGCTACAAGCGCAACGGCGGGGCGTGGGTCGGCAGACGCGGCGCGCGGTTGGTGGCGCAGCTGGGACTTCCCGACGTCACACCGGAGTTCGAGGTCGCTTGCTACGCCGCCAGGCGGGCCGATGCCAGGGCGTCCGTGGCGCGGGCAGCCGCCGATGAGCGATCCGGCATCGTCGTCGGAGCTACCTCCGCAGTGAGAGCGGAAAAGATCAGTGCCACGGACCCGCGCGTGGGGATCTTTGGCGTTGCGGACGAGGACGGCGATGCAGGCCACTTGAAGGTCCTCCGGAGCCGCCGTCCGGTGACGGCTGGGGAGGGGACTGCCGCGCTGCCTCTGGCCGGCCAGGGTTGGCGGTATCGCCGGATGTACGGGACACGGGCGTACGAGTGGGCGGCCCTGAAGCACGAGGAGGCCATCGGACAGGAGATGAACGCCTCGGGCGAAGTCCGCACCTACGCCGAGGGCTTCGCCGACGCCCTGAACGACAGCCAGCAGTACCAGGTGGTTCGCCCATCCGCCCCGTACTCGGTGGCGGATCTGATGGATGCGATCTACTCGGCGGTCGAGCAGGAGCATCAGGGCCGGTCCCAAGCCATCGTTGAGACTGACGCTGCGGCGAGGAAACTTCGGGCGGTGCGCGGCCTGTTGGTGAACACCGGCACGTACGGCGACTTGACGCCGCTGTTCGATGCGCACCGGGCCATCGCATTCCATGGCACGGACGACGGTCTCCTGGCAGCAGTCATCGCCTGGCTGCTGTCGACGGGGCGCAGTACCCTCGCGAAAATCCTGGACCAGTACAGCAAGTGGCGTTTGGGCAAGGGTTACAACCCCCTGGACGTCGGGGCACTGCTGGACGCCTTGCTGGGTGACGCGGCGGACCTCTATGGATGGGTGCGCAATCACCTGTCGCGCTTCGCGAATGACGTCGATGCCTTGAACGCAGGCGACGAGTCGTGGCAACTGCCGCACCACCAGCTGTACATGCCTGACGTCTCCTCTCTGATGAGCCAGTTCTCCGATGCAACGCTCGGCAAGCTGTCGGCCGCGCATCTGACCGCCCTGTTCCTGGCGACCCGTGGTTCCGATCAGCGTCTGCTGGGAAGCGGGCTCGCAGCGCAGCTGGGCGGGGCAGAGCAGGGCGGCAGCCAACTGGCGGGTGAGATCAGCGACATCATCGATGAGGCCATGGCGACAGGGACGCTCGACTTCCCGTTCCTGCTGGAGAGCCATGCCGGATTCGGTGCGCTGAGCGCCGAGGCCGGGGACATCACCGACCGCGCGGACGAGCGGTTCGGTGAGATCGCGCAGGAGATGCAGGGCCTGGTTCCGGATCTCGCCCGGGAACTGGGCGAGAGCATGGACCTGCACCGGGGCATGCTGGCCGAGGCGTTGGCTTTGTTGCCGAGGGCCGACGAGCCGGTGTACATCGGGTACCTGGCTCCCGGAGAGCTGACCAGCCATCCGGTCGGCACACTGACATCACTGATGGTGCCTCAGTTCCATCCGGGCACTTTCGACGGCCAAGCCGCGCTGGACGAGCTGGGCACCCCCCCTGCCGGTATGCACCGGGTCGTGGTGCAGATCAAGGGCTCACCGGTCCGCGACGTGTCCTTCGCCGCCTCGGACCCGGAATCCCGGCAGGCGATGTTCCCCTGGCAAACGGATCTCCACGTCACCGCTCGCGTCGTGTTTGACGACGAGAACAACATGCCGTACGAGGTCGTGTTCGCCGAGGCCGAACAGCGGCCGGAGCGCACGGACCTCGAAGAGGACGCCTCATCCGACACGTCTCAACTGCACCAGTACGCGTCCTCCGAGTCCGACGGGTACTCTTCCGAGTCCGAGGCGGGCGCCCCCGAGTCCGTCGGGTCCGCCTCCGAGTTCGACGGGTCCGCCTCCGAGTCCGAGGCGGGCGGTTCGCTGATCGACTATGGCGCGGAGGCGAACGGTCCGACCGCGACGGCATCGCTTCCGTCGTCGGGGTTCAAGGGTGGCGCGCCGGTGATGGACGGTGTGCTGTCGTCGGCGTCCTCGGACGGTGCCCGGGACGAGGCCGCAGCGTCAACTGCCGGACCGGGCAGGGTAAATGAACCGCTGGGCGCAGACAACGCCTTCGCGCGCGGCGGGCACGCCCAGGACATCGACGCCATCGCGCCGGTGCAGGAGTCGCCGCAGCCGGATGCCGGGCCTGAGGTGGATGACCCGCTGGGGCAGCAGCAGAAGCAGGCGCTGGTCTCTGAGGTGAAGCAGGCCCTGAAGCGCCTGAACTGGACCGGTGATCCGGTGGACGAGGAGGATGTCGCGCGTTGGCACCGTCAGTTGCCGCAGGGCTGGCGGACGGGCAACGTGCCGCGGACGTTGGGGGAACGGGCCAACGGCATCGCGTACCTGATGAAAGGCTGGGAGCTGCCGACAGGGCTGATGGGCGGTGCGCCCGGGACGGAGGATGCCGGGCAGGCGTCCAGCGCCTCGGGGCAGCAGAACGCGCCGTCCGGGAGTGAAGTCGTGCTGGACTTCGTGCACGCTCCACGGTTCCCGGGTGGTGGGAACCGTGCGCGCCGCTTCGTGGTGCGTTCCGCCTTCGATGTGAGGTCGTTCGAGGTCGGCGACACTCCTGTCACTGATTTGACGGTGCGGATCGCGTTGCGGGACGGCGTGGGCGCGGGTGGCTCCGAGGTGGTGTGGCAGCGTCTGTCTGAGGGGGTCGAGGAGTTCTACAACCGGCCCGGATACCGTTTGCCGAACGGCAGCCTCCTACACGTGACGGTGGAAAGGGTCGCGGCGGACGACGATCCGCACCTGGTGGTCGACATCGCGGGCCGGGACCGGGGCATGGACCAGCGGACCTGGTGGCCGGACGCCCAACCCATCGCGTACGCACACGAGTTGGGACACCAGCTCGGCCTGCGTGATGAGTCCCGGCACGGTGGCGACCCCGGGCGGGCGAACGTGCCCGGCAGCTTGGTGGGCGATTTCCATCGTCCGTCCGCCGATGGCCTGGCCCACGGGGGTCTGCGGGAGCGCCACTTGCAACTGCTTGGTGCGTTGGTCGGTGATGCCGGTGATGCCGTTGATGACCGTCCCTTTGAGGGGCCCGAGGTGCAGGATCCGCCGCGGTTGCCGGTGGGTTCGCCAGCGGGTGGTTTCGAGATGCCGGGGAGTGCGGGTCCGTCGCGGTCGCTGCCGCGGCATCCCGGCTGGCACGCCGCGCGTTCGGCCGCGCCGATGGTCACCCGGCGGCATGCGTGGGTCGACCCGGTCACCGATCCGGAACGCGGTGACGCCGGCGAGGGCGGGACGGAGTACGCGTCGGTGACGTCCGCGCAACCGCAGATCGAGGTCGCTGACCCCCGTGCGGCGAGGCGCACGGCCACCGCGCCGGTGCACGGCGCGGGCGCGGGTACGCACGGGTCCCAAGCCGCGCCCCGGGCCCCCCGGAGCCACGCACCCGCCCTGGGGCGCGAGGACGTCGTGGCCGAGCTGGAGGTCCCCTTGGCACACCCCGTGCCGGTATGGATGGTGCACAACTCGGCCGCGCGGCTACTTGCGGCGGATTCCATCACCGATCCCCGTCAGCATGTGTCGCGATCCCAGGTGGTCGTTGAGAGGCTCCGCGACGACCAGGGACGGACCACCGGCCTGACGTCGTTCACCCACGGCGACGCCGTGGAGCGCCGGAACGCCTACCGGCTACCGGTCGGCCTGCGGCAGTACACCCAGTGGCGGCGAACGGGCGACGGCAGGTTGCTAAGGGAGCAGCGTCCACTGCAGATCGCGCCGGACGCGAGCGTCGTGGTCTTGGGGTTGCACGGCTCCGGCGACGGACGGCTCAGGAGCACGACGGAGGGCGACGAGCCGGTCGTTTTCGGGACCGACGGACTGCCCCTGTTCAAAGACGAGTTGCCAGCAGACGCCACGGACATCCTGCTCACGTCAGGTTTTTCCGATGCGTCGCCTGATCAGCGGGCCGCCGTAGCCAGGCGCATCCGGGAGGCCACCGGGCTCGGGGTGCACGTGCCCGAGGGGGACGTCGCCATCACCCCGGCCAGGGACGGTGAGCCGGTGCGGCTGCACACCCGCGAACGGCCCGACGGCCGCCCCACGAGGTTCATCTCCTTTCTGCCGGCGAACCGCACACCCGTTCCGCCGAGGGCCGTGCCGGGGTGGCGGCCCGCCCGTCCGGCACCGGCCTACCGGAACGCCATCGGCGCGTACACCGAGCCCGAGGAGCACCGGCATGTCACCTTCGAGGAGCACCACCAGGGCCCAGCACAAGGCCACACCACTCGACGTGCCGTTGACACCACGGCGCACCCCTCGCCCGGACCCGCACCACTCACCGGGGATCACATCCGCGCGCAGGCCCCACCCGTGACACGACACCACACCTGGGTCGACCCGATCTCCACACCGTCATCCGCACCCCGAGCCGCCGAGCGCAGAAGGCGGCCATCGGTGACGTGGGAAGATGTCGAGGCGGACAGGACGGGCACCGTTGACCGGCTTCCTCGGGACAACCGGACCGACGGACCCCTGATACGGGACGACGCTTACGCCACCCGCCAACCGCACGGTCGTACCGGATCTGAGCCGGATGACAGGGCTGCAGTGCCGCTGGAGCTCGTGCCCGATGGGTATGACCGGTCGTACTTCGAGCCGCCCTTCGACTGGGACGGCTCCCTGAGCGACTCAGACTCCGACGACGATGACTGGCTGTACGGCTCAGACCTGGAGTCCGAACTCGGGGGGAGCCCCGGCGACATGCTGGATCCCGAAACCGAGCTGCCCTATCACAAGAGTCTGTGGGCCCTGCGCACCCTGATCCGGGAGGGCATACGATCGGAGGAGGGCCGACGCAAGGCATGGAAGGTCCTAGCGAAGGTCGACCCCGGCGCGTTCTGGGCAAGTGGCAGCTTCATAGGAGGCGACGTGGGTCACGTCTGGCTCAAAATCGTCTCCCCTCTCGGTGATTCGCGGACGTTCGGTTTCTATCCGAAGAAGAAGATGAGCGAAGCGCAGTGGTTCTTTGCCCGCAGCGTGCCAGGAAAGATTGACTGCCCGGACAACCCCGGTCGCAATAGGCGGGAGATGTGGGAGCGGAAGGTGGCCATTGTCAGGCTCCAGGACGTTCTGCGCGGCTACCATGCTGCTCTCGCCCGAGTCGACGCCGAGTTCAACCTGGTCCAGTACAACTGCGCGAGCTTCGCGTCGGAGATCTGGAAGGCCATGACCGGTGAGCCGCTGCCCAACAGTCGGCTCATCCCCAACCCGGCCTCCGTGGCGGAAAGGATCAGGAATGAGCGGAATGAGCGCGGTCTGGCCTGGTAGGGCTCATCCGAGGTGACCCACGCGAACCATCCGCGCTCATCGAGCCACCCGGCTCGGGATGGCTGCCGACACCCGCCGGTCCTCACCTTCGGCTCGGATTGGACGATCTCACAGCATGAACTCTTAGTCCTTGTGGGGCCTTTTGGGCGAACTGCTCCACAACGCCCGGGCGTACCCCGCGCCGTGCTCCGCTGACCTTCGCCTACGTCTGCCTGCTTCTGGTCCTAGATCAGCCCGTAACCGACCTCGGGGGACAGACACATGGCCAGGAAGTAGTAGAGCCCGACCTGTGAGGGCAGATCACGCAGCCGCCGCTGCGCGCGGTCCTCGTCTCCGCCAAGACCGCGTCGACGAGCTCGAACGGCACGACCGCCGTCAGCTCCCCAGATGACCGGGCGCGAACCGGCCCGCGGCCACTGTGACCGCACGGGTTATGGCCGTCAGCATGGGCAGTAGGAAAAATGAGACGGCAACGGAACTCCTTGCGGGATAAGCTGTCTCGGACGACTGCCTGTACCGACGAGCTCCGTTGCTCCCCATCGGAAACCCGCCAAATACCCCCTACCTGGCCTGTGAGTTGGTTAACTACCCGCCCTGGA
>CAYNNX010000090.1:0-992 GCA_964398515.1 uncultured Streptantibioticus sp. | reverse complement strand
CGCTGCCCCGAAGTCGGCAGCGGGCTCGGTTCGGGTGGTCTGGCTGGCGTCATGGACCTCGACAGAGTCGTCCGCGGTGCGCGGGCCCGAGGCGAGGAGCACGGCAGCGGAGGTCGCGGCGGCTGCCGCGTCAGCGAGGACCACGACCGGGCGCATGCCGGAGTCGTCACAACCACCGGTTGGACGTCCGGACCTGGGCCTGGCACCCCTTGTCCGGCTGGCCGAGCGAGCGAGGTCAGGCCAGGCCCATGCTCCGAGTTTTGGCACGGCACAGACCGCCGAGCAACTCCAGGCTCTCGTGGACTCCCTGCCGCGGCGGTTGTCGGAGCTACGGCGCGGCCTGCACCCGACGGTGCTGAACCGGTTCGCCCACTTCACCGATGAGGTCCAGGACAACGGTCCGTGGCGCGTGCTGACGGACGAGACCGGCGAGAACTTCGCGGCTTAGTTCAAGGACGGCAGTCTCTTCGGGGTGCTGGAAGAACGAAGGCCCGTCCGCAGGCAGCGTGACCGACTATCAGGGAATGGCCCATTGGGAAATCTTACGTGAGATGAGTGATGCCTTCAACGACATAATAGTCACTCTATGTGAGGTTGTCGCGAAGTGCTCGGATAGCGTGATGCGCACGAGATTTCACGGTTCCCAGCGGGATGCCAAGCCGACGAGCGGTCTCAGCGACCGAGCGATCGTGGTAGTACAGCTCTACTACAACGGCGCGATGAGCAGGGCTCAGAGTCTCCATCGCTTGCCGTATGACGTGTCGGGCCAGGACTCGCTGTAGGTCCGAGTTGTTAGCGGGCTGCGTCTCGAGGACGGTGGCGTCGACCTCCTGCGGTCGGCAAGCCCGCGCCCGCCAGCAGTCGATGACGATACGGCGAGCCACAGCGAACAGCCAGGCACGGACAGTGCGACGGTCGTTCAGCAATGTCTCCGGATGACGCCACAGTCGCAGGAAAGTCTCCTGGACGACGTCTTCTGCGCACTGTCGATC
>CAYNNX010000089.1:0-20894 GCA_964398515.1 uncultured Streptantibioticus sp. | reverse complement strand
GCGGCCGTTTCAGCGGCCCCTCCGGGCTTTCCCTTCGTTGTCTCCAGCTTATCAGATCTTTTCCGACCCGATTCCCGCTGGCGGGATTCCTGCTTTGCCTTCCCGACCGCCTTCCGGCCGCCGTTCCGACGTGTCCACTACGTTAGCGGATTTCCTTCTCGGCTCATAATCGAGCCGTTCGAATCGAATTCCGGCATGCCGAAATCGACCCTGAAGGGTGGCCGTGCGGTAGTGGTTTGCCGCCGTGGGGCGGCTGAAGTGGCTGCCGTTGGACGGTCTCCGTCCGCGGCAACTGTTCGACTCTACACCACGCCGAGTAGAGCGACAAGGCACGCCGGTCGGCACCGTCCCCGCTACCCTCAGGGCATGACTTCGCATGCGCTCACGCAACTGTGGTGGGCCGCCTGACGGCGGCCGGCTCAGCAGCGCATGCGTTCCAACGGCCGCCGCCTCGGCGGCCGTTCGTGTATCCACTCCCGTTCCCGGCCGTCGCGGGCCGCAGGCCGCCGATCCGGCACCTGACCAGCAGGTGGCAGACAGTGGGAGGAAGGGCGATGACGCGCATCTTCAGTGGGCTCAAGCCGACCGGGCACCTCACCTTGGGCAACTACCTGGGGGCGGTGCGCCGTTGGGTCGAGGTGGACCAGCACCGGGCCGAGGCGCTGTTCTGCGTGGTCGACCTGCACGCGCTCACCGTGGACCACGATCCCGCGCGCGTGCGGAGGCTGACCAGGCAGGCGGCGACCGTGCTGCTGGCGGCCGGGCTGGATCCCCGGGCGTGCACCCTGTTCGTGCAGAGCCACGTGGCGGAGCACACCAGGCTCGCGTACCTCATGGAGTGCACGGCGACGGACGGCGAGATGCGGCGCATGATCCAGTACAGGGAGCAGGCCGCCCGCGAGCAGGCGCGCGGCGGCAGCGTGCGGCTGTCGCTGCTGACGTACCCGGCGCTGACGGCCGCGGACATCCTGGCGTACCGGACGGACGAGGTGCCGGTCGGGGAGGACCAGAGCCAGCACGTGGAGCTGACGCGGGATCTGGCCGTGCGGTTCAACCAGCGGTACGGGCACACGTTCACCGTGCCCCGGGCCGTGCGGCCGCCGGTGGGCGCGCGGGTGATGGATCTGCAGCGGCCGGCGTCGAAGATGGGCGAGTCGCACGAGGCCGCCGCCGGGATCGTGTATCTGCTGGACGAGCCCGAAGCGGTGCGGAAGAAGATCATGCGTGCGGTGACGGACAGCGGCACGCAGGTGGCGTACGAGCCGGGCGAGCGGCCCGGCGCGGCGAACCTCCTCGACATCCTGGCCGCGTGCACCGGTGGGCGCCCGGAGGAGCTGGCCGGCGGCTACGACTCGTACGGGTCCTTGAAGAAGGACACCGCGGAGGCGGTCATCGAGGTGCTGCGGCCGCTGCGCGCCCGGCACGCGGCCTTGTGCGCCGAGCCCGGGTACGTGGACGGGGTGCTGCGGGCGGGTGCGGAACGGGCGCGGGGGATGGCCCGCCCGACCGTCGACGCCGCCTACGCGGCGGTCGGGCTCATGGCTGCCTGCTGAGGGGTCAGCCGTTGCCGGAGGCCAGTTCGCGGCTGCGGTCGCGGGCGGCCTCCAGCGCGGCGAGCAGGGCGGCGCGCACGCCGTGGTTCTCCAGCTCGCGGATTGCGCTGATGGTGGTGCCCGCGGGCGAGGTGACGGCCTCGCGGAGTTTGACGGGGTGTTCGCCGCTGTCGCGGAGCATCACGGCGGCGCCGATCGCCGCCTGGACGATGAGGTCGTGGGCCTGGGCGCGGGGCAGCCCGAGGAGGATGCCGGCGTCGGTCATCGCCTCGACCAGGTAGTAGAAGTACGCGGGCCCCGAGCCGGACAGGGCGGTGGCGGCGTCCTGCTGGGACTCCGGCACGCGCAGGGTCTTGCCGACCGGCTTGAAGATCTCCTCGGTGCGGCGCAGATGGGCTTCGGTGGCGTGGCTGCCGGCCGAGATGACGGACATGCCCTCGTCCACGAGGACGGGCGTGTTGGGCATGACCCGCACGACCGGGGTGCCCTCGGCGAGTCGTTCCTCGAAGCGGGAGGTGGGGACGCCGGCGGCGGCGCTGATCACCAGGCGGTCGGCCGGCACGTGCGGCGCGAGCTCGTCGAGCAGGGAGTTCATGTCCTGCGGCTTGACGGCGACGATGAGGGTGTCGGCGGACTTGGCCGCTTCCGCGTTGGAGACGGCCTCGACGCCGTAGCGGGTGCGCAGTTCGTCGGCGCGTTCGCGGCGGCGCGTGGTGACCAGAAGGTCGCCGGGCGACCAGCCGGCCCTGATCATCCCGGAGAGCAGCGCCTCGCCGATCTTTCCGGCGCCGAGTACGGCGACTTTCTGGCTCATTGCGTTCACCTCGCGTGTTGCGTGCGCGCCCTGGTACTGGCTGGTGGCCATCCTCGCACCGCGGCGGCCGGTCAGGGGGTGCGCCGCCGCAGGGTGGCCGCGCCCAGGGCGAGCACCAGCAGCGCGCTGCCTGCGATCACGGCGAGGTCGCGCCACAGGTCGCCGGTGGCGGACGGGGAGGTGGCCACGCGGGTCATGGCGTCGACGGCGTAGGACATGGGCAGGACGTCGGAGATCTCGGACAGGGCGGTCGCCATCCGTCCGCGCGGGACGAACAGGCCGCACAGCAGGATCTGCGGGAAGATCACGGCCGGCATGAACTGGACGGCCTGGAACTCGCTGGCCGCGAAGGCGCTGACGAACAGTCCCAGAGCGGTGCCCAGCAGCGCGTCGAGTACGGCGACGAGCAGCAGCAGCCAGGGCGATCCGGCGATGGTGAGGCCCAGCAGGCCGACGGCGAGCCCGGTGGCGGCGGCGGCCTGGACTACGGCGAGCAGTCCGAAGGCGATCGCGTAGCCGAGGATGAGGTCGGCCTTGTGCATGGGCATGGCCAGCAGGCGTTCCAGCGTGCCGGAGGTGCGCTCGCGCAGGGTGGCGATCGAGGTGACGAGGAACATCACGATCAGCGGGAACACGCCGAGGAGTGCCGGACCGACGCGGTCGAAGACCTGGGGGGTGGCGTCGAAGGCCCAGTGGAGCAGGGCGAGCAGGATGCACGGCACCACGATCATCAGGGCGATGGTGCGCGGGTCGTGGCGCAGCTGCCGCAGGACGCGGCGGGCCGTGGCGAGGACGCGGCGGGCGGAGATCCGCGTGCCGGCCGGGTGCGCGGGGGTCGCGGGGCGGGCGGGGTGCGGGGTGACGGAGTTCATCGGGTCGCCTCCTGCTGTGCGGCCTGCTGTGCGGCTTCGTCGACGAGGTGGAGGAAGGCCGCTTCGACGGTCTCGGTGCCGGTGCGGGTGCGCAGGGCGTCAGGGGTGTCGTCGGCCAGCAGCTCGCCGTCGCGCAGCAGGAGGAGCCGGTCGCAGCGTTCGGCCTCGTCCATCACGTGGCTGGAGACGAGCAGCGTGACGCCGGATTCGGCGGCCAGGCGGCGGAAGAGGTGCCACAGGTCGCGTCGGAGTACCGGATCGAGGCCGACGGTGGGCTCGTCGAGCACGAGGAGTTCGGGGGTGCCGAGCAGGGCGACCGCGAGCGAGACGCGGGCGAGCTGTCCGCCGGAGAGCCGGGCGACGAGGTCGTCGGCGTGTGAGGCGAGGTCCACTTCGGCCAGGACGCGCCGGATCCCGGCCCGGCGGTCGGCGGCGGGCGCGCCGGGCGTCAGGACGGCGGAGAAGTACTCCAGGTTCTGACTCACCGTCAAGTCTCGGTAGACCGAGGGCGCCTGCGTCACGTAGCCGATGCTCGAGCGCAGCGCGGGATGGCCGGCGGGGCGGCCGAGGACGTCGAGGGCGCCGGTGACCTTGGCCTGGGCACCCGTGATCGCACGCATGAGGGTGGTCTTGCCGCAACCGCTGGGGCCGAGTACTCCGGTGGTCTGGCCGCGGGGGACGGTGAACGTCAGGCCCTTCAGGACGGTCCGGGCGCCGCGGACGACGGTGAGGGCGTCGGCGCGGACGGCCGGATCGGCGGCGGGGGCTCTGCGGCAACGCTCATAATTCATCACACGGTGAATTCTGGGCCGGAGTGCTCGCCGGGTCAAGGAGGCGGGCGGAAATACGCGCGCTCGGCGGCGCGCGACGCGAACGACCCGCCCCGCGTCGCGTGGACGCGGGGCGGGTCGCGGGTTCGGTGGATCGGCGAAGGGCGGGCTCAGCGCCGCCCGCGTTTGGTGCGTTCGTGCCGTTCGAGGGCGGCCTGGTACTCGGCGCGCCGCAGCCGCTCGCCGGGGGCCTCGGTCAGGCTGCGCACGAAGTAGGCGAGGAGCGAGCCGACGAAACCGATGAGCATCAGGGAGCGGCCCTCGGCCGGGGCGTCGGTACGTCGGCCGAACCCCTCCCAGGTGCGGCGGAAGGCCAGCGCCGTGCAGATCGCCAGGGCCAGCACGAACAGCAGCCGCACGACGGCGCCGGAGGCGACCGCGATGCCCTGGTAGGCGAAGCGCAGGACGAACGCCCCGGCCGCGGCGGCGACGAGCGAGCCGAGCGCGACGGCGGCCCGGCGCAGGCCGTAACCGCCGTCGCGGTCGACCCAGGTCGTCCCGAAGAACCGGATGGGCTCGGGGCGCGGTCCCGCGTCGTCGTGCTGCTGCTCGTCGCTCACGTAGCTGATTGTCCTCGGCGCCGGCGGTCCGGTCACCGGCCGGGGTGGACGAGTGCCGACCCGGGTCAGCCCAGCCGGCTGACGTCCCGCACGGCGCCCTTGTCGGCGCTGGTCGCCATCGCCGCGTAGGCCTTGAGCGCGGTGGAGACCTTGCGGTCGCGGGTGGCCGGGCGGAACACACCGCCGAGCGCGGCGCGGCGTTCGGCCAACTCCGCCTCGGGGACGAGCAGTTCGATCGAGCGGTTCGGAATGTCGATGCGGATCCGGTCGCCGTCCCGGACCAGGGCGATCGCGCCGCCGGAGGCCGCCTCGGGGGAGACGTGGCCGATGGAGAGGCCGGAGGTGCCGCCGGAGAAGCGTCCGTCGGTGATCAGGGCGCACTTCTTGCCCAGGCCGCGCCCCTTGAGGAACGAGGTCGGGTAGAGCATCTCCTGCATGCCGGGGCCGCCCTTGGGGCCCTCGTAGCGGATGACGACGACGTCGCCCTCGGTGACCGTCTTGTCGAGGATCTTCTCGACGGCCTCCTCCTGCGACTCGCAGACCACGGCCGGGCCCTCGAAGGTCCAGATGGACTCGTCGACACCGGCGGTCTTGACCACGCAGCCGTCCTCGGCGAGGTTGCCGTGGAGCATGGCCAGCGCTCGGACTGCGAGAAGGCGCTCGCGGAGCGCACGCAGCCGGGTGCGGCGTGGAAGAGCTCGACCGCCTCCGGCGACGGCGAGCCGCCGCGGATGTCCCACTGCTTGAGCCAGTCGGCCAGCGAGTCGGAGTGGACGGCCTGCACGTCCTCGTTGAGCAGCCCGGCGCGGTACAGCTCGCCCAGGATCGCGGGGATGCCGCCGGCCCGGTGGACGTCCTCCATGTAGTACGAGCCGTTGGGCGCGACCTTGGAAAGGCACGGCAGCCGGCGGGAGAGAGCGTCGATGTCGCGGACGCCGAAGTCGACCTCGGCCTCCTGGGCGGCGGCGAGCAGGTGCAGGATCGTGTTGGTCGAGCCGCCCATGGCGATGTCGAGCGCCATGGCGTTCTCGAACGCGGCCCGGGAGGCGATGCTGCGCGGCAGGACGGTGTCGTCGTCCTGCTCGTAGTAGCGCTTGGTGATCTCCACGATCGTGCGCCCGGCGTCCTCGTAGAGGGCACGGCGGGCGGTGTGCGTGGCCAGCACCGAGCCGTTGCCGGGCAGGGACAGGCCGATCGCCTCGGTGAGGCAGTTCATCGAGTTGGCGGTGAACATGCCGGAACACGAGCCGCAGGTCGGGCAGGCGTTCTCCTCGATGAGGGCCATGTCCGCGTCGGAGACGGCGTCGTTGGCGGACTCCGCGATGGCGGAGATCAGATCCAGCTTGCGGACCGTGCCGTCGACCAGGGTGGCGGTGCCGGACTCCATCGGGCCGCCGGAGACGAAGACCGTCGGGATGTTGAGCAGTGCGCCTCGACCATGTACTCCACGGAGTCCGCGATCAGGTCGCGGGAGGGGAGGCTGTAGAGCATCCCGCCGTGGCCCATGGCGATGCCGTCGTCCACCGCGATGGAGTTGAACTCGCGCGGGACGCCGCCCGCCGCCTTGACCGCCTCGGAGACGATCCGCCCGACGGGCTGGAGGTGGGTGTGGCCGGGTACGAACTCGGTGAAGCTGTTGGCGACCGCGACGATCGGCTTGCCGAAGTCCTCCCGCGCTACGCCTGCGGCGCGCAGCAGCGCTCGGGCTCCCGCCATGTTGCGGCCGTGGGTGACCGTACGTGACCTCAGCTCGGGCACAGTAGCTCCACTCCCTTACCTCCCGTGCGTCCCGCCCGACGACCTACCCGGACCCCGCTCTGCAGGACTGCGTGGATCCGGGACACCCGGATCCTCCCGATCCTCACGAGGGTACGCTCCGGACCCAGGATCTGGACCCGTGGTCCGCGATACGGACGCCGGCGGCGGTGCCGGGCGGCGGGCGTCAGGACAGGTACCGCTGGAGCGTCGGGCCCACGTAGGCGACGATCTCCTCCTCGGTCGCCGACGCCAGCGGCTCGACCTTCAGCACGTACCGCATCAGCACCACCCCGATCATCTGGGCGGCGGCGAGCTCGGCGCGCAGCTTCGCGTCGGGCAGGTCGAGTTCGGCGGTCACCCGCAGCAGCAGGCGGCGCAGCATGAAACCGCGCAGGACGGCGGCGGCCGCGTCGTTGGTGAGCGCCGAGCGCACGACGGCCAGCAGGGGGGCGCGGGTGACCGGGTTCTCCCAGACGGACAGGAAGTAGCGGGCGAGCCGCTCCCCGATGCCTTCGGGCCCGGGCGCCAGGACGTCGGGGATGGAGAGCGCCGGGGCGAAGGAGACCTCGACGGCGGCCTCGAAGACCTGCTCCTTGGCGCCGAAGTAGTGGTGCACCAGGGCCGGGTCCACCTCGGCGGCCTTGGCGATGGCCCGGATCGAGGCCTTGTCGTAGCCGCGTTCGGAGAAGACCGAGCGGGCGGCGGCCAGGATCCGCTCCCGGGTGCCCGGATCGCCCGAGCGCGCCCCGGCCGGACGTCCCCGGCGCCGGGCCGGCGGGGTGGCGGTCATCCGCCCACCTGGGCCGCGGACGCCAGATGCAGCCGGGTGAAGGCGAGCGCCTCGGCGAGGTCGGCTTCGCGTTCGGCGGCTGACATCGCGCGCCGGGTGTTGACCTCCACCACCACGTGTCCGTCGAACCCGCTGGCCGCCAGGCGCTCCAGCAGCTCCGCGCAGGGCTGGCTGCCGCGGCCGGGGACCAGGTGCTCGTCCTTGGCCGAGCCGTTGCCGTCGGCCAGGTGGACGTGGGCGAGCCGGTCGCCCATGCGGCCGACCATCTCCAGGGCGTCGCTGCGGGAGGTCGCGGTGTGCGACAGGTCCACCGTGAAGTGGCGGAAGTCCTCGGTGGTGGGGTCCCAGTCGGGGGCGTAGGCGAGCATCTCGCGGTCCCGGTAGCGCCACGGGTACATGTTCTCCACGGCGAACCGGACGTCCGTCTCGTCGGCCATCCGCCAGATCCCGCGCACGAAGTCGCGGGCGTAGGAGCGCTGCCACCTGAACGGCGGGTGGACGACGACGGTGGAGGCGCCCAGCCGCTCGGCCGCGCTGCGGGCGCGCTGGAGCTTGGTCCACGGGTCGGTGGACCACACCCGCTGGGTGATCAGCAGACACGGCGCGTGCACCGCCAGCACGGGCACGCCGTGGTAGCCCGACAGCCGTCGCAGCGCCTCTATGTCCTGGCTGACGGGATCCGTCCACACCATGACCTCGACCCCGTCGTACCCGAGTCGGGCCGCGATCTCGAACGCGGTCGCCGTCGACTCCGGGTACACCGACGCGGTGGACAGCGCGATCTTGGCGTCCGGTACCCGCACCGCACGCCCGCGCGCCCGGGCCCGGTGCGCCTGGGGGTCCACTGGGTCAGCCACGGGCAACAGCGTACGGCTGCCTCTCCTCCACACGGCACAGCCATCCGGGCCGACGTGACCGGTCCCACACCGCGACCCGGCCCTCCGGGGGTGCGGGGCGGATCGGGGCGACCCGGGGGCGGGCCCGCGGCGGATCGCGGTGGCCTGGGAGGCGGGCGCGCGGTCCCCGCCTCCGGCCCCAGGGCGCCGAGCCTGCCACCGGCCCAGGGAGTGACCCGGCGCGCCGCAGGGCCGGGGACAGGGGTCCACCCCGGCGGCCGGGGACGGAGCCGAAGCCAAGCCCGGGCCGAAGTCCCAAGCCCCAAGCCGACGCGACACGCCCGGCCGGGACAGGCACCCAACGGCTCACCGCTCAGCGCGAGCGCCTCTCAGCGGTCCATGCGGTCCAGGCGGCGCAAGATGACGCCCTCGCGCAGGGCCCACGGGCAGATCTCCAGCTCCTCGACACCGAAGAGGTCCATCGCGCCCTCGGCGACCAGTGCGCCCGCGAGGAGTTGGCGGGCGCGGCCGTCGGAGACGCCCGGGAGTTCGGAGCGCCGGCGCACGGTCATCCCGGCGAGCCGGGGCACCCACTCCTCCAGGGCGGCCCGGCTGAGGGTGCGCTCGGGGCCGGCGATCCTGGCGAGCTGCTTGAACGTCTTGGAGGTGCCCACGGCGTGGTCCGGCGCGCCGAGGCGGCTGAACTCCGCGACCGTGCGGGCGATTTCGGCACGCACGTGCTTGCGCAGGGCGCGCACGTCCTCCGGGGCCGGCGGGTCGCCGGGGAGCGCGGTGGCGGTGAGGCGGCCGGCGCCCAGCGGCAGCGACACCGCCGCGTCGGGCTGCTCGTCGATGCCGTAGGCGACCTCCAGGGAGCCACCGCCGATGTCGACGACGAGCAGGCGCCCGGCCGACCATCCGAACCAGCGGCGCGCGGCGAGGAACGTCAGCCGGGCCTCGTCCTCCCCGGACAGCACGCTGAGCTCGACGCCGGTCTCCTGCGCGACCCGGGCGAGGACCTCCTCCGCGTTGGCCGCCTCCCGCACCGCCGAGGTGGCGAACGGCAGCACCTCCTCGACGCCCTTGTCCTCGGCGACCTGCCGGGCCTCGTGGATCTGCTCGATCAGCCGGGCCACGCCCCGCTCGTCGATGGCGCCCTCGTCGTCGAGGAGTTCGGCCAGTTTGAGCTGGGCCTTGTGGGAGTAGGCGGGCAGCGGGCGGGCACCCGGGTGCGCGTCCACCACGAGCAGGTGGACGGTGTTGGATCCCACGTCGAGCACTCCGAGTCGCATGCCACGAACGCTAGCGCGATCCGCATTCCACCGGATGCCCTGGCCAGGACCTACCCTGGCTGGGTGGCAAAGGCGGCAAACACGCAATCCAAGAAGAACCGGAAGAAAACCCCGAGGGAAGCCGACGAGGTCGGGCTGGACTTCGCCCGGGCCTGGGTGGAGTTCCCCGATCCGGCCGACGACGAGCAGGTCTTCCGCTGCGATCTGACCTGGCTCACCTCCCGCTGGAACTGCGTCTTCGGCCGCGGCTGTCAGGGCATCGAGGCGGGCCGGGCCGGCGACGGCTGCTGCACGCTCGGCGCGCACTTCTCCGACGAGGACGACGAGGCCCGGGTCGCGCGCCACGTCGCACGGCTCACGCCGCAGTTGTGGCAGTACCACGAGACCGGCACCGGCCCCGACGGCTGGGCGGAGGTCAACGAGGACGGGGACCGGCAGACCCGCCGGGTCGACGGCGCCTGCGTCTTCCTCAACCGGCCCGGGTTCGGGGCCGGGGCGGGCTGCGCGCTGCACACCCTGGCGCTGCGCGAGGGCCGCGAGCCGTTGGAGACCAAGCCGGACGTCTGCTGGCAGCTGCCGATCCGCCGCACCTACGAGTGGGTGGACCGGCCGGACGACACCCGGGTGCTGGTCGTCTCGATCGGCGAGTACGACCGGCGCGGCTGGGGCCCGGGCGGCCATGACCTGCACTGGTGGTGCACCGGCGCGCTCTCGGCGCACGGCGCGAGCGAACCGGTGTACGTCTCGTACCGCCCGGAGCTGACCGAGCTGATGGGCCCGGCGGCGTACGAGAAGCTGGTCGAGGTCTGCGAGGCCCACATGGCGTCCCGCCTGCCGATCGCCCCGCACCCGGCGGACCCGGCCTGACGGGCCTGCGGCCGCGGCCGGGTCAGGATCGGCCCGGTCCGGACCGGCTCGGCTGCGCGCTCTGACTCGACGGCGCCTGGCTGGGCGCGGGCGCCGCGGTCGGGGTGGGGGGCGCGGGCGGGGTCCGGCCCTCACCCTCGACGGTGAGGACCGTGCCCGACGGCTGGAAGACGACGCGGCCACGCCAGTGCCCGGCGGGCTCGGCGGCGCGGTCGACGCTCACCGTGATCGTGGTGGACTCGCCGGGCCGCAGTTCGCCGGAGGCCGCGCTGGGCCGCAGCCAGGCGGCGGTCGTGGACGCCGACCACCGCAGCGGCCGGCCGCCGTCGTTGGTGAGGGTGACGACGGTGTCGTGGCCTTGCGGATGGGCCGCGATGGTGAGCCGGCCCGGCGCCGAGGCGGACGGGCCTGCTGAGGCGGAGCCGGAGGGCGGGGTGCCGGTGTTCGAGGCGGACGGCCGGCCGCCGCGCGCTCCGTCGGCGGAGGCCGCCGAGGTGGGGCCGCGGCCCTCGTCGCCGTCGCTGCGCGAGGGGTGCGCTGCGAAGCGGTGCGGGATGTCCGTGCGCTCGTACGTGTAGTGGTCGGGGTCGCCGGACTCGGCCGCGGAGACCTTGGAGGCGTCCTGGCCTGGGCCGGTCTGCGACGCTCCGCGGTAGGCGGCCCACAGGGCGAGCGCGGGTGCGGCGACGACGGCCGCGACGACGGTGGTGGTGACCGCCCGGTGGCGGATGAGGGCGCGACGGGTGGCCCGCTCCCTGTCGTCCAGCGGGAAGCCATGCCGGTCGAAGCGGGGGACGAGGCGGTGCCCGGGGCGGTGGTCGCGCCGCGCGACCCGGATGGCGCGCTGGGAGTGCAGGGTGGCGGCGTGGACGGCGGGGCGCGGCGCCTCCACCACCGAGAGCACCGCCGGGGTCGGCGTCCCCGGCCACGGGCCGCCCGCGACCGCCCGCTCCGCGGTGAGGCGGCAGGCCCGGCACTCGTCGACGTGGCGGACGAGTTCGCGGCGCAGGGCGGTGCCGATGAGCGCGGTGGTCTCGCCGGCGAGCCGGGCGACGGCGGGGCAGCTGCCGAGTTCGACGACCGCGAGCGCGGTGCGGGTGCGTTCGATCGCACAGGCGGCGCGGGAGATCAGGGTGCGGGCGGTGTCGCGGTCCACGGCGAGCACGGCGGCGATCTCGCGCTCGGTGAGCTGGTGGCGGACGGCGAGCTCGATGGCCTCCCGCTGCTCCGGGGTGGTTCCGGCGGCCTCGGGCCAGGCGAGGGCGGCGAGTTCGCGGCGGCGCTCGTCGGCGCTGGGCTCACCGGGGCCGACGGGCAGATCCACGGCGGACAGCCGCTCGTAGCGCTCGGCCGGGGTGGCTGCGCAGGACATCAGGGCGAGCCGGCGCAGGCAGGCCCAGCGGGCGAGCGCATAGAGCCAGGAACGGCGCAGTCCGGGGTCGCGCAGGCGGTCCCGGTGGCGGTCGGCGATCGCGAGGGCGTCGCCAAGCGCGGCGACGGCGGCGTCGTGGTCGCACAGCACCGACAGGCAGTAGGTGAACAGCCCGTCCAGGTACGGCTCGTAGTGCGCGTCCGGCTGCGGCACGTGGCCGTGCGCGCGGCGGGCGGCACGCGGCCCGGCCGGGCGCCCCGCCCCGGCGGCCGGGGGACGGTCCCCGTGGGCGGGGCGGTGCGAGGAGGAGTCTTCAGGCCTGCTGCTCATCACTGGGCGACGGTAGGGCGATGGCGCGCGCCCTCCCACCCCCCGCCGCGAGCTTTAACCCTTTCGGGTGTTCTTCTCCCTCGAAAGGGGACAGTCCGACACTCCTTCAAAGTGATTTTCTGTGTTCCGCCACCGTGCGCCACCCCCGCGCCGGGCGCACGCCATGGTGCTCGGGCGCCGCGGGTGCCGGGCACCCGACGCGTTGGACGTGCTGTCGTACCCTCCCGCTACGGTTGCGCCATGGCTGCCCGTACACGTAGCGCTTCAAGTGCCCGTCCCTCCTACCGATGCAGCGAGTGCGGCTGGACGACGGTCAAGTGGCTCGGCCGGTGCGGCGAGTGCCAGGCGTGGGGCACGGTCGAGGAGGTCGGCGCGCCGGCGGTGCGGACCACGGCACCGGGCCGGGTGACGACGCCCGCGAGGCCGATCGGCCAGGTCGACGGCCGCCAGGCCACGGCGCGCGAGACGGGCGTGCCCGAGCTGGACCGGGTGCTCGGCGGCGGCCTGGTGCCGGGGGCGGTGGTGCTGCTCGCCGGCGAGCCGGGCGTCGGCAAGTCCACGCTGCTGCTGGACGTGGCGGCCAAGGCGGCGAGCGAGCACGCCCGCACGCTCTACATCACCGGTGAGGAGTCGGCCGGGCAGGTACGGCTGCGGGCGGACCGCATCGGCGCCATCAGCGATCACCTGTACCTGGCGGCGGAGACGGACCTGGCGGCGGTCCTCGGCCACCTCGACGACGTCAAGCCCGCCCTGCTCGTGCTGGACTCGGTGCAGACCGTGGCCTCCCCCGAGATCGACGGCGCCCCCGGCGGGATGGCGCAGGTGCGGGAGGTGGCGGGGGCGCTGATCCGGGCGTCGAAGGAGCGCGGGATCTCCACGATCCTGGTCGGCCACGTCACCAAGGACGGGGCGATCGCGGGACCGCGGCTGCTGGAGCACCTGGTCGACGTGGTGCTCCACTTCGAGGGCGACCGGCACGCCCGGCTGCGCCTGATCCGCGGGGTGAAGAACCGCTACGGCGCCACCGACGAGGTCGGCTGCTTCGAGCTGCACGACGAGGGCATCACCGGGCTCGCCGACCCCTCGGGCCTGTTCCTGACCCGCCGCGACGAGCCGGTGCCCGGGACCTGTCTGACCGTCACCCTGGAGGGGCGCCGCCCACTGGTGGCGGAGGTGCAGGCGCTCACGGTGGCCTCCCAGATCCCCTCGCCGCGGCGGACGACCTCGGGCCTGGAGACCTCCCGGGTGTCGATGATGCTGGCGGTGCTGGAGCAGCGCGGCCGGATCCACCAGATCGGCAAGTGCGACATCTACAGCGCGACCGTGGGCGGCGTGAAGCTCTCGGAGCCCTCGGCGGACCTGGCGGTGGCGCTCGCCCTGGCCAGCGCGGCGAGCGACACCCCGCTGCCGAAGAACCTGGTGGCGATCGGGGAGGTGGGGCTCGCGGGCGAGGTGCGCCGGGTGACCGGGGTGCAGCGGCGGCTGGCGGAGGCCGCCCGGCTGGGGTTCACCCATGCGCTGGTGCCGCCCGATCCGGGGAAGGTGCCCGCCGGGATGCGGGTGCTGGAGGTGGCCGACGTGGGCGAGGCGCTGCGGGTGCTGCCGCGCGGATCGGCCCGCCGGACGGCGCCCTCCGCGGACCCGGCGGCCCGGCAGTAGCGCTCCGGCAGGGCGTCCACCACTGCCCCGGGAGCGGTCCGGGCCCAGCGGGAGGCGGAATCACGCCGGTAGACTTTGCCCTGGTCTCGCCCGTCCGGGCATCCGTACGACCGGAGGAGAGCAGTGGCAGCCAACGACCGGGCCGGGGGCAGCGCCCACGTCCGAAGGGCTTTGGGGGAGGCTTCGGGCAGGTCGGGAACCTCCGGTGGCACGGGCGGCGACAGCCTGATGCGCTCCTCGCTGAGCGCGGTCGCCCCCGGAACGGCGCTGCGCGACGGGCTGGAGCGGATCGTCCGCGGCAACACCGGCGGGCTGATCGTGCTGGGCATGGACAAGACCGTGGAGTCGCTGTGCACCGGCGGCTTCGTCCTGGACGTGGAGTTCACCGCGACGCGGCTGCGCGAGCTGTGCAAGCTGGACGGCGCGGTGATCATGGACAAGGACATCACCAAGATCCTGCGTGCCGGGGTCCAGTTGGTCCCGGACTCCACGATCCCCACCGAGGAGACGGGCACCCGCCACCGCACCGCCGACCGCGTCAGCAAGCAGGTCGGCTTCCCGGTGGTCTCCGTCAGCCAGTCGATGCGGCTGATCGCGCTCTACGTCGACGGCCAGCGCCGGGTGCTGGAGGACTCCGCCGCGATCCTCTCGCGCGCCAACCAGGCCCTCGCCACCCTGGAGCGCTACAAGCTGCGCCTGGACGAGGTGGCCGGCACGCTCTCGGCGCTGGAGATCGAGGACCTGGTCACCGTCCGGGACGTCACCGCGGTCGCGCAGCGGCTGGAGATGGTCCGCCGTATCGCCACGGAAATCGCGGAGTACGTCGTCGAGTTGGGCACCGACGGCCGGCTGCTCTCGCTCCAGCTGGACGAGCTGATCGCGGGAGTGGAGCCGGAACGCGAGCTGGTCGTGCGGGACTACGTGCCCGAGCCGACGGCCAAGCGCGCCCGCACGGTGTCCGACGCGCTGGCCGAGCTGGACGCGCTGCCGCAGAGCGAGCTGATCGAACTGACCACGGTGGCCCGGGCGTTGGGGTACACGGGCTCGCCCGAATCGCTCGACTCCGCGGTCAGCCCGCGCGGCTTCCGGCTGCTGGCCAAGGTGCCGCGGCTGCCGAACACCGTGATCGAGCGCCTGGTCGAGCACTTCGGCGGCCTGCAGAAGCTGCTCGCCGCCAGCGTGGACGACCTGCAGACGGTCGAAGGGGTCGGCGAGGCCCGGGCCCGCTCGGTCCGCGAGGGGCTCTCCCGGCTGGCGGAGTCCTCGATCCTCGAGCGCTACGTGTGACCGGGGGTCCCGGCCGCCCGCGCTTACGACGAGGGGTTGAGGACGAACGAGGTCTGCGCCGAGCCCAGGCCGCCCACGGCCGCCTTCGCCAGGTAGGTTCCGGCGTCCGCGGTGCCGGCGCCCGAGGGGGTCGCGCACTGCGGGGCGCTGGTCCTGCGGTTCCACCGCAGGGTGTACGTGGTGGAGCCGTGCGCCGGGACCTGGAGCAGGTAGGCGCTGCGATTGGCCGGGCAGTCGTCCGAGGCCCACACGTGGTGGTCGGAGGAGTCGACGATGCTGACGACGGCCGCGGTGGCCGCGAAGTTCACCTTGCACGCCGCACCGCCGGAGTTGACCACCGTCAGCTCGAACACCGGGTTGTCGCCCGCGTCGTAGGCGTTCTTCACGCTGCGCATCCGCAACTGGGTGGCGCCGGAGGCGCAGTCGGGCAGCGTGGTGCCCGCCGGGAGCGGTGCGCCGCCGGAGGTACCGGAACCGCCCGCGGCGCCGCCGCCGTTGCCGCCGTCGGCCCCGCCGCCCGAACCGCTGCCGCCGATGGCGGCGTTGCCGCCGGAGGCGTCGCCGCCCGTGCCGCCTCCGGTGTCGCGGCCGCCGGGGCGCTGGGTGATGCCGGTCTCACTGGTGCTGGGACCGGGGGTGATGGAGGGGACCGGGGTGCGGCCGCCGGGGCCGTGCGCCGCGGGCCTGCCCGCGCCGGAGCTGCCGATCGCGTTCACCGCCCACACGACCAGCGTGACGACGAGCGCGAACAGGCAGAGCACGACTGCCCGTCGCCGCCAGTAGATCGAGGAGGGCAGAGGGCCCACCGGGTTGCGCACGTTGCCCACGCCCAAACTCTATGGGAGAGGGAGGGGCGCGCTGTGCACCACCCGCCGCAACGACCACAACTCTTTCCAGCTCTTCATATGGTCATCCACATGCTCCCTCACGCTCGGCGACCAAGGACCGTCGGAGATCACCAAGAGTCACTCCGCGCACCGGAGTTGCCGACGGCGTATGGGAGGATCGGAGCGAGATGACGACGCAGACCTCCCCGCGGACCGGCCCGCTCAGCACCGCCACCGAAGTGCCCGTGGACCCGGCCGAGGCCGACGCCCTGCATCCGGCGGTCATCGGCTGGTTCGACGCCCATGCCCGCGATCTGCCCTGGCGGCGGCCCGAGGCGGGCGCCTGGGGCGTGATGGTCAGCGAGTTCATGCTGCAGCAGACCCCGGTCGGCCGGGTGCTGCCGGTGTACGAGCAGTGGCTCGCCCGCTGGCCGCATCCCGCGAGCCTGGCCGCCGAGGCGCCCGGAGAGGCGGTCCGCGCCTGGGGCCGGCTGGGGTATCCGCGCCGCGCCCTGCGGCTGCACGCGGCGGCCACCGCGATCACCGACCGCCACGACGGCCGCGTGCCGGACGACCACGCCGAACTGCTCGCCCTGCCGGGCGTCGGCGAGTACACGGCGGCGGCCGTCGCCTCCTTCGCCTACGGGCAGCGCCACCCGGTGCTCGACACCAACGTGCGCCGGGTCTTCGCCCGTGCGGTCACCGGCGTCCAGTACCCGCCGAACGCCACCACCGCCGCCGAGCGCCGCCTCGCCCGCCGGCTGCTCCCGGACGACGACGCGGCGGCGGCCCGCTGGGCGGCGGCGACGATGGAGCTGGGCGCGCTGGTGTGCACCGCCCGCACCCCCGCCTGCGGCGGCTGCCCGATCGCCGAGCGCTGCGCATGGCGCCTCGCGGGCTCCCCGGCACACGACGGGCCCCCGCGCCGCGGCCAGACCTACGCGGGCACCGACCGGCAGGTCCGCGGCAGGCTGCTGGCCGTTCTGCGGGAGGCCACCGGTCCCGTCCCGCAGGAGGTGCTGGACCGCGTCTGGGACGAGCCGGTGCAGCGCGCCCGGGCGCTGGACGGGCTGGTGGCCGACGGGCTGGTCGAGCCGGTCGCCCAGGGCGTGTACCGGCTGCCACTGGCGTAACGGCCCGCCTCCGCGCAGTGCCGACGGGCTCCGAAGGTTCCTGTTGTTACACAACCGACGGGTTCCTGTGAGCCGGCTGTGCGTCGGCGGCGCGGGTTTTCGCAACAGCCGCTCCGTAGCGTCCCTCTCGTCGATGCGACCCGCCGGCCCGACCAGCCGGCGGCAGACAGCGGTTGGAATGGAGACGGCGGCGATGGTGGCGAGCGTGGCGACCGACGACGGCAGGACGACCGACGACGGAAGGACGCTGGACTTCGAGGAGTACGTGCGCTCGCGCCAGGAGTCGCTGCTGCGCAGCGCCCGCCGTCTCGTCCCCGACCCGGTGGACGCCCAGGACCTCGTGCAGACCGCGCTGTGCCGCACCTTCCCGCGCTGGGACCGGATAGCGGACAAGGGCCTCGCCGACGCCTACATGCGCCGCGTGATGATCAACACGCGTACCGAGTGGTGGCGTGCCCGCAAGCTCGACGAGGTGCCCACGGAGAACCTCCCGGACGCGAGCATCGACGACGGCACGGAGCAGCACGCCGTGCGGGCCATGCTGATGAGCGCCCTGCGCGTGCTCGCCCCCAAGCAGCGGCAGGTCGTCGTGCTGCGGCACTGGGAGCAGATGAGCACCGAGGAGACGGCGCGGACGCTGGGGATGTCGACGGGCACGGTCAAGAGCACGCTGCACCGCGCGCTGGCCCGGCTGCGCGAGGAGCTGGAGCAGGTCGAGTACGCCCGCCCGCGCGCCGAGCCGGCACCGGTGGAGCAGCTGGAGAGCGCGTGCGCCGCATAACGGTCGCGGGATCGGCGCTCCTCGCCGCCGCGCTCGCGCCGCTGGTCGTCCTCACCGGCTGTGCCGAGGGCGGCGGCGTACGTGTCGAGGGGCGGGCGCCGACGGCCGTGGTGAACACCACACCGAGCCCGGAGCCCACCGCGCCCGCCGAGGATGTCGACTCGGTGGCGCTGGTCCAGAACGACCCCAAGATCAGTTCGCAGATCAAGAGCGGTCTGAAGCCGTGCGGCGGCCACGAATACCCGATCGACACCTCGTACGGGTACGTCACGCACAGCGACACGCCCGATGTGGTGATAAATGTCTCGACCTGTGGTGATGGTGTAGGGCTCGGAAGCTATGTCTACCGCATGGAGAATGGCCAGTACGTCGAGATCTTCGGCGACGAGCAGCCGCCGGTCTGGCTCGACATCGACAAGGGAGATCTACAGCTGACCCGACAGGTCTACAGCAAGGACGACGCGGTGTGCTGCCCGTCCGGCGAGGACGAGATCACCTACCGCTGGACCGGAAAGGGCTTCGCGGAGATCTCCCGGACCCACAGCGACTACGGAAAAAAGACGAATGGCTGACACCCACGTGCTGTTCGTGGAGGACGACGACGTCATCCGCGAGGCGACACAGCTCGCGCTGGAGCGCGACGGCTTCCAGGTGGCGGCGGTCCCGGACGGGATCGCCGGCCTGGAGGCGTTCCGTGCCCGCAAGCCGGACATCGCGCTGCTGGACGTCATGGTGCCGGGTCTGGACGGGGTCAGCCTGTGCCGCCGGATCCGGGACGAGTCGATGGTCCCGGTGATCATGCTGTCCGCGCGGGCCGACTCCATCGACGTCGTGCTGGGTCTGGAGGCGGGGGCCGACGACTACGTCACCAAGCCGTTCGACACCGCCGTGCTGGTCGCCCGGATCCGCGCGGTGCTGCGCCGCTTCGGCGGCGCGGGCGCGGAGGCGGAGCAGGGCGGCGGGCCGGACGGCTCGCTGCGCTTCGGCGACCTGGAGATCGACACCGACGGGATGGAGGTACGCCGGGCCGGCGAGCCGGTCTCGCTCACCCCGACCGAGATGCGGCTGCTGCTGGAGTTCTCCGCGGCCCCCGGTTCCGTGCTCTCCCGCGACCGGCTGCTGACCAGCGTGTGGGACTACGAGTGGGGCGGCGACACCCGCGTGGTCGACGTGCACGTCCAGCGGCTGCGCACCAAGATCGGCCAGGACCGGATAGAGACCGTGCGCGGTTTCGGCTACAAGCTCAAGGCCTGACAGGAGTGGGGACACTGCGTCGCCCCGGCCTGCGCTGGAAGCTGACCGCGGCGATCGCCGCGGTCTCCGCGCTGGTCGCCCTGGCCCTCGCGGTCATGGTGCACAACGCCGCCCGCTCCAGCATGCTCAGCAACGCCCGCGACGTGCAGGACACCCGGGTCCAGCTGGCCGCCAAGATCTGGGAGACCAGCCACCGGACGTCGATCACCGCCAAGCTCGACGACCCCAGGCTCCCCGCCCCGCTGAAGGCGGCCGCGGCGAAGGGGCTGCGGGCCACCTACGTCCAGGAGACCAGCGGTCAGCCGGTCATCTGGGCCGAGACACCGCTGCCCGAGGGCAGGGTGATGTCGATCAACAGCCGGTTCACCGACCGCACCGCGATCCTCGACGATCTCGACGGGTTCCTGGTGGCCGGCTCGGCGGCGGTGGTGCTCGCCGGTTCCGCGCTGAGCGTGCTCATCGGCGGGCAGCTTTCGCGACGGCTGCGCAAGGCGGCGGTGGCGGCCCGCGAGGTCGCCGACGGCGCACGCAACGTCCGGGTGCGCGACGCCATCGGCCGCCGGGTGCGCGACGAGACCGACGAGCTCGCCCGTGCCGTCGACGCCATGGCCGACGCGCTCCAGGACCGACTGGAGGCCGAGCGCCGGGTCACCGCCGACATCGCCCACGAGCTGCGCACCCCGGTCACCGGCCTGGTGACCGCCGCCGAACTGCTGCCCCCCGGGCGCCCGGCCGAGCTGGTGCGCGACCGGGCCCAGGCGCTGCGCACCCTGGTCGAGGACGTCCTGGAGGTCGCCCGGCTCGACGGCGCCGAGGAGCGCGCGGAGCTGCAGGAGGTGGCGCTCCCGGAGTTCGTGCGCCGCCGGGTGCAGGGCCTGGCGCCCGAGGCGACGGTCGAGGTCCGCCGGGAGGCCTGGGTGCTCACCGACCCGCGGCGCCTGGAGCGCATCCTGGGCAACCTGCTCGCCAACGCGGCCCGGCACGGCAAGCCCCCGGTCGAGGTGACCGTCGACGGCCCGGTGCTGCGGGTCCGCGACCACGGCCCCGGCCTCCCCGAGGCCCTGCTGCGGGAGGGGCCGAGCAGGTTCCGCACCGGCAGCAGCGACCGTGCCGGCCAGGGCCACGGCCTGGGTCTGACCATCGCCACCGGCCAGGCCCGCGTCCTCGGCGCCGGCCTGTCGTTCCGCAACGCCGACCCCGCCGCCGAAGGCGACGAAGGGGGCGTCGGCGCGATCGCCGAAGTGCGGCTGCCCGAGGTGACCCGCCCGGTGGCGGAGACCGAGACCGGGAGCCGTTGAAGCCCTGCGGCCCCCGAAGCGGAGGGCGCTTCGGGGGCCGCGAGACCGGACCGGCGTCGGGCGGGCCGTCACACCGCCTCGGGTACCGCCACGGCGTCCGCGGGGGCGGACGAACCGTCGCCCGCGCCCGGCCGGGGCCCCGCACCGCGCAGCGGTGTCTCCTTGACGAACCAGGCGGCGACGAAGCCGAGCGCGGCGATCGCCGCACCCCACAGGAAGACGATGTGCGTGCCGTTCGTGACGGCGTGGAAGTACGCGTCCTTCACCGGCGCGGGCATGTGCATGACCTGGGCGGGCGTCTGCTGCGCGTTGCCGGAGGCGTGGGAGGCGGCGGCACCGAGCCGGGCGCGCATGGTGTCGGTGACCCGGTGCGTGAAGAGCGCCCCGAAGAGGGAGACGCCGAACGAGCCGCCGATCGTGCGGAAGAGGGTGGCCGACGAGGAGGCCACGCCCATGTCCTTCATCTCCACGCTGTTCTGCGCGACGAGCATCGTGATCTGCATCAGGAAGCCCATCCCGGCGCCGAGCACGGCCATGTAGAGGCCGGAGGTGAAGCGGGTGGAGGAGACCGTCATGGTGGACAGCAGGTAGAGCCCGGCGGTCATCGACGCGCCGCCCACGATGGGGAAGACCTTGTACTTGCCCGTCGAGGTGGTGACCCGGCCGGCGATCAGGGAGACCACCATCATCGCCAGCAGCATCGGCAGCAGCAGCAACCCGGAGTTGGTCGCCGAAGCGCCCTGCACGGTCTGCTGGAACAGCGGCAGGAAGGTCATCGCAC
>CAYNNX010000088.1:0-21175 GCA_964398515.1 uncultured Streptantibioticus sp. | reverse complement strand
TGTCAGTGCCGGTGTCCTCGGGGGAGGTGCGCGCTCGTGGGACTGGCCGAGGACCCCTCCGATGTAGCATCCGACATTGGCCGCCGCGGTACGACTCGGGGGGAGCCCCGCGTCCTCGAACGCTTCCCAGGTGACCTCGAGCAGCAACCGCTGCTGCGGATCCAACGCCGCGGCCTCGCGCGGCGTCATGCCGAAGAAGCCGGCGTCGAACCGGTCGACGGGTGAGCTGAGGAAGCCGCCCTGGCGGACGACCATCCGGCCTGGGGTCCCGGGATACGAGTCGAAGAAGGCGTCTGCCCGCCAACGGTCCGGCGGGATGTCGACGATGGTGTCCGTCCCGGAGGCGATCAGCTCCCAGAAACTGCGCGGATCCTCGGTGCCGCCGGGGAAGCGGCATCCGATGCCGATGATGGCGATCGAATCGAGCCGGTCAGGTTCCTGCACGGCTCCCGTGACCGGTCCTTCGGTCGCGCCGACCGTGTGCACATGGGGTAAAGCCACGAGGCGCCCTCCCGGGGTACGGCCGTCGGTCACACCGAGCGACGGCTCTGTCGCGGCACACACAAGCGGCCGCGGACTTCGCCTTTTCAAACACGCGCCGAGACAGAATCCGGTTCCACGTGGGCGGCGGCCGTCCTGTCACGGCGCCGCTGTTCTGTAGGGACGACGCAACAAGGACGCCGGGGCTGCAACGTTCGGAGCTCTGCTGCAACCACCAACCAAATGTGAGCGGATCAGCGAGATCTGCCGCCGCCTCGTCCCCCACGCCGAAGCCCTGGCCGAGCTGCTGGAGATCCCGGCCGGGCTTCTCCACGGTCCGTCGGCGGTCGGGACGGTTGGCGTAGTCCGGCGACGAGGAGCGCGATCAGTCGGCGTGCGTCGTAACGCGGGTCGCTGTCGGCGCCGATGCAGAGGTTTCCGATGCCGCGCATGAGTTGGTAGGCGTTGAGGTCGGAGCGGATCTCACCGGAGGCGGCGGCAGCGTCGAGGAGCTGGGTGCACACCGGCAGGAGGTTGTCGAGGAAGTAGGCGTGCAGCGTTTCGAAGCCGGCGTTGTCGGTCTGCAGTGCGGCCGCGAGGCCGTGCTTGGTGACCAGGAAGTCGACGAAGAGGTCGACCCACCGTTCGAGGGCGGCGTGAGGTGTCGGGCTGGTCGTCAGCAGGGCCGGGCCGGCTTCGGCGCAGGCGTCGACCTGGTGGCGGTAGACGGCGATGATGAGGTCCGCCCGGGTGGGGAAGTGGCGGTAGATCGTGCCCACCCCGACGCCGGCCTTGGCCGCGATCTCGCGTACCGGCGCTTCCACGCCCGAGGTGACGAAGACCGCGGCGGCCGCGTCCAGCAGGGTCTGCTGGTTGCGCCGGGCGTCCTTGCGCTTGGATCCGGCTGCGCTTCCCGTGCTCTGGCCGCTGTCGTTCACCGCGGCACTCCTTCCATGACCGACCTTGCAAAACGGAACAGTGCTCCGTATCGTTAGCGGAGCAAGGTTCCGTTTCGCCCAGGATGGCAGACCAGGGGACCGGCGGCCAGGCCTTCTATCGCCGTCACGCTCCACCCGCACGGAAGTACACACACGATCGTCGGCACCCGGCGTCGATGTGGCTGCGCAGAGAAACGCTCCTCGCTCCCTACCCGGCCCGGCCTGCGGCGCCACCGACCGCCGGGCCCACCGAACCACGAGTGCGAAGAAACTGAACGGAAGGCACTTCCATGTCCGACTCGAACACCGCGAACGCGCAGAAGATCGCGGGTGCGCCCACCATGGTGGTATCCGCGAAGCCCGTCGTCCTGTCCGCCGCGGGCCGCGGTGAGGATCTCCAGGTCCGCGTATCCGCCCCTGCGACCGGCGGCGATTTGCCCGTCATCGTCTTCTCGCACGGCTTCGGCGGGTCGATGAACGGCTACGCCCCGCTGGCGGACTTCTGGGCCGCTCACGGCTTCGCGGTCCTGCAGCCCACCCATCTCGACTCCAGGACGCTCGGCCTCCCCGCCGAGGACCCCCGTACGCCGCGGATCTGGCGCTTCCGCATTGAGGACCTCAAGTGTGTGCTGGACGGACTCGACGTTCTGGAAGCCTCCGTGCCGGGCCTCAGCGGACGCCTCGACCGCAGCCGCATCGCCGTGGCGGGTCATTCCTGGGGAGCCCAGACGGCGAGCACGCTGCTGGGCGCGCGCGTCCTCGACCTCGACGGCGTTCCCGGCGAGGACATGTCCGACCTCCGTGTCAAGGCGGGTGTGTTGCTCGCCCTGACGGGTCTAGGCGACGACCTGACCCCGTTCGCCGCCGAGAACTTCCCCTTCATGAAGCCGTCCTTCGACAACATGACCACGCCGGCTCTCATCGTCGCCGGGGACCACGACCAGTCCGCGCTGTCCACTCGCGGACCGGACTGGTTCACCGACCCCTACACCTACAGCCCGGGAAGCAAGAGCCTGCTCACACTGTTCGGGGCGGAGCACTCGCTCGGAGGCATCTCCGGATACGAGGTTGCCGAGACGACGGACGAGAGTCCCGCGCGCGTCACTCTGATCCAGCAGCTCACCTCGGCCTTCCTGCGCAGCGCCCTCTACCCCGAGGACACCGGCTGGCAGGCGGCGGTCACCGCACTGGAGGAAGACCCCAACCCGCTGGGGAAGCTGCAGAGCAAGTAAGCGAGCTGCCGGGCCACGCCACTCGCCAGGACCCGGCGCGCGGGGCGGGCGGTTCTGGTGTGCGGCACAGCGAAGGGGCACCCGGGCGCCCCTTCGCTGTGCCGCCGGCGTCCCGCTGCCGGTCTCCTATGACGATCCCGATGCGACCCGGGACGCGATCGGCAGAGCAACCGACGCCGGTTTCCAGCACATCATCCTCGGACTGGCAGCGCCCTACCCCGGCAACGCTGCACGGTGGGTCGCCGAGGAACTCAGCACCGCCTCGACCAAGGAACACTACTCGGCATGAGCATGGAGCGACACGATGAAGGAGCGGTCATCATGGAGGGTTCGAGTGATCTGCCGAGCAACTGGGGTCGATGGGGCGATGACGACGAGCTCGGCACGCTCAACCTGATCACCGACGAGGCTCGGGCCAGGGCGGCCGCGGAGGTCCGAAGCGGCCGGGCGGTGTCGCTGGCGCTGCCGATCCAGCCGACGCCCATCATCAGCGGTCCCTTCGCACCGGCCACGACGGAGGGTTCGCCGGTCCAGCAGCTGATGGTCCACACCGGGCCTGCGATGCATGCGGCCGTGGATGTGATGGCGGTCACCAACCACCATCCGCGCTCGACGCATCTGGACGCTCTCAGCCATCAGTCGATTGACGGACGGGTCTACCCGGGGCGGCTGCTCGGCGACAGCGTGTCCCCGGCCGGGGTCAAGCATGCTTCCACGACAACGTTCGCCGCCGGCGTGGTCACACGGGGGGTGCTGCTCGATCTCGCGGCGCACGGCCCGCTGCCCGCCGGCTACGCGGTCACCGCGCGGGACATCGATGCCGCCGAGGAGCGCGAAGGTGTCACGGTTGAGGCCGGTGACGCCTTGGTGGTGCGGTTCGGATGGGCCGCCACGCCCGATCCGCCGATGCCCGGCATGAGCGTCGACGCGCTGCGGTGGATGCACCGCCGCGGCGTGTCGATCTACGTGGGTGACATCGGCGACGCCATCCCCGCACTGGACCCGGAATCGCCGGCGCCCCTGCACGGGATCGGCCTGGTGCGGCTGGGCATGCCGCTGATCGACGCGGCCAACGTCGAGGAACTTGCTGCCGTGTGCGAGGAGCTTTCCCGCTACAGCTTCCTGCTCACGGTCGCGGCGCCACGTATCCACGGGCTGACCGGGGTTCCCGTCAATCCGCTCGCGGTCTTCTGAGAGCCGAGGAGCGGTTTGTCCCCGATGTCGAGGGCGCCGCCTGCCCTGACCAGAGGTCAGGGGCTTCCTGGCGAGGCGGGGAGTGCAGCAGGCTGTACTCCCGATCGACCAGCTGGCCCCATCGCTGGGCGCGGGCCCCCTTCCTACGCTGGTGATCACATCGCGGACGTGGTGTCACCGCCGTCTCTTCTGCTGGAACCGACTCTGGCCTGCGAGGTCTGGCTGCGATCACTCTAGGCAGGGTGGCTACCCGGAACCGTCGCACCACTGCCGAGGTCACCGAAGGAGTCTGATGAGCTTCAGCCTGCGACCGGATACCACCGTCACCGACACCGAGCACGGCTGCGTCCTACTCGATCAACGGCGTGGCCGCTACTTCCACCTCAACCTCTCCGGTGCGCTGGTCCTGAGCACGCTGCTGGACGGCATGTCCCCCGAGCACGCGGCCCAAGTCCTGTGCGAGCGCTACGGGATCGGCCTGCAGCAGGCCGCGACCGACGTGGCATCGATGCTCAGCGCCCTGCGCAAAGCAAAACTGGTGACGGCATGAGCACTCCCGTCGCGCTCGAAGAGCGCAAGCCGCTGCCCGTACGCCAGCGCATGGCCGCGTACCTCGCGGTCGCCGCGGCCCGACTGCTGACCACACTGCCGCCCGCACACATCCGTACCGCCCTGCGCGTCGCCCGCTGCGGCGCCGCACCAGCCAACGCCGCACAGGCGCAGGCTGCCCGCGACGCCGTCGTCGCCGTCAGCACTCGCTGCGCCGGGCAGGGCTGCCTGCAACGGTCCCTGGCCGCCACGTTGCTGTGCCGCCTCGGCGGCACCTGGCCCACCTGGTGTACCGGCGTACGCACCGCTCCCTTCCGTGCCCACGCTTGGGTGGAGGTCGATGGCGTACCCATCGGCGAGCCCACCCATCCCGGCTACTACACCCCCACCCTCACTCTCGTCCAGAGCATGTCTGAAAGATCGTGTAAGTCCGTGCCGTCACAGGCACGAGGCCCGGCTTCGGGGCTTTGACCCAAGGGGTTGCCCTGGCCGGTGTAGGCGGCGGCTCCGGCTTTTGGTGCCACCGCCGCCGATTTGCCGGGCAGAGCCGTAGCCTGGTGGCCATGCCATCCACAGCCGTCCCGGCACCGATGGCGGCATGGCCGAACGACCGCGTCGCGGCGGCCGTCACTGACGGAGCCTATTTCTTGGCTTCCACCTGCCGGTCGGCAGCGGACAGGATGCTGTTGACGACGCTGTCCACGTTCTCCGTGGCAGGAGTTATCGAGGCGAGACCGAAGATGATGCCGGTGCCCTGCTTGCCGGGGTCGTCCGGATGCTTCGGGTGTTGGATCTCGCTGAGCCCCTGGGCCTCAACGTACCGCTGGATGGCTTGCTGGGCCGAGCCCAATGCCGATTCCACGGCACTCGGCACGGCGTCGTGTCCCACGACGATGAAGCTGAACTCGTCCCCGCCGTGACGGAAGCGGGAGACGTCGGCTTCGAGGCTCATCACCGCCTTCTCGGTCATGGTCGACATCGCAGCGTAGATCTCGTCGGCCCGTTGCCTGCCCAGCTCCTTCGTCAGCCCGCCCAGATTGCGCAGGTCGACCTCAACGTAGACACCCGTGGCATCAGCCTTGGCCAAGTAGCGGACGGCGTTGCTCAGTGTGAGGCGTCGATCGCCCGCCTTGTCGAACCCTGTGAGCTCGTCGACCTCGTCCGCGCCGCTGCTCGCGAGCAGTTCCGCGGCGTTGGAGGGCGAGACGCCGTAGGTGTTCACGGCTGTCCCGAGGAATTTCTCCCTGCGTTGCTGGGCGGAACTCTTGAAGGTGGTTCCCCGTCCGTGGCCAGGAGCGGCAGGTGTCTTCCGTTCCCGGCCGGCCGGAATGTCGGCGGCCCTGATCGGGCGGATGTCGTATCGGATTCCGCTCCCCTTCTCGGAGAGGTCCAGCTGGTATTTCGGGTGTCCGACCTCATCGAGACCGCTCATCGTGGCCTGCCTCTGGATCTCTGCCTGAGCAGCCATCAACCGTGCCTCGATATGGCTGCGTCGCACATCGTCGCCAACGACAATGAACTCCAGGTTGGGGCCGAACCGGAATTTGGAGACGCTTCCGCCGACTTTGTCCATGGCCGAAGAGACGCAACGTGTGAAGGTGTCGAGCACGCCATCGGCGCCGTTGTGTCCCATGAGCGCGTTCAGGCCGCCAAGGTTGCGAACCGCCACGCTTACTGCGAAGGCGCTCGCCATGCGTTCGGACTTCCCACGCACCCGCATCGCCTCCGCCGCCTGCACATGCTCGACGGCGCGCCGCATGGTCACCTCGTAGTCGGTTGGCTTCTCAAAATCGCTCTGCAGGGTGCCGACCGCGGTGACATGGAGATCGTGCGCCTGGGAAGGCGACAGGTTGTTCGGAGCCCCTGTGGCGAGCCTGCGGAACTCCTCCTTCCGCACCTCGGACTGTTTCGGAAAGCGCTGGACGTCCGGCCGGCTATCGGGGCGGCCGTTGCCTGCGTGAGGGCGGTGTCCGGCCTCACCGCCCTGCTGGGCCCAGGCCCGGCCGATCATTCGCGTCACCGCGGCGTTGCCCGCTGCCCGTTGCAAGTCCAGGAGCCTCCCGTAGTCGGGTCGTGGCTGCGAGCGGGGCGTGGCGTTGGTGCGGGTCTGCCGTTTCTCGTGCCGTGCCTCGCCGTAGGTGCGCATCACCGCTCCTGATGGGTAGTGAGGCCGAGAATTCTATTGCAGCGTCTGTGGCAGAGGGGCGCTGAACGCCAAGAAGCGAACAGCAACACGTCGAACCTTCGCGGTCACAGCGTTGGTGTCCTACGCCGGAGATCCGTCGGCAGAAGCGAGCGAGTGAGTCGAGGATCTGCTCGGCGGTCTTGGTCCGGATCGAAGCGGAGGCGCTCGGCGGCACCGTGGTTCGGGTCCGCGAGGGCATGCAGGACGACGCCGGTGGCAGCGATGCCGACCAGCGAGCCGATCTGCCGCTGGCAGTCCTGCGGTCAGCTGGTGCGGGCGGAGGCGGTGCGGGAGGCGAGTGGGTGCTGGATGGAGTCGGGGGGCGCCGGCCAGACGGTGATGGCCTCGGGGGGCAGGTGGATTCGGCAGCTGCCGGGGGTTGCGGGGGCGGCTTGTGCGGGTACGGCGATGCTCATCTGGTGGCCGTTGGCCAGCACGGCGCGGATCTCGGTGACGGCGCCCAGGTGCACGGTGTCGAGGATGGTCGCCAGGTGGCCGCCGGTGTCCGTGAGGCGGACGTTCTCGGGGCGGATGCACCAGGCGACGGGCGTGCCGGCGGGGAGGTCGGTGGTGGTCACGGTGATGCGGGTGCCGTCGACTTCGAGGGTGTGGGGGTCGGCGAGGTGTCCGGTGTGCAGGTTGCGGATGCCTAGCAGGTGTGCGGCCTCCGGGGTGGCGGGGTGGGCGAAGACCTCGCGCTGGTCTCCGGCTTGCAGGAGGCGGCCGTGGGCGACGATGAGGATCTCGTCGGCGAGGAGGGCCGCTTCCTCGGGGTCATGGGTGATGATCACGGTGGTGGGAGCGGTGCTTTGCTGCAGGCGGCGCAGTTCCCACCGCAGCTCGTTGCGGACGGGGGTGTCCAGGCCGGTGAAGGGCTCGTCGAGCAGGAGCAGGCGGGGGTCGCGGGCGAGGGCGCGGGCGAGGGCGACGCGTCGGCGCTGGCCGCCGGAGAGCTGGTGGGGGAGGCGGTGCTGGAGTCCGTCGAGGTGGAGCTGGCGGAGCCAGTAGACGGCCAGTGCGGGGTCGGTGTCGGAGCCGAAGGTGATCTGCTGCCAGACCGCCAGGTGCGGGATCAGGCTGGCGTCCTGCGGGACGTAGCCGACACCTCGGCGCTCGGGCGGCAGTGCCGTGAGGTCGTCGTCGTCAAGGCGGACGTATCCGTCGTCGGGGCGGGCGAGTCCGGCCACCAGGCGCAGGGTCAGTGTCTTGCCGGCGCCGGACGGGCCCAGTATGGCCAGGTGGCGGCCGTGGGCTGCGTGCGCGATGTGCAGCTGGAAGCCGCCGGAGCGGGCGTGCAGGTCGAAGCTGAGGCGTGAGCTGGTCCGGGCGTGCGGGGCATGGGGGGCGGGCAGTGCGGTGCGGCGGCGGTGAGGCAGCCGGAGGTGGGCGGTGTAGTGGCTGACGGCCAGGATGGCCACGGCGGCGGCGAGGCTCACGGCGACGGGCAGCAAGGTCGCGGTCAGTCCGGTGCTGCCGAACTGGACGTAGGTATACACCGGCAGCGAGTAGGGGTGGTAGGCGAGGACCACGGTGGCGCCGAATTCGCCGAAGGCGCGCAGCCAGGCCAGTAGCAGGCCGGCCCGGATGCCTGGGGCGGCGCCCGGCAGGGCGACGCGGGTGAATCGGGACAGGCGTCCGTGGCCGAGGGTGGCGGCGACGTCCGCGAGATCCGGGTCGATGGCGGCGAAGGCCGAGCGTGCGGCGATGATGAGGAATGGGGCGGCCACGAAGACCTGGGCCAGCACGATCCCGGCCGCGTGGTCGGTGAGCCGGCCGCCGAAGAGCCGTCCGAGCGGGGCGTACGGGCCGACGATGTACAGCAGCAGGATGCCGCTCATCAGCGGCGGCAGGGCCAGGGGGAGCTGCACTGCCATTCCCAGCAGGGTGGCGAGGCGGCCGCGGGTCTGGGCGAGGAGGTAGGCCAGGGGCACGCCGAGGACGGTGATGATCGCGGTGGCGATGGTCGCGGTCTCCAGCGAGACGGTCAGTGCGTCGCCGACGCCGGGCGCGGTCAGCGCACCGTGCGGAGCGCCCGTCGCCCACGCGGCGAAGGCCCCCAGCGGGGCCAGCAGATACAGCAGGAGGAGGGCGGCGAGCCAGGGCAGTGGCGTGCCCAGGAAGCGGACCTGACCGCGGGCCCCCTCCGTCGGTCGTGGACGCACTTCCTTCTCCTTCCTCAGGGCCTCGTGGTCAGCCGGCAGTCTTCGTCGGCAGTTCGGGACGGAGCGCCGCGGGGACCGCCGCGGTATCGCCGGAGACGGTGGGTGAAGAGAGGGTCACGTTGTGCGCGATCAGGCTCGCCCTGCCCTGGTCGCCGAGCAGGTAGTGCACGAAGGCGGTGGCCCCCGCCGGGTTGGCCGCGTGGTTGAGCACCGTCACGGTGAAGTGGGCGGCAACCCTCACTGCGCCAAGGTCGACGGTGGGTACATGCTGCTCGATCGCTTCATTGCTGTAGAAGAAGGCGGCGTCCAGCTGTCCCGATTCCAGCCGCCCGTCGAGTTCCTGTTCCGGGAAGACCTGAGAGGACTTCTCGACCGAGGAGGCCAGACCGGGATCCTTGTAGATCTGGGACGCCTGATGGAGGGCCTGTACGGACAGCTCGCCCTTGGGGTCCAGCTTGGGATCGGTCCGGCCCAGTCGGAAGCCCGGCTCGGTGATCACCTGATACCAGGGTTTCGCCTTCAGCTCGGCGGCGAACCTGCTGTACGGGTTGTAGGCGATCACCACCGGTGCGCTGCCGAACGTCGCGTACCACGACACCCAGCCGCCGTTGGCCGCACCCTCAAGGGAGTTGTTGACGTTGGGATTGGCGCTGACGAAGACGTCCGCCCGGCGCACCTTGCCCTTGATCTGGTTGGCGAGTTCGGTGGAGCCCCCGCCGACCCCCTGGTACCGGTAGTCCGTTGCGGCGCTGAACTTCGGGCCGAGGTCGTGCTCCATCATGTTCTGCAGCGACCCGCAATAGAGCACCTGAACGGTGCCGTGCGAGCCACCGGTCGCCGCCTGTCCACCCTTCGTGTTGCCGCCGGATCCGCTGCAACCGGCGACCAGGGCCGCAGATGCCACCAACGCGCCCACCATCTGCACCCGAGTCCGCCGAGTCGACAGGGTCCTCTGCACGTACTGTCACCCTTTTCGCTCACCGCGGGGCAAGAGCACGCACCGACCGGGACCTGCACTGGTCGAGCCGTCTCGGATGGCGAGGCACTTGGCCGTACTGCCGCGCCGCCCAGTCGCTGGGGATCGCGCTCGGTGGGCGCTCCTGCCGCTCCATGGGGACCGGCCACCCGGGCACTGCGGACTGCGCCGCCCCGGGCGTGTTTCACGTAGGGGTACGTCGGCCCCTGACGGCCCCAGGACGAGCCGTGCAGGGAAAACCGCAGAACACCACACTATCCGTATATGCGGCCGAACACCTCGTTTTGGATACGAGGATGCCGCAGTAACCGACCCGGCTGCGCACCGTGCGCCCGTCGCTGAACGCCCGGTACAACCCGGCACTGCAGGCGGGCCCGCACTCGGGCAGGCGGGGGGATGGCGGTGCGCGGTCATACCAGCCTCGGCACGGGCAGATGGTGCGGCTCCGCCCGACCGGCGTGCCGAGCCGCCGCCGACGCATCTCCTCCTCGCAGCCGGAACGTGCCGTACGGGTTGATGTTCGACCAGAACAGAGCGGTCAGCCCACGCCGGTCGGGCAAGCGCCTCGACCTGCCCCTGTCGGCGATGATGCCCGGTCGGCGCCGGGCAGCTGACGACGCCGCCCGGCGGGCCGGCTCGGCATCATGAGGCCATGGGCGACACGGTCGGCTTGCTTCACGCGCAGGTCCAGGGCTTGGACGAGCTGCACCTTCGCCGCTTCGAAGTCGTGGGCGCGGCCGGAGTCGGGGGCGAAGCCGTCCCAGTAGGCGACGAGGTGCGGGTCGGCGTTGTCCTTGGCCTTCTTGGCGTCGTAGAGGTGTTTTTCACCAGTTGCGCCGGCCAATCGTGCTCCTCGTTCCGTTCGATGGCACAGACTCCTTGGCCGTCCTTGCTCACGCATGCTCACGCATACAAGGCAAGGTAGCGTAGGCAACGCCCACGGATGCTGGGCCACGCCAACTTCGGGCCCGTTCACAGCACACCGCAGGAGGGCGGCCGGGGAGCGAGCGCCGGCGGGCGCGCCGCCGCTCGCTCCCCCGGCCGGTCTGGGGGTGCCGTACGGCGTCACCGCGGGTACGGTGACTCGCCCGGGTCGCCCCCTCCGATGCCCGGCTCGCCGGGCTTCGGGCTACGAGGTGTGTCGCGGCGACCGCCCGTGTCCCGCATGCCGACGTCGGGGCCCGAGGTGAACTCGGGGTGCTCGGCGGGGGCCACGGGAGGTTCGGCCACGGGTGGCCGGAACAGGCGGTCGGCCCGGCCGGGGAGCTGCCCCGACTGCATGGCGAGCCGACGGGTGGCCATCCGGGCCAGGCTGCACATCGCCAGCCCCAGGCAGAGGGCCAGGAGCCCGGCAATGACATTGCTGATGATCGTCCGGGTGATGGCGACACTGCCCGACACGCACCACGGGGCGATGATGGTCCACAGCCCGATCAGGGTCGCGGCCCATCCGCGCGCGTGGCTGCGCTCGAAGGCGGGTCCGAAGCCGCCGATGAGGACCGCATAGGCCACTCCGGTGACCAGATTGTTGATGGCCAGGGTCGGGAATCCGTTGAATCCGACGACCCACGGCGAGACCGCGAGGTAGAGGCCGACCAGAATGGCCAGCGCCTCCACACCCTGCGCGAACGGAGTCACAGACGCGCGTTCGTAGCGGGCGCGCAACTCCACGATGTCCGGGTGCAGCTCCATGCTCGGTATGCCAGTAGGAGCGGACACCTAGACCACCTCCTCACAGTGGTGGCGCTAAACAGCTGTCTTTCGGCTACCCGGGTTCCGACTGGTCACGCCGGGGGCATCGCGGGCGCCAGGGGCGAGTTTTCCGTTTCCTCGGCTCGGCGGGCAGGCCGCTGCGCGATCCGGCCGAGATGGAGCGGCTGAAGGCCCTGGTGATCCCCCGGCCTGGACGGACGTGTGGTCTGCCCCAGGTTCAACGGACACCTGCAAGCCGGGGGGACCGATGCCGCACGTCACCATCGCTCCTGCCCTGAACCACCTCGGTGACCAAGGCTCTTTCGGTGTACCGGTCGCCCAGGGGGCTATCGAGCAGGTCGTCCTGCGCATGCTGCGCACCGGTCCTCCTTCCACGGACTGACGGGCCTGGTTTGGCTCACCCCGGTGGCCGGGTACCGGGGACCCGCCGACAGGCGACAGTCGCGGGGGACCGGACGGGACCGGAGCCTTCGCGATGGTGGAAGGGACGGGCGATATGGCTGATCGAATCGCTGACGTGTGGGGTGAGCGCACCCCGTTCGCTGCCGGCGAGCGGTGGCCGGAGCGCGCGGACCAGTACCTCACCGTCCCTTCGGAGCTCGTCGAGCGCTGGGTGCCGTCGGCGTGCGTGCTGTGCTCCAACGGCTGCGGCATGGATGTCGCCGTGGCCGACGGGCGCATCGTCGGGGTGCGTGGCCGAGCAGCGGATCGCGTCAACCACGGGCGGCTGGGTCCCAAGGGCCTGTTCGGCTGGCAGGCGAACAACTCCGCCGACCGGCTCACCCAGCCCCTGGTACGCGTCGACGGCGAGTTGCGGCCGACGGACTGGGAGACCGCCATGGAGGCGGTCGTGGCCCGGTCGAAACAGGTGCTCGCCGAGCACGGGCCGCTGGCGATGGCGTTCTACACCAGCGGGCAGCTGTTCGCCGAGGAGTACTACGCCCAGACGCTGATCGCCCGCGGCGGCATGGGAACCCCCCACCTGGACGGCAACACGCGGCTGTGCACGGCCACGGCCGAGTGGGCGCTGATCGAGAGCTTCGGCAGCGACGGCGACCCCGGCTCCTACACCGACATCGACGTGTGCGACACGCTGTTCCTGGTGGGGCACAACGTGGCCGAGACCCAGACGGTCCTGTGGTCACGCATGCTCGACCGGCTGCACGGCCCCGACCGCCCCCGGCTGGTCGTCGTCGACCCCCGGGCCACCCCCACGGCCCGTGAGGCCGATGTGCACCTGGCGATCCGGCCGGGAACGAACGTCGCCGTCCTCAACGCCATCCTCGGCGAACTGATCACCCACGAGTGGATCGACCGCGATTTCCTGGACACCCACACGACCGGCTTCCCGGAGCTGGCGCAGGTGGTCGCCCAGTACCCGCCGGAGCGGGCAGCCGAGGTCTGCGGGGTGCCGGCCGAGGCGATCCGGCAGGCAGCCCGATTCATCGGCACCGGCCGGCGGCTGGTCTCCACCGCGCTGCAGGGTGTCTACCAGTCCCACCAGGCCACCGCGGCTGCCGTACAGGTCAACAACGTCAACCTGCTGCGCGGCATGATCGGCCGTCCCGGCTGCACGGTCTTCCAGATGAACGGCCAGCCGACCGCCGAGAACACCCGCGAGACCGGCGCCAACGGGACCCTGCCGGGCTTCCGCAACTGGCAGAGCGACGCCCACGTCGGCGAGCTCGCCAACGCCTGGAACGTCGACCCCTTGCGCATCCCGCACTGGGCGCCACCCACCCACGCGATGGAGATGTTCCGCCACTGCGAGGCCGGCTCGATCCGGTTCTTGTGGGTCACATGCACCAACCCGGCCGTCTCCCTGCCAGAACTGCACCGCATCCGCTCCATCTACCGGCAGGACCGGCTCTTCCTGGTGGTCTCCGACGCCTTTCCCACCGAGACCACCGCACTGGCCGACGTAGTCCTGCCCGCCGCGATGTGGGGCGAGAAGACCGGCTGCTACACCAACGCCGACCGCACCGTGCACCTGTCCGAGCAGGCCGTCGACCCACCGGGGCAGGCCAGAAGCGACTTCGAGATCCTGCTGGAGTACGCCCGCCGCATGGAGTTCACCGACCGCGACGGCCGACCGCTGGTGACCTGGACGGGCCCCGAGGACGCGTGGCGCGACTTCATCGCGCTCACCCGGGGCCGCCCCTGCGACCAGAGCGCCCTGACCTACGACCGGCTGCGCGAAAGCGGCGGCCTGCAGTGGCCCTGCACCGAGCAGAACCCGCAGGGAACCGAGCGGCTCTACACCGACCACGTCTTCCCGACCGCCCCCGACAACTGCGAGGACTACGGGCACGACCTGGTCACCGGCGCCCAGAACGAGGCGGACGAGTACCGGGCCCACGATCCCAGCGGCCGTGCCGTGCTCAAGGCCGCACACCACCTGCCGCTGCACGAACCCGTCGATGACGAGTACCCCCTGCAACTCACCACCGGCCGCAAGGTCTACCACTGGCACACCCGCACCAAGACGGCCCGCGCGCCGCAACTGCGGGACGCCGCCCCGGACGTCTGGGTGGAACTCCATCCCGACGACGCCCGCGAGCTCGGCATCGCCGACGGCGACCTGATACGTGTCAGCTCCCGCCGCGGCGACATCGGGGCACCCGCCGTCCTTCGGGGACACCGGCCCGGGGTGGTCTTCGCCCCCTTCCACTACGGCTACTTCGACCAGGCCGACCCCGACCGCCACAACCGGGCGGCCAACGAGCTCACCCGCACCGAATGGGACCCGGTCTCCAAGCAGCCGATCTTCAAGGTGACCGCTGTACGGGTACATAAGATCGCCGACGCGGCGGTCGGCGGCCGACCTGTCGTGGTCGACGAACCGGGCCTGTCGGCCACCGGCGACGGCAGCACCTCGGGCGGTGCGGCGGGGGGTGCGTCATGAACAAGATCGGCAAGCTGCTGGAGGAACTCCACGACGCCGAGACCGAGCTGGCCGACGAGTACCGCGCGGTCGCCGAGCGGCAGGCCGCCGACCACGGCACCCACTACCCCTGCCACACCCTGGCCACCCAGTGCGACCACCACGCCGAGCGGATCCGCTCCTGGGCCCAGCGCTTCGACAAGGACATCTCCGCGCCCAAGCGGTCCGACACCCTCGCCTCGGCGACGAGCTCGCTGAGGCACAAGACCTCGGAGGTCCTCGGCCACCGCCCGGGAGCCGGACTGCTGCTCCTGCGCGACCTACGGCAGCTCTACCTCAAAGCCGAAGCAGTCAACATTCACTGGATCATGCTCGGCCAGGTGGCACAGGCGGTGCGCGACCAAGACCTGCTGGAGGACGCCTCCGGACTCCATAAGGAGACGCTGACCCAGATCAAGTGGCTCAAGACCCGGATCAAGGACGCCTCGCCGCAGATCCTGGTTGCTGCCGACTGACGATGTTGGCCGGGCGTCAGCCGGCGCCGATCGGATCGCCTCGCAGGTGCCGGAGGAGCGCGGCGCGGTGCAGTCCGGCGACGGGGGCGAGCAGGTCCGGGTGGCCCAGAAGCGCCGCGGCCCGGCTGTCAGGGTCGTCGGGGTCGGTGAGCCGCCGAAAGCCGCAGGCCAGCCAGGCCAGGTGCTCGCATCCGACGACCGCCGCCACCGCGTCGGTCGCCGGCGCGGGGGTGTTGAGCAGGCAGGCAGCCCAGCTGGCCACGACCTCCGTCAGGCGGCCACCGTGGGCCCGCAACGCCGCCTTCCGCTGGACGTGCCGGTAGATCGGTCATCAGGTTCCAGGACCAGGAGCCGAACTTCCGGTCGTCGCAGGCGCGTCCGTCAGTCAGGTGGGCAGGGAGGCGAGCCAGGTGGTCAGGAGCTGGTTGACTTCGTCGCGGCGCTCCTGTTGGACCCAGTGGCCGCAGCCCTCGAGGAGGTGGGAGGAGACCAGGCCGGGCAGGGTGGCGGGGTACGCCTGGATCGCGTCCGCCATCCAGGTGGTGGAGGCGTCCCGGGTGCCGCCGATGAAGAGGGACGGCTGGGTGATGGGGGCGCCGTCGAAGTCGGCGAGGTCCTCCCAGTCCCGGTCCATGTTCCGGTACCGGTTAAGGGCCCCGGTCATTCCGGTGCGCTCGAACTCCCCGGCGTAGACGTCGAGGTCGTCCTCGCCGAGCCACGCGGGCCGCCGTCCGGCCGGGAACCGCTCGCGCAGCGTGCCGCCGCCCCTGGCGACGAAGTGCGGGTCGGGGGCGCCGGGTGCGGGCATGGTGTCGGCGGAGAGGGCGGCGTAGAAGCCGGCGAGCCAGCCGCGCACATCGGGTTCGATCTCGGTCTCTGCCGAGCCGGGCTCCTGGAAGTAGGAGACGTAGAACTCCTCGTCCCCGCCCATCCGCGCGAAGACCTCGCTGGGCCTGGGCCCGCCACGCGGGGCATAGGGCACGCTGAGCAGTCCCACCGCGCGGAAGATGTCCGGCCTGACCAGGGCGGAGTTGGCGGCGATGGCGGACCCCCAGTCATGGCCGACGACCACCGCCGACTCCTCGCCCAGGGCGTGCACCACCGCGGCGTTGTCCGCCACCAGCTCCAGCATCCGGTACGCGTCGGTGTCCCCGGGCTTGGAGGAGCGGCCGTAGCCGCGGACGTCGATGGCGACCGCGCGGTATCCGGCCGCGGCCAGGGCCGGCAGCTGGTGGCGCCAGGAGTACCAGCACTCCGGGAAGCCGTGCACGAGCAGCACCAGCGGCCCGGTGCCCTGCTCCACCAGGTGGATCCGGCCCGCGGGCGAGGGCACCAGCCGGTGCGTGAGATCCGTGGTCTTCTGCGTCATGAACTCTCCAGGGCTCTTGATCTGTGATGTGCCGTGATCAGCGCCCCATCGTGTAAGGGGTGGCACGGGCGCGGCGAGCGATGTTGCCGGTTTGGCAATGCGGTTTCCGCCCCGGGCGTTCCGATGCTCTACGTTTCACCACGGTCCCTGGGCCAAGGCCGCCGGAGGGGCTTCCCTGTAGCGCGATGTCAGCAACTGTCATCACGTAGGATCGCGCCATGGGCAGATGGGAACCGAACGCACGCGGCAGGCTGGCGCAAGCAGCACTGACGCTCTACGCCGAGCGGGGGTTCGAGAAGACCACGGCGGCGGAGATCGCCACGCGGGCCGGACTGACCGAGCGCACCTTCTTCCGGCACTTCGCCGACAAGCGCGAGGTCCTCTTCTACGGCACGGAGACGGCGCGGGACCTGCTGACGCGCATCGTCGCGGACGCGCCGGCCGATGCCATGCCGCTGGACACGGTGGGCGCCGCCCTCGAAGCCCTGGCTGCCCAGCTCCAGGAGAACCCCGAACGGGTGAGGCTGCGCGATGCCGTCGTGTCGGCGAACGCGGAACTGCGGGAGCGTGAGCTGATCAAGCTCGCCGGGCTCGCCGCGGCGATGGCTGACGCGCTGCACAGCCGCGGCATCCCCGAGCCGGCCGCGAGGCTGGCCGCCGAGACGGGGATCGCCGTGTTCAAGGTCGCCTTCGCAGGCTGGATCAGCGCGCCGGGCCAGCCGGACCTGCCGGGGATCCTCCGTGCGTCGATGGACGAGCTGAGGAACGTGCTCGCGCAACCCGCACCCGGGGTCGAGGAACATTCGAGCAGCCATCAGCGGTGACTCGGCTGCCGTTCACCGACCGCCATCGTGCTGCTGGATCCGAGGAGTGTCTTTCATCGAGCAGCGGAGCGGTCATCAGGAGGTGATGCCCGGCCAGAGGCTGTTGACTGCGTAGGCGCCGCCTATCCGGTCAGTGCAGGACCTCGGGCCGATCTGCAGCGTGATCGGCCCGGTCGGCACCGGCCCGATCCATCCCCCCGGTTCCACCTCCGGCGGGCCACCGGATCCTGACTCGGTCGCCCGCCTGACGGTACGGCAAGGGCCTGTCGCCTCCAGCCGCGAACTCGATCAGGGCGTCGCCCCCGGGCAGATCGTGCTGGGGTGATCAGCGGATCGGCATCAGTCCGTGTGCTGGTAGGTGGAGTAGGTGAGGTAGCCCCTGTCGCCGCCCTGGTAGAGCGTGGCCTCGTCCACGGGGGCGATCGGCAGTCCGAGGCGCAGGCGCTCGACCAGGTCGGGGTTGGCGATGAAGGCGCGGCCGAAGCTGATGAGGTCGGCGCCCAGCCCGAGCCAGTGGTCCGCGTCGGCCCGGCTGGTCTGCTTCGGCCCCATCGGGAGTGACGGGTTCACGATGAGGGTGCCCGGCCAGGCGCGGCGCAGATCGAGCAGCACATGTTCGTCGATGGTGGCTTCGAGGTGGACGTAGGCCACGTCGAGGCGGGCGAGTTCGGTCAGCAGTGCGGTGTAGAGCTCGGGGACGTCGGTTTCCTCGACTCCCCAGAAGGTTCCTCCCGGGGAGAGGCGGATGCCGGTCCTGGTCTTGCCGACGGATTCGACGGTGGCGGCTGCCGCCTCGACGGCGAACCGGATCCGGTTGGTCACCGGGCCGCCGTAGCGGTCGGTGCGCAGGTTGGCGTTCGAGGAGAGGAACTGGGAGATCAGATAGCCGTTGGCGCCGTGCAGTTCCACGCCGTCGAAGCCTGCGTCGACGGCGCGGCGGGCTGCCTTGGCGTAGGACTCGGCGTGCTCGGGCACTTCGGCGGTGTCCAGGGCGCGCGGCACGGGCGCAGGTTGGGGACCGGTCGGGGTGAACACCTCGCCGGCGGCGGCGACGGCAGACGGTCCGATCGGCTGGAGGCCGGTGGTGTCGGGATGGGAGACCCGGCCGCCGTGCATGAGCTGGGCGAAGATCCGTCCGCCGTTGGCGTGCACGGCAGCGGTCACCGGGCGCCACGCTGCGGTCTGCTCGTCGGTGTGCAGTCCCGGCGTCCCCGGATTGGACTGCCCGATCACGCTCGGCTGCACCCCCTCGGTCACGATCAGTCCGGCCGTCGCCCGCTGGGCGTAGTACGTGGCCATCGACGGTGTCGCCAGACCGTCGACAGCGGCCCGGACCCGCGTCATCGGGGCCATCACCACCCGGTTCGGCAGCGTCAGGTCGCCGAGCCGATGGCTGTGGAAAAGGGTTGTCACCGCAGTTCTCCTTCGTCGTCCGTAGCGCCGGGTCTCGGGCACAGCAGCTACGCTAAGACCTGACATTGACGTCAGATGCAAGCCGTGCGCGACGATAGCCGCAGCCGGGAGGGCGACATGCGTATCGGGGAGCTCGCGGCGCGGGCCGGAGTCAGCGTCCGGTCCCTGCGCTACTACGAGGAGCAGGGCCTGCTGACCAGCACCCGCAGCGCCAGCGGGCAGCGGTACTACACGGACAACGAGGTCGAGCGGGTCGCGTTCATCCAGCGGCTCTATGCTGCAGGCCTTTCCAGCCGCACCATCGCCGAACTGCTGCCGTGCGTCGATTCACCCAGCGAGGAGAACTCCGACGCCGCGCTGGAGCGGATGGCACAGGAGCGCGACCGGCTCTCCGACCACATCGCCGACCTCCTCCGCACCCGGGACGCACTCGACGGGCTGATCGCCACGGCTCAAGCGCACCGGGACACTCTGCGCACGGCAGTGGCTGCCTCCTGAACCGCCGGATGGAATTCCCACGCAAGTCCCCCAACCGCGACCAGACCGGCGGCGTTGAGCGGTGACGACGGGACGGCCTTCGGGTTCGAGTAGGAACGGAACGGGAAGCGGTTTGTTGTCAAAGGCTTTGAGAGCGGGTGCCGGGTGCTGCCACGGTGGGCCGGTGAGCAGTGATCCGACCATCGGTTTCGTGAACTCGACCGCCCAGCAGGAGCTGGCCAGCCCGACCGAGGCCCTGGAGGCGGCCGGCTGCACGAAGGTCTGAGAACACCGGTAAGAGCCCCTCGGTCGCCTCTCTCTACCGGGCGCTCGCGGAAGCCGAGGAGGTCGCGTGATCGCGGGACCGCCACCGGGTGAAGGGCGGCTCCCTCCAGCTCGGTGCCGAGGAGCCCGGCCTCGCCCCCGCTCATGCCGGTCGGCGACCGCACTGGGCCGGCCTGACGGCGTCCCGCCACAGCAGGTCAGCGGGGTGGCTGCACTGATGTGCGCCAAGGGGTTTTCGTGCCGCCGGGGGTGAGCGATTGTCGGCACAGGGGGCAGCGCTCTTTGCCGTCCCAGGCGTTCCAGCCGAAGACCGCGGGTGACAGGGACTGCCCGTCCAACTCGTCGCGTACTGCGATGCGGTAGGCCCACACGGCCCCGATGTAGGGGTGATACGCGTCATGGAAGGCGGGCGAGGACAGCGGCGCGCCTGCGGCGACCACGCGGCGCAGCGCGCGAAGCTGCTCGAACATCGCCTGGCCCGCGGCAGCGACCGGCGCACTGGCATCGATGAACAGCCGCTCGCGTACCTGGTACAGCTCTGCGTCGGTCAAAGCCGCACGAGTGGCCGCCTCCAGGTCGACGCCCGCGTCGGCGTCCTGCGCAAGCTCCCGCAACTGCGTATGGGCGGTGCCGGCGGAAGCGATGAAATCGATGTACACCTCACGCCTTCTCGCCCCGAGTCCGCGGTCGTCCTCATGCCGCGTACGCAGATGGTCGGCCAGGAGAGTGCCGGATATCGCGATCACCGCACCGCCGAGCGTGGCGACCAGCGTCCCCCAGTCCACGCGCACCCCCACTTGCCCGCCAGTTGTGACGGCACCGTAGCACCCGCCCGGTTCGGATGGCCTGTCTGGTGGTGGCCGGCCGCTGTTTCCCGGCCAGCCGCGCTGCGACCGCGGCCGTGCGCGGCGGGGCGGTGGAGCGACTGGGGCTCATCCGGGCCAGACCCGCATGTTCGACGGAGCCATCGCCGGCACGGGTAACGGCTGCGTCGTCGTCCTGCTCACGTGGGCGATCGCCGACGCTACCCGACCTGCGCCGTGCCCGGCCCGGACATCGTGAAGTGGCGGTACGGCGGAGCAGTCCATCTCGGCGTTGAGCGCGAGGTTCGCGGCGGCCGCACGCGACCTTCCGTTGCCCTTGATCACTGAACCGACCTGCGGGCTGCGCGGTCCGCGGCGGGAGAGGATGGGCGGGATTCGCGCACGAGTGGCTCAAGTGCCTGACCGCAACAGCGCATCCGCACCAACACACATTTCCCCGGCGCTCTCTCCCGTCTCGCATCTTGTCGCGCGCCGCCTCGGCCTCTACCGTTCCCTCAGCTTCTAACCGGCTGACTGGAGGCGCCCGTGCACGCACGTCGGCTCGTCCTTCTCGCCGTACCTTCGCTGATCGGGATGGTCCTCATGGCACCTGCTGGTGCCGCGTCAGGGACCATCCATGATCAGGGCGTCGGCGTGGTTCCCCAAGGCGTCCAGAGTGACGTCGCGTTCGCCGACAGCCCGGCGGCGTACCATGTCACCAACGTCCTCGCGACAACCGGTGCGGTGAGCTGCTACCGCCCCGAGGTCCCGTACTCCGCCAACTACGGTCCCAACGACGGCTACAGCGGCGAATCTTCCTGCCCAGGCGCGACAACCGGAGAGAATATCGGCGCCTCCGGCCCGTACCCGACCCAGACCGGAAGCAACCACGGCTATCCCGCGGCCAGTTCCATGCTTGTCAAGGGCCACTCGGAGTCGGACATCCGGGTCGACCCGACCAACCCCCGACACCTTATGGGCTCGTCGAAGTGGATCGTCAGCCCCGAAGGGTACAACCACGTCCTCGGGTTCTACGAGTCGTTCGACGGCGGCAGGACCTGGCCGTCCACCGGTCACATTCCCGGCTACGAGGGATGGACGGACAACACCGACCCGGTGGGTGCGTTCGACGGCTACGGCAACTACTACGAGCTGATCCTACCTTACCAGTTCTTC
>CAYNNX010000087.1:4908-21184 GCA_964398515.1 uncultured Streptantibioticus sp. | reverse complement strand
GCCGGCATGCTCGTCCGGAAAACGCTGAGCACGCCGAGTCAGGGACTCGGGTCGAGGCAGAACGTCCGGCTTGAGCCCATCCTGCACCCTGACATCGGAGAGAACGGTCCCCGCGCAAGACCATAGATCATTCTGTTGGAGCTCATCAAGAAAGGGGAATCATCCGGGCCGATCGGAAGGGCCACGCGGCTGAGGCGATTCCGGCCGTAGCTCTTAGGGGACCAAAACACTCAACGGGCCCACCCTTCAGAGTGGTCCGTGCGACGGCCGACGGCGCCTACGCATGACACCTCGACCTTCTCGGACTGCAATCCAATTCCCGTGGTGAGAACGTGAGAACGTGCGCATTCAAAGGGTGTCGTTGCCCCGCCAGATGTTGTCGAAGGCTGCCTGCTCGATCGCCCGCCGTTGTCGGACGGCCTCCAGTTCCATCAACGCGTCATTGACGGCGGCCAGCACTGTCACCACCGCGTCGTCGGTCACGCTCGGGCTCTCTCCGGCCGACTCGTCGCGGATCCCGATGGCCGTCCCGAGGGCGGCGAGAACGGGCTCCTGCGATGTCCAGCGGTCCGCCGCCACGCGGCGAGAGGAGGTATCGGCCAGCACCATCCGGCTGGTCCGGGAGAACACCCAGCGGCGGCGTTCCCGAGTGAGCTGCCCTTCCTCCTCAAGGGCCGTCAGATAGGTCTCGGACAGGCCGCGGCCTCTGCGCCACAGCCAGTCACCGACCGACTCGTACGGCTCTTCGCGAACCAGCGACGCCGCAGCCTCATCCAGCAGGCGATCAGCGATCGTCGGCCGGTAGGCGGGCACGATGCGATCGCCGTCCAGCCTGACGGCCTCGGCATCCAGGAGGTCGATGAGCTCGGCTCCCGCGACCGCGAGCGACAGGTCACCCCGCCCCACTGGGCGACTGGGCGCCAAGTCTATTGCGGCGATCAACAGGTCCCGCGGTGTGGTCATGAAGGGCTCCACATCAAAGGCATCGGCAGCACGATGCGTCCCGGGTGGCCGGCCCCGGCGAGGATCTTCCCGTACTCGGGCGAGCCGTAGCTGTGAAACGCCTTCGCCTTTACGGTGTCGGGGAATTCGAGCAGCACCACCGGGTCGCCATCCTCCTGCAATGGCTCCACCTCGACGTCTCGGGCGAGCCGCTTTCCGCTGTGGGACCGCGCGGGTTGTGCTCGGCCCGCCGCCGAGCACTCCCGTATACGAGCTTACGGAGCGGGGACGGCGGCTGCATCCCGCGCTTGCCCTGACCCGCCGGGAAGCGCACACCGCAGCCCGGCAGGGAGCGGCACCGGCATGAGTGCCGGCGCCTGCACGTTTCTGCTCAAGCGCTGCCCTACCCGGCCGAAGCGGTCACTCGGGCCGGCGGGGTGCTGGCTGGGGGCGGCGCTGACTGAAGGCGTCGGTGTGATCTGACGGTGAGGGCCCGCCGACCTTTGGTAATCAGCCCAGTCGTAGTGGCGTACACCCCGGCGGCGTCGGGCCATCGCGGGATCACCGCAGAGCTCTCCGTGGCGCAGCCACCACCCGTCGAGGTCCCTGAGGGAGACCGCTGGAAAGGCCTTGGGCCGCTCGTTCCTGCAAGCCCCTGACGAGGCCCGGGGGCGGCAGCCATCGTCGACATGCGTCCGCCTCCTCGACGTCACTGATCATCCCAGCGATGACAACCTGGGCTCTTGCACAAGGCAATGTCAGGTTTCTTCTTGTGTGTGATGGCGCAGATGAGGACTGCTCTCGGCAAGCCGCCAACGCGCTCGCGGATACGTCAACCCCGCTTGCCTTCGGAGAGCCGCCATGCGCCGAGGTACGCAATGACAAGGCCTTCGTGAGTCGCACCTGTGAGGCAGTGATTCGCGGCGCTGAAGGAGCGCGACGAGCTGGACACGGCCACTCTCCGGATCACGTTGATGGCGATCGGGAAGGAGGACGTATCGTCAGAGCCCACGATCAATTGGCGATCCGTAATACGGCAATTTCGCAGGAGTATGTTGGAACGTGCCTGGGGTGCGTGATCTGCATCCGGCCGGTCACGCACGAGACCGGCAGAAAGGATGATGGTCCGGCATCATGACACGTAGCACAGACACGGACACGACGTGCAACCGGAGCCGCCGCCGTATTGCAAAGCTGATGGTAGCCGGCACCGCCGCACTCGGAGTCGCGACGGTTGGCGCCTGGAGCGCAAGCGATTCGGGTTCGCACGTTGCCCAGCAGGCGAAGTCGGCAGCAACTTCAACCCAGTTGTCGATGTCGACTTCCGTCAATGCGCCGAAGACGCCGGCTGCGTCGCGCGGCGTATCGATCTCTCACAACGCGTACTCGCCCTCGTCGCTGACCGTTTCACGCGGCACCACGGTGACCTGGACCAACCACGACCGCTCTGCGCACAACGTGGTCGGAGGACCGCTGCACTCGCCGACCCTCAAGCAGGGTGCCAGCTACAGTTACACGTTCAAGAACACCGGAAAAGTGTCCTATATCTGCACGTTCCACCCATTTATGCACGGCTCGGTCACCGTGAAGTGACGCCCCCCTGAGGGCGTTCACACGCACCGCACTCACTCGCCGACTGGGGCCTCGCCCGGAAAGCGAGCCGCCACACGAATGCCACGCGTAACTGAACACCCGACACACCCCCGTGATTCTACGGCTGCGATATACGGCTGTGCTGCATTCGGCGCTGCTCATCGGGCGGTGGCCAATCACGTCGGCGCCGAAATACCGTGGTGTGCGGGAGGCACGGGCTGCGGGTCCGATCAGGATGGACACTCTTACCGCCGAGTTCGCCATACTGGCCGGGTACCGCTCACCCCGGGAGTTACACCCGTGGGGCTCTCGATGGCCACGAAAAGGTTCGTCACCAGGTTCCGGTATGCGGGCGGGAGATCACCGGAAGGGAGAGAACGCATGTCGGAGCGATCCCGCCATCGCTCGGCGGCGCGCTGCGAACCACCGTTCGCGCCCGGCGGTCGGCCGGGCGGCTTCCGGCGCGCTACTGCCGGCGTGATCGTCGCCGCCAGGCTCTGCCACCGCGACCGCGCACGATAAGCACCCCGATGGCGGCGGTGATCGCTGCTGCCGCCTCGGCGATAGCGGAGGCGGTCTTCTCCGGATACCAGGTCGGGTCATACATGTTCGGCACCGGGCCCAGAGTGCCCACGTCGACGTAGCGATAGAGCAGGACCGCTCCGACTCCGGCAGCCGCCACCACAAAGGCATAGGCCCAAACGATGCGTCGCGTGCCTACCGCCAGCACGAGCAGGGCACCGAGTGCGGCAGCGGCCGCTTCTGCGCGGAACAGCATGCCCTGGCTGATGGTCGCCTTGATGGGGTCGAAGTTCTCTGCGAGATCGGCATGGATATAGGCGTCCACGGCCAGACCCGCAGCGGTTGCCAACCGCAGGATCCCGATGGTCAGGATCGCGGTCGTTGACGTTCTGCGACGCCCGCGGCCCTGGCCTGGTTCGACAGCCTTCGGTTCAGATGCCACCGCTGCCACCTCCCGCACCGGCGTGGGGCCGACCCGTCGCCGCTGGAACTTTCAGCACGGTTCTTCTGCCGTCCACGTCCTGAAGTTGAGTCTGTGCACCATGTCCGTTGCCGCGGAAAAGCGAAGGAACTCAGTTACCACTGATGGCAGTCGCGAGGAAGGTTGCGTCACGTGATTAGAGACTCGTGAGGTGGCTCACTGCCCCGGCCTGGCCCACGACTGCGAGGTCAGCCATCAAGCAATGGTCACTTCACGGTGACCGAGCCGTGCATAAACGGGTGTATCGCGCAGATGTAGGAAAACGTTCCGGTCGTCTTGAAAGTGTAGCTGTACCTGGCCCCTTGGCCGAGTGTCGGCGAACTCAGCGGTCCGCCGGTCACGGTGTGCGGGGCGGAATCGGTGTTGGTCCAGGTGACCGTGGTACCGCGCTTGACGGTCAGCGACGAAGGCGAGAACGCGAAGTTGGCGATTGTCACTTTCTGTCCTGCGGCAGCCGCCCTCTCGACACCCGGGGAGGACGGCGTGGTCACGAGCGGGGCCGATGCTGCGTAGTTCACCCGCTGGGCGCCCTGCGTGTGCAAGTCGCCGTGCCCTGTGCCCCAGGCTCCAACGGTCGCGACGCCCAGCACTGCGGTGGCAGCCGACAGTGACTTCGCCACATGGCGCCGTCGGTTACCCGCCGTGTCTGCGCCTGTTCTGCGTGTCATGATGCCGCCCATAATCCCTTCTGGCGGTCTCGTGCGTGACCGGCCGGATGCAGGCCGCGCACGCCAGGCACTTACCAACATACTCCGGTAAACCTGTCAAATATAGACCGGCAAATTCACATCGGTTGCGCCGGGGATGGTTCTGGAGCGAATAATGTTGACCATTCGACCGACGCTTCCCGTCAGATTTCAAGATGCGTACGCAGGTGGAAGCGGCCTGGAATCGCCAGGTCTGCAGAGTTGACGGCCCGATAGTCCTCAGGTCTTCAAAAAGAGTACCGGTTCGCTTGTTCGCCTGAAGCGGCTGGGAGCTTCCGATCACCCTGTACCTGGCGGTCGCGAATCCGGCCCACGTGTCCTGCCGTACCTCGCGACCGCGGCTGTCCTGCATCTGGCAGCGGTAGTGGCGGGCCCGGGTGACACTGAGGTCGCTCCTTCATACACGCGCGCAAGTGGACGCAACCGCAGCGAGGCCCTTCCCGCCCGTGCCGCTCGACAACTGAACGTTACAGCTGCCGAAAGCCGCCATGGTTCCCGAGTTGCCCGAAAGGGCGATTCGGGAACGACCCGCATTGCAGCCGATCGCCGTGCGGCAAGTAGGGTGTGCGCTTGCCGGCGACGGGCTGGCTGCTGCTGCCAACTCGGCGCTGTTCGTTGCGGTCCGCCATCCGGTCGCGGCTGATCGAGCCGTGTGACAACGGACGTTGCTCGTGGCCGGTTGATTGTGCCAGGCGGAGGCATGGTTGTCGGTCATGGCACGGCGGTGTTCGCCGCCGTGGTGTGCACGGTCCGCGAGGCGATCGCCACACCGGGAACGGGTTCACCAACCGCCGTGCTTCGTTCCGTCCGGAGGCCGGATCGCCTGGGTCACGCTACCCAGGCGGGCACAAACGCGTCGCCGTCCGGCATGGCGCAGGCCGGAGTCGGGGCGGCGGCGCCCCCGGGGGAGAAAGCGCGGGTGCCGGCGGGCGCGGCCACGATGGCGGTGAAGCCGGCTTTCGGGTCGGCGAGGATCTGCCGCGGCGCGTCGGCGGGCAGTACGGCGGTGTCGCCCGGTGTCACGGCGAGCGCGGTGCCGTCCAGGGTGACGGTAGCGCCGCCGTCGAGGACCGTCCACACCTGCTCGGTGTCGAACGCGTGCAGCGGGCCCGACTGTCCCGGGCCCATCTCGACCCGCCATACGGCGAGTCCGGCGCCGCCCTGAGCCGGCGAGGCAAGCGTGGTCATCACGGCGTTCGGTGTCGTGGTGCGGCGGCAGTCCTTGCTGCGGATGACGGGCATGGTGAAACCCCCTAGAGTCGACAATGTCGTTGTCTAATAATGGTCAACTAGGTTGTCTACCAATGTCAAGTGATCAGACGGAGCCCGCCGGTTTCGAGCTGCCCCTGCGACTGCTCCTGGGCTTTCGCGTGCTCATCGACGACCTGCACGCCGAACTCGCCCGACAAGGGCATCCGGACGTGCGGCCGATGCACGGATTCGCGCTCCAGGCGATCGGCCGGGACGGGGCGACCGCGGTCGAACTCGGTCGGCGCCTGGGCGTCTCCAAGCAGGCGGCGGGCAAGACCGTCGACACCCTGGAACGCCTGGGCTACGTGGCGCGGGCGGCCGACCCCGGGGACGCCAGGCGCAAGGTGGTGCGGTTGACCGAGCGGGGGGTCGACTGCCTGGCGCGTTCGGCGCGCATCTTCGACATCCTGCGTGCGCGCTGGGCGGAGGTGATCGGCCCGGAGCGGCTCCTGGCGATGGAGGCCGATCTGCGTAAGGTGACCCCGGCCGAAGTCTTCCGCCTCGATGTGCCCGGCTGGTTCGGCGGCCAGTGACGCCTGCCAGCCGACGACGTGTTCCGGCGACGTGGCTTCAGCGCCACGGGCGTTGATGGATCCGTTGACCTCCCGGGCGTGGCGGAAACCGAGGCTTGGCCAAGCAGCGCCACTGTCCGTTCGCCACCTGGCGGACTTCGCCGGGGAAGCGGAGTGGAGCGTCGGTCCGAGATCTGCAAGGTCCCTGTCGGCACGTGAAACCGTCGCCGGGGTCGTCGGCCCATGGTTTCAGGAACCGCCCTCGGCTGCCGGGTAACGGCTGCAGAACGGGCCGCTGGTCGCCGTGAGCAGGTAGCGGCCCTGGAGTACTTGACTGATCGATACCGAGGTGCGGCGCGGTTCGCATGCGGCCTGCGGAGGCGCCTTGCCGCCATGCGAAGTGGGCTGGGGGCCAGGCCCGCAGCCGCGGCGCTCACCTGGGACGGGTGGGCAATCCCACGAGATCGCACCGGCCATGGTGCGTGCCGCGAAGATCGGGCCGGCGTAGGGGCGCTACCACTTCCGAGGCGTGATGGTCGGGGACGATCGGCACCCGGCGAACAGCCCGCGCCATCCCGGGGCCTGATCGGCTGCGCATACCCGACAGCGCCTTCCAATTGGACTGCGACCCACCTACTTTTGCCCTGTCTAGACGGAAGCTAGACGAACTCATGACCTCATGGGTCCTGGCGACTGAATCCGGTCAGCGGCACGATGTCGTCACCACGCCGAGTGGTGTCACGTACATGCCACGAGCACCGAAGTCGTGACTCTCTTCGTATGACCCGCTCTGGGCTCCACTTGGGCGCGCTGACGAACCGTCAGCGCCCACCTCTGCTCCCTGTCCAGCAGATCCTGCACAGGAAGGTTGCCTTCGCATGTCGCGTCCGCCCTGCGCTGTACGCCCCCACAGACCTTTGGCCGCCGTCGTGTCGACGGCGGCGCTACTCGCCGGGATGCTGGGTGCCAGCGGTCTGGCTCAGGCCTCCGCACCCCGCCAGGCCAACTCCCACCCCTATCGGCACGGCGCTGTCCCGCTGGTCCACGCCGCACAGCACCGCCCCGCATCACCCGCTGCCTCCAGCAACCTCAACTTCGGGGGTGGCGCCGGCAGTCCCAGCATCGGCGTCACCACCGGTGCTCCACACGTCTACCTGGTGTTCTGGGGCTCCCAGTGGGGCAGTGCCGGCACCAACTCCCAGGGTGACACCACCTTGTCGGGCGACTCCGTGGGCATGGCCCCTGACCTGCAGGAGTTCTTCAAGGGCATCGGCGCCGGCGGCGAGACGTGGTCCGGCGTCATGACGCAGTACTGCGAGGGCATCGCATCCGGCTCCCAGAGCTGCCCCAGCAGTTCCGCACACGTCGGCTACCCCACCGGCGGCGCGCTGGCGGGTGTGTGGGTCGACAACTCCTCCGCCGCGCCGAGCAGCGCCAACGGCAACCAGATCGGCGCCGAGGCGGTCAAGGCTTCCGGGCACTTCGGCAACACCTCTGCGGCGGCCAACCGCAACAACCAGTACGTCATCGTCTCGCCCTCCGGTACCACGCCGGACGGCTTCAACACTCCCAGCGGGGGCTTCTGCGCCTGGCACGACTACACCGGGGACACCACGCTGACCGGTGGTGCCGTGAACTCCCCTTACGGGCAGATGGCCTTCACCAACATGCCCTATGTGACGGACGCCGGCAGCAGTTGCGGGCAGGGCTTCGTCAACAGCCCCGGAACACTGGACGGTGTGACCATCGTCGAGGGCCACGAGTACGCCGAGACGATCACCGACCAGAACCCCGCCGGCGGCTGGACGGACAGCGGTGGGCAGGAGAACGGGGACAAGTGCGCCTGGATCTCCTCAGGACAGGGCGCCTCGCAGAACATCGCGCTGACCACCGGCAGCTTCGCCGTGCAGTCGACGTGGGCCAATGACTTCAACAACGGCGCGGGCGGCTGCGAGGTCTCCCACCCGATCGTCGGCGGCGGCACCGGCAACACGGTCACCGTGACCGGTCCGGGCAACCAGAGCGGCACGGTTGGCACCGCCGTCAGCCTGCAAATCCACGCCACTGACTCCGCCTCCGGCCAGACGCTGACCTACAGCGCCACCGGCCTGCCCGCGGGCCTGTCGGTCAACTCCTCAACCGGCCTGATCTCCGGCACACCCACCACCGCGGGCACCTCCTCGGTGACCGTCACCGCCAAGGACACCACCGGTGCCTCCGGGAGCACCTCGTTCACCTGGACCATCTCGACGTCCGGGGGTGGCGGAGGAATCGTCAACGGCGGGTTCGAGACAGGCTCCCTCAGCGGCTGGACCTCGACCGGTACGACCGCCGCACTCGCCGCCGCCGCACACAGCGGAGGCTATGGGGCTCAGGTCGGCTCCACGTCGCCGAGCAACACGTCTTCCCTGAGCCAGACGTTCACCGCCCCCAGCGGCAGCACCAAGATCTCCCTGTACTACGACGTGAACTGCCCGGACACCGTCAGCTACGACTGGGCCACGGTCACGCTCAAGGACAACACCACCGGTACCACCGCCACGCTGCTGCCCAAGACCTGCACGTCGGGTGCCGGATGGCAGAGGGTCTCCGGCGCCCTTACCGCCGGCCACAGCTACACCCTCACACTGACCAGCAAGGACGACAACTACCCCGGCGACCCCACCTACACCTACTACGACGACGTGACCGTCTCCTGACGCGGTCGGACACCGTCGGCTGCTACAGGCACACCGCCTGTGGCAGCCGCCGTCATGACTCGAACCCGCCGATGTCGGACCGACCCGTTGCAGGGGTCGTGCACGCACGACCTTGGTGATCCACCCCTGTCACGCGGCGGCTTCAAACGGGCTGCGAGGCCCCGCCTGCGGATGGAGTCCGGCGAGGGGAAGGTTGTCCTGGCCACCCGCTCGGAGCGGGGAGCGATGGCGCTCTGATCGCGTGGGTGGAGTCGCGTCCTGGCCTATGACTTTCCGTAGTGTCGCCGTCGCCATCCGCAGTGCTCTCGACGGGCACTGGGACTCCTGTGGGTAAGACGGCGACGCCTCTCCGTAGATGGTTCTTCTTGAATGGATCGTGTGAGTGGAAGAGAAAAGTTACCCGTATGTCTCTATTGCCTTGAGTCGCTCCAGAACGTACGTTTGAAGAGAAGACGGGCGACGCCGGCATTGAAGGCTGAGTACGTCTCCGGATGATCGTCCGGAGGGAGGCTCGTTCCCCATGAACGGTGCAAACATCCTCATCAAGCGCCTACCGGACACCGTCCCGTACGTCGCTGCGACGGTGGTCCCGGATGCACCGGAAACGCCGGCGACAGACCCTGGCCGGTCCGCCAGCCGGCCGCACCGCACAGTGTTCACGCTGCGTCTGCCGTGGAGCTCGGCCGCCGCGGGACAGGCACGCAACGCCCTACGAGCGTTCCTCCCCGCAGCCCTGGCCGACACCGCGGAACTTCTGATCAGCGAGCTGATCGCCAACGCTCTGCAGCATGCCGCGCCGCCGCTGTACCTGACCGTCAGCAGCGTCGGCGACCAGGTCCGCTGTGCGGTCAGCGACGGAAGCAGGACACCGCCCGCGCCGCTTCATGCATCCCCCAGTTGGGAACACGGCCGCGGCCTTGAGCTGATCGACCGCTTGGCGCAGCGCTGGGGCAGCGACCCCACTCCGTGGGGGAAGACCGTCTGGATCCAGCTCGGCGAAGACCGCGATGGCTGACGCCCGGTCGGCCACCGGCCGCTCCCCCCGGTTCGGCGCAGCCGACCCCATGGCACACGCCGCGACCCGCCTGCGCGACGCCCACCTGCGCGTCACCGCTCCCCGCATGGCCGTACTCACCGCCGTGGAGGAACTCGGGGGCCATCCCGACGTCGAGTCCATCCGTGCCCGAGCGCAACACGTCATCGGTCGCCTTTCCCTCCAGGCCACCTACGACGTCCTGCGCATCCTCACCGAGGCTGCTCTGCTCCGCTGCACCCATATCGCCGGCCACCCGGCCCGCTATGAGATCGAGAGACAGGACAACCACCACCACTTCGCCTGCCGGACATGCGGTGGCATAACCGACGTCGGCTGCACGATCGGCGCGGCACCCTGCCTGGAGGCGGACCTTCCCCCCGCCTACCGGGTCGACGAGGCCGCGGTGACCTTCTGGGGAGCCTGCCCCCAGTGCGCCCCCAGCGTGGAAGACGCAGCCGCGGCAGGCGGCGGCCCGGCCGAGCGCACATCCGGCTGAGCAAGCCGCCCGAATCCGCAGTCGCCGCGGTGGCGGGAAGCTGCCAGCCGCGGCCTCGTGTGAGCGGCAGTACCCGGACCGGCAGCCGGGCCTGTGCCGGAAGGGGTGCGGGAGGGCCGGCCGGCCGTCACGGCCGTGCACCCTCGGCGTGCCGCTCGCCCGGACCCGCGGCGACCCCCCCCGACCAACGGTCAACGGGGTCTTCCACACTGCCGCAGCCGCTCGCCAACGCCTGTCGTCGCCGGCGGGCCGGACCGGGGCTGATGGACGGGCGTTGTGCGGGCGACCCGCCGCGGTGCACCGAGTCTGGAGTGCCGCTGCGCGGCTTTCGGCCGCGCCATCGCGTCCACCTCCCGGAGCGAGGGAACGACTGCCGCAGTTCGACGGACGGCTTCCGACTCGGCCTCGTCCGTGGCGGCTTCTCGCCGAGCGGAGCGACTCCGGCCCATAGCGATCGCGCCATCTGTTCCCTCGGCACAGCTGTCCCCGGCGCACCAACCGCACCCGCGAGCCGGGCTCGGCCGGGCTTTGGCGAAAGGATTCGGCCTTGGGATTCCGTACGGCAGAGATATCGGAGAAAGCGTCACGGGATGCGGAATGGGGACTTCCGATCATGGAATGTGTGGCTGGTTTTCGACAGTGGGTTCGGCAGCGTTGAGTCAAATACTGCTGGCAGTTGATTTTCGACTCTGGCAGAGTGGTCGAGTAAGAGGGCTGGTCGTGTCGGCGGATTGGGTCCGGCTGATCGTCCGGCTGTTCTGAACCATCTGTCAGACACGGGGGAGAGGTCTGGCCCATGAACTTGGTGGACCGCGTTGATGAGCTCTCGATCATGGAGGGAATGCTTCGCGCCTGCGACGCCGGTCGTGGTGGTGTGCTCTGGGTGAGCGGAGCGGTGGCCAGTGGGAAGACCGCGCTGCTGCGAGCCTTCGGGGAGCGGGCGAGCGCCGCAGGAGCGCTGTTGCTGCAGGCCGCGGCGTCAGAAGCGGAGAGTGTCCTGCCGCTGGGTGTGATGGGGCAACTGCTCCTCGGTGCGGAGCTGGCCGGCCCTGGCGCCGGGCGTGCGGCCCGTCTGGTGGACCTGATCGCCCGGGACGCGCAACTCGGTGGCCTCGATGGTGCGTTGCCCGCTCTGGTGATGAAGGAGATTCCCAGGATCTGCGGCTTCCTGCTGGAAAGAGCCAGGGGAAGGCCGGTGGTGCTCAGTATCGACGATGGGCACCATGCGGACAGCCAGTCACTCGAATGTCTGCTCTATCTCGCCCGGCGCATCGAGGTAAGTCGAATTCTTGTTGTACTGGCTGGAAATAATTGCTTCCCTGACAGTAACCAGCGATTGCACGCGGACCTGTTGCGGCTGTCGGGCGTCCGCAACATCAGGCTCGCGCCTCTCAGCCGTCGCGGAGTGGCCGAGATGGCTTCCGCGCTCGGCTCGGATGCGTGGCCCGAGCGAACGCTCGTCGCGGAACTGCACCGGGTGGGTGGCGGGAACCCCCTGCTGACGCAGGCGCTGATCGAGGACCACCGTGCCTCGGGCGGCGGCTCTGCGGCACTGACGCCGGGTGAGGCGTACGCGCGGGCCGTGACCACCAGCCTGTACCGCAGCCATGTGTCCACGCGCCGCACCGTCTGGGGCCTTGCCGTGGTCGGCCCCGACGCGTCCCTCGCCGAACTGGCGGAAGTTCTGGGCACCACCCCGGAGTCCGTGCACCGCGGTCTGCGCGAGCTGAGCGAGGCGGGAGTGCTCGACGCCGGCTGGTTCCGCCACGAGGCCGGCCGGGCCGCGGTGCTCAGAAGCATGGACCCCGCGCACCGCGCGCGCCTTGAGGCCCGCGTCGCCCAAGTGCTCTATGAGCATGGCGTGGCGGCCACCGCGGTGGTGCAGCACCTGATCGCGGCCGAGCCCATCGACGCCCCATGGGTGCTGCGCACACTGCTCGAAGCGGCCGAAAGGGCCCTGGCGGACGACGAGGTCGAGCTGGCCCTCACCTGCCTGCGCGTCGCCCGCGACAGCTGCGCCGACGCACACCAGTCCTTGGCGGTTCGGGCCGAACTGACCCGGGTCGGCTGGCGCGTCAACCCGTACACCGCCGCCCAGCACCTGCCCGAACTCACCGCTGCCGCGCTGGACGGCCGCCTCGGGACGCGGCACGCCGACGAACTCGTCGGATACCTCCTCTGGTTCGGCCACGTGGAGCAGGCCCTCGACGTCCTGGGCGCCGCGGAGCAACACGGCGACAGGCCCTGCGATCCAGCGGGGAGCGCAGGCCCCGGACTCAACCGCTCCCCTCGCTGGATCGCTTACGCCTACCCGGGACTTGCGGATTCCGCCGCCCGCCTCGACGCTGCGTCCCGCCTCGACGCCGCCGCATGCGTCGACAGCGCTACCCGCCTCGACGATGCCCGCCGGCACGCGGGCGCCCGGGCGCGCATCCCCCATCAGCGGGCGGCGATCCTGATGAGAGCGGTGCTCGAGGAGGCCGACCACGACGTGGTGGTCCGTGCGGAGCAGATCCTGCAGAGTACCCGTCTGGACGACCGCACCCTGCCGGCCCTCGTGCTGGCCCTCTCCTGCCTTGTCCTCGCCGACCGCCTCGACAAGGCGGCCTACTGGTGCGACACCCTCCTCAACGAGGCCACCGAGCGCCGCGCCCCCATGTGGCAGGCGCTCCTCATGTCGGCCAGGGCGCGCGTCCACCTCAGAAGGGGACGGCTCGCCGCGGCGCAGGAGTCGGCGCGTTCGGCGCTCAACCTGGTGCCTGCGGAGGGATGGGGCGTGGCCATCGCCTCGCCGGTCGGCACCTCCGTGTACGCCGCAACCGCCCTGGGCCGGCTCGACGAGGCGGCCGCCCAACTGAGCACCCCGATCCCGGACCCGGCGTTCGACACCACCGACGGACTCCTGTATCTCCGGGCGCGCGGTCACTACTACCTCGCGGCCGGACGCCCCTACGCCGCGCTCGACGACTTCCACAAGTGCGGGAGTCTCATGACCCGGTGGGGCTTCGACCTGCCCGCTCTCGTGCCGTGGCGGACCGACGTGGCCCAAGCCCATCTCGCCCTCGGCGAGGACGGCCGCGCCCGCAGCCTGGCGGAGGAGCAGCTGGCCATGGTGGGCCCCGGGCGCTCCTGGGTGCGCGGGGTCTCGCTGCGGGTCCATGCGAGCGCGCTGAGCCCCGGGCGCCGCCTGCCGGTCATCGGCGAGGCCATCGAGATCCTGCGAGAGCGCGGCCACCACCTGGAACTGGCCCGTGCCACCACCGAGCTGGCCCGAGCCCATCGCGAGCTCGGAGACGCAGGACGCGCCCGGGCCGCAGCCCGCAAGGCACAGCAGTTGGAGGGGGAGTGCGGAATCCCTGCCCCCGGGGTGGTGACCGCGGCCGACTCCCTGCCCCGCAAGTGGGGTTGGAACTCCGCCGGCAGTAGCGGTAAGGGCGTGGAGCTCAGCGAAGCGGAGCTGCGTGTGGCGACGCTTGCCGCCAGCGGGCACACCAACCGGCAGATCGCCGACAAGCTGTGCATCACGATCAGCACCGTCGAGCAACACCTGACCCGCTCGTACCGCAAACTCTCCGTCCACCGCCGCGCGGACCTGGCGGCGCGCCTCAGCCACGTCCCGGTCCCCGGCCACCGCGAGGGGCGCATGAACAGCGGCGCCCGCAGCCGCCTTCGCGTGGTGTAGGCGGCGCATGCCGAGGAGGAGCGCCACCACGGCAGGGCCCGGAAGGGAGAGGGTGCCGGTCATGTCAGAGACACCCTCCTCGTCCTCGTCGGTTGCGGCACAGACGTGGCCGTTCTGACCGCTCCGTTCTACGTGCCGGACGGTCACACGGCGGTCCGAAAATCTGTGACCGCGGCTCGGGGGCGCATCCCGGCGGTACCCTTTCGAGGCCGGGGAACGAACTCGAGCGCGCGTCGTGAGGGGCCGCGGCTGGAGCTGTGACCGGTGTGTGACGTGGGATCGGGCAACGTGTCACTCCATGAGCAGCCCCTGCCGCACGGTCCTTCCTCTCGCGGTGACGCGCCCTGGGAGGGGTGGGCGATGAGGGTACTGGTAGTCGAGGACCACGCCGAACTCGCGCACTCGGTGGCGAGGGTGCTGCGCCGGGAGGGAATGGCGGTCGACGTCGTCTACGACGGCTCGGACGCCCTCGACCGCACGGCAGTGGTCAACTACGACGTGGTCGTACTCGACCGGGACCTGCCCGGCGTACACGGTGACGAAGTCTGCAGCGCCCTGGCCACCCAGCCGGTGCGCCCCCGCCTGATGATGCTGACCGCGTCCGGCACGATCGCCGACCGCGTCGAGGGCCTCAGCCTCGGCGCGGACGACTACCTCCCCAAGCCCTTCGCGTACGCCGAACTGGTCGCCCGCATCCGCGCGCTCGCCAGGCGTTCCCAACCGGCGCTGCCTCCGGTGCTGGTCCACGGCGACCTGCGGCTCGACCCCGCGCAGCGGATCGCGTCGCGGTCCGGGGTGCGCCTCGCGCTCACCCCGAAGGAGTTCGCGGTACTCGAATACCTACTCGCCGCCCAGGGCCGGGTGGTGTCGGCCGAGGAACTCCTGGAACGAGTGTGGGACGAGGCGGCCGACCCGTTCACCACCACAGTCAAGGCGACGATCAACCGGCTGCGCCCCAAGCTCGGCAACCCGCCCGTCATCGAGACCGTTCCTCGGGGCGGCTACCGGATTTGAGAGTGCCATGCGCCTGCCCATGCTCCTCACCCTGCCCCTGGCATTCGCCCGCCGCCTGTCGCCCCGGCGGGTACGCCTGCGCCTCACACTGCTGTACGGGGCGCTGTTCGTCGTCTCGGGCGTGATCCTGCTCGCGATCACCTATCTGCTCGTCACCGGTTCCCCGGCCAAGCTGGTCCTCGTCAACGGCGGCGCCGGTGAACCCATGGTCACGCAGGACGGACAGGGCAATCTGTACCTGGGTCCGGATGCAAGCGGCTCCGCGCAGTTGAGCAACCTCACCCAGGAACTGCGCCAGCAGGCCCTGAGGCAGCACGAGGTCGAGGTGCACCACCTCCTGGTCCAGTCGGGGATCGCCCTGGCCATCATGGCGGTGATCTCGATGGTGCTCGGTTGGCTGGTCGCCGGCCGTGTGCTGCGTCCGCTGCGCACGATGACCGGCACCATCCAGCGCATCTCGGCGCGCAACCTGCACGAACGGCTGGCCGTCGAGGGCCCCGACGACGAGTTGAAAGGCCTCGCCGACACCGTGGACGGACTCCTCGGCCGTCTGGAGAGGGCCCTCGACTCCCACAAGCGCTTCGTCGCCAACGCCGCACACGAACTGCGCACCCCGCTCACCCTGGAGCACGCCCTGCTCGAGGAGTCGCTCATCGACCGGGACGCCACCCGGGAGTCGTTCCGGGCCAACTTCGAGCGTCTCCTGGAGATCAGCAAGCAGCAGGCACGCCTGCTTGAATCGCTTCTCACACTGGCCAGCAGCGAACGCGCCCTGGAGCACCGCGAACCCCTGGACCTGGCAGTCGTCGCCGGGCAGGTCGTCCGGGCCTCACGTCCGGAGAGCGAGCGGCGCGGACTGCGCGTCACGACCACGATCGCGCCCGCGCCCACCTCGGGCGACTCGGCCCTGGTCCAGCGCCTGGTGGCCAACCTCGTCGACAACGCGATGGGCTACAACCTCCCCGGCGGACAGGTGGAGATCACCACCCGGACCGATGGCGGGCGCGCCGTCGTCCGCGTGGCCAACACCGGCCCCGAGGTGCCGCCCGAGCAGGTGGAGCGGCTCTTCGAACCCTTCCAGCGGCTCGGCCGCACGGCCGGCGGTGGGCATCACGGCCTCGGCCTGTCGATCGTCCGCGCCATCGCCGACGCCCACGACGCGGTGATCGGTGCTCGGGCTCGGCCGGGAGGCGGGCTCGTGATCGAGGTCGCGTTCGTGGCGCGCACGGACCGCTTCGGCAACAGACACGGCAACCGGCTTCCGGTGCTCGCACCCGGTGCGAGGGGCCAAGTTCGAAGAGAAATCACGGAGTTGGACAACCCCACGGCGAGCCGTTGAGG
>CAYNNX010000087.1:0-4808 GCA_964398515.1 uncultured Streptantibioticus sp. | reverse complement strand
GGCACTCCTACTGTTGTCGCGGCGGGCCGCGGTGAGCGATCCCGCTTTCCCGGACCGGCGGATGTGAGCGACCGGGGTGAAACCGCCCCGCAATCCCCGGATCCACACCCGCCGGAAAGTCCGGCCGCTTTCGGTATCCGCACCGGCCGTCCGGGGTTCCGCCCGAGTGACGGGAGTAACCCATGGTTGTGGTAATGGCCCCCGGGGCCACTCAGGAAGACGTGGACGAAATCGTCCAGTTGGTACGCGCGGCGGGCGGCGACGCGTTCGTCAGCCGCGGCGTGAGCCGCACCATCGTCGGACTCGTCGGACTCGTCGGAGACGTCGACGCGTTGGAGGCCCTCAACCTGTCCAACCGCCGCAACGTACTCGATGTCGTGCGGATCTCCGCCCCGTACAAGCCGGTCAGCCGCGAGCACCACCCCGACCGGTCCGTGATCAGGGTCGCGGGTGTGCCGATCGGCCCCGTCACCCTGACCGTGATCGCGGGCCCGTGCGCCGCGGAGACCCCGTCCCAGACCCTGCGGCCGCGAGGATGGCCAAGGAAGCGGGGGCCGCGCCGCTGCGCGCCGGTGCGTTCAAGCCCCGCACCTCGCCCAACGCCTACCAGGGTCTCGGCGAAACCGGCCTGCGCCTGCTCGCCGACGTCAGGCAGGAGACCGGGCTTCCGGTGGTCACCGAGGTCATCGACCCGGCCGGCGTCGAACTGCAGGCCCGCTAAGCGGACATGCTGCAGATCGGCACCCGCAAACGCCATGCCGCTCGCTAGGGGCGGCTAGGGGTGGCGAGGCACCTTGGTCCTCCGCTGGATGAGGGGTACCCGGCCGGAATTCGCCTTGTTAGAGTGAGCGTGCTCGACTAGAGGAACGAAGTTCCCTTCGTGTGGTGGAACGAATCCCCGTAGGAGGGGATGTGATGCCGTGTGCGGAGCGACTTGTTGGAATTCAGCGGGTCGCGCGGCTCGAATTCATCACCTCAGCTGTATGCGTCGATTCGGCACGGGGATATGGGAGTCCGGGAGCCACTTCTCACGTAGCGCAGTCGAGTTGGCTCGGCCTCCCGAGGACTGCGTAGCCATGGGTTTGCCGACCCTGTCCGCACGTGCCCGGGCTCACCGGTTCGCGCACGAGCCCATCGGTTTTCGGTGCGTGCGCGGACAGCGTCAGATCTATAGGGGGAAATCGAGTTGCACATACCTGGGCACGCGCAGATCGACCACCTCATGGTCGTCGAAGTCGAGATCGTCTCGCTGTCGACGGCCGACTCGCCCCGCATCTCCGGAGTCGATCCGGAGCATGTGGAAGCGCTGGCCGCCGCGGAGAGCCCACTGCCGCCCATCACCGTCCACCGCGCGACCATGCGCGTGATCGACGGCCTGCACCGGCTGCGGGCAGCCGAACTCCGCGGGGAACGCAAGATCGCGGCGAGGTTCTTCGACGGTGACGCCGCCGACGCGTTCGTCCTGGCCGTCGAGTCCAACGTCACGCATGGGCTGCCGCTGAAGACGGCCGACCGCAAGCGCGCGGCGGAGCGCATCATCGCCTCGCACCCGCAGTGGTCGGACCGGATGATCGCCTCGGTCAGCGGCCTTGCCCCCGGAACGGTCGCGGAGATCCGCAGACGGGCTCCGGGGAACCGGGCCGGCGAGGGGAGCAGGATCGGTCACGACGGCAAGGTACGCGCGGTCAACGGCGCCGAGGGTCGCAGGATCGCCAGCCAGCTCATCATCGAGAATCCAGGCCTGTCGCTCCGTCAGGTGGCACGGGTCGCGGCCATCTCCCCGGAGACGGTACGCGATGTGCGCAACCGGTTGCTGCGCGGCGAGGACCCGCTGCCGCAGCGGGGCAAGCGGACCACCCGCGACGACCGCGAGGCCGCCCCGGGCGGCATCCGGGGTCCCGTGGCAGTGCCGGACCGGAAGCGGGCCGAGGACCGCGCCGCGATGGTGAAGCGCCTCAAGGCGGATCCGGCGCTGCGGTTCAGCGAGGCCGGACGCACCCTGCTCCGGCTGCTGGTCATGCACACGATCAGCACCGAGGAATGGGAGGAGATCATCGACAGGGTGCCGCCACATTGCGGAGGGGTCGTGGCCGGCCTGGCCAACGAATGCGCCCGGATGTGGGCTGACGCCGCGCTGCGCGTACAGCGCAAGGTCACCGAGACGGCGTAGAGCGGATTTTCCGTGTCCCACCGGACGGCCTCCCGTGTCCAAGTGGGCAATTCGGCCGGTTGGACAGTGGCGAATACGTGGGCGCCGGAGCGGGGCCGGCGCCTGCTTTGCGGGCTGTTGCTTTGCCGACGCCCGCATTGACGATGAGTGCGGCCCTCACGCGGTCGTCCCCACCGCAAAAGTTTTGCATCGGCTGAATTGCTCGGCGGCCATTGTTCTGCCCGACTCCGCGCGCTGGTTGACGGCAATTCCCCAGCGGTATCGTCGCTCTGCGAGAGTCGCCGGAATCGTTCGATCATCGCAGGAGGTTTCCGTCGCGTGTTGATCACCCAAGGTCCTGGTGGACCTACCATCGGAGGGCCGCAGTCCGGATCCGGAAAACAGTCTCTCCGGCCGGGGACGCTGCGCCGGTCCCTCTCCTATTTGAAGGCCCACAGGCTTGCGCTGCTCTTTCTGCTTCTCACTACCGTGGTGGATTCCTTCATAGTCGTCTCGACGCCCTTGCTGCTCAAGAAGATCATCGATGACGGAATAATCAAGAAGGATTCCGGGGTTGTCACCACGGTTGCCCTTGTCGTCGCTTTGCTCGCGGTCTTCGACGCGGTGACACAGCTCGCGCAGAGCCATCTCTCCGGTCGTATCGGGCAGGGCGTCAGCCACGATCTGCGCGTCCAGGCGTTCAAGCACGTGCAGCAGCAGCCGATGGCGTTCTTCACCCGCACCCAGACCGGACTGCTCTCCAGCCGCCTGAACGGGGACGTCATGCTCGCGCAGCAGGCCCTCACCACGCTCCTCACCTCGGCGACGAGCGTGCTGACCGTGGCCCTGGTCCTCGCCGAGATGTTCTACCTGTCCTGGCTCATCAGTCTGATCGCCGTAGTCACCCTGCCCCTGTTCGTAGTGCCCGGCTTCTACGTCGGGCGGCGACTCCAGCGCTATTCGAGGGATCAGATGCAGGCCAACGGCGAACTGGGCGGCATCATCCACGAGCGCTTCAACGTGGGCGGAGCGATGCTCGCCAAGCTGTTCGGCCGCCCGCGTGAGGAAGCCGCGGCGTTCGAGGCACGGGCGGGCGAGGTGCGCCGGATCGGCGTCGTCTGGACGGTCTACAGCCGGCTCTCGTTCATCATCATGGCGCTGCTCGCCTCGCTCACAACCGCGCTCGTGTACGGGGTCGGCGGCACTCTGGTCCTCCACGACGTGTTCCAGATCGGCACGCTGGTGGCACTGGCCACCCTTCTCGGCCGGTTGCACGGACCCATCACGCAACTGTCCAGTCTGCAGTCCAACGCGCTGACAGCGCTGGTGAGTTTCGACCGGATCTTCGAGGTGCTCGACCTCAAGCCGCTGATCACCGAGCGGCCGGACGCGACGGCGCTCCCTGCTCCTGGAGGCGGTCCCGCACCCGAGATCGAGTTCGACGAAGTCTCCTTCCGGTATCCGAGTGCCGACGAAGTCTCCCTTGCGTCCCTGGAGTCCAACGCCATCTCCGCGGCGGAACGGACCAAGCGGACACCGGAGGTCCTCCACAACATGAGCTTCCGGGTGCCGTCCGGCAAGCTCACAGCCCTCGTCGGCCCGTCGGGCGGTGGCAAGACCACCGCCACCCACCTTGTCTCCCGCCTCTACGACCCCACCTCGGGGAGCGTACGCATCGACGGCCACGACCTGCGCGATCTCACCCTCGACTCGCTGCGCGAAGTCGTCGGCGTGGTCAGCCAGGACGCGCACTTCTACCACGACACGATCCGCGCGAACCTGGCCTACGCCCGCCCCGACGCCACCGAACGGGAACTGCTCGCCGCCTGCGAGGCCGCGCAGATCGGGGAGCTGATCCGCTCGCTGCCCAGCGGCCTCGACACGGTGGTCGGCGACCGCGGATACCGGCTCTCGGGCGGTGAGAAACAGCGACTCGCCCTCGCCAGACTGCTGCTGAAGGCGCCTTCCGTCGTGGTGCTCGACGAAGCCACCGCGCACCTGGACTCCGAATCCGAAGCGGCCATCCAGCGTGCGCTGAAGACCGCACTGCGCGAGCGGACCTCCCTGGTGATCGCCCACCGCCTGTCCACCATCCGCGAAGCCGACCAGATCCTCGTCATCGACGACGGCCGGGTGCGGGAGCGCGGCACACACGAGGAACTCCTCGCGGCGGGAGGCCTCTACGCCGAGCTCTACCACACCCAGTTCAACAGGCCCGGTGTCAACGGCACCGGCCCCGACGCCCACAGGGATGACTCCGGCCCGCGGCGGCGGGTCGGCGGCGGCCCTGTACTGGGCGGCGGCCCCGTCCTCGGCGGTGGGCCGGTCCTGGGAAGCGGGCCCGTGCCGGGTGGTGGCGGCCCCGTCCTCGGCGGCGGCATGCCACCGCACGACATGCCATCCGGAGGCGGTGGCGAGTACCTCGTCCGCCGTGAGTCGGACCACAACTGAGCCCGGCGGACGACCGGCACGGACCGCCCGCTGAAGGGAGAACGATTATGGGTCAGTCGGATTCCACTGCACCCCTGTCCGAGGCCCACAAGGCAACACGGCCCGCACAGCCCGCCGAAGGCCCCGACCAGTGCCGCACGCCCGCGGAGCGGCTGCGGGGTTGTGTGTCTGTGCCGGAGTTGGTTGCGGGGTGGGTGGGTGTGGTGCC
>CAYNNX010000086.1:0-21320 GCA_964398515.1 uncultured Streptantibioticus sp. | reverse complement strand
GAACACCAGGGCGGTGGCCGTGCCGTACAGATAGAAGTCGTACCACTCGAAAACCGAACCCACCATGCCGGCGATGGCGCGCCGCGCGCGTGCGGCCGATCCGTTTCGGTGGACGACCCATCCGTCGCGGCGGTCCCCGTGCCTTGCGTGGAGATTTCATTTCCACTCATTCGGCGGGCTTGCGCGCGATGACCGCGCTCCGATCGCTGGTGGTCGGTGTGTGCCGGACATCGACGAATCCGGCCTCCGTCAGCAGGGTTTCCAGTTCGGAAACCGCCCAGCATTTGCCCGGCGTCGAGTGCATCATCATCACCGAGTACTCGGCCACCGGAAGCGGGCCGGTTTTCGCCGCGTTGATGTGCGCGTCGTGGTCGACGATCCAGCCCCCGGGCGCCAAGGCCGCGTAGGACGCGGCGAGCAGACCGCGGACCTGCTCCTCGTTCCAGTCGTGCAGCACATGCGAGTAGATGTGCAGGTCGTACCCGGGTGGCAGCGGATCGCTGAACATGTCACCGGTGACCACGTCCACGCGATCGGCGTAGCCGCGTTCGGCCAGCAACTGCCGGGCCACTTCGTCCACGGGCGGGCGTTCGAACACCGAGGCCCGTACGTCCGGCCTGCGGTCGACCAGGGCGCACGAGTACACACCCGAATCGCCTCCGACATCCAACACACGGCTGAAGCCGGTGAGTTGGTCCAGGGCGGCGGCGAGCGCTGGCCCGAGGAACTGACCCCGGGAGTCCATGGCCGCGACGACCCGCCGGGCCCAACCCGGATCAGCCAGCCGGTCCGCCCAGTTCCGGCTGTCCGGTGCACTGGCCCAGGAGGCGGTGGCTCCGGTGCGCAGCGCGGCGAGCATCTCGACGCAGCCGGGCCGTTCGCTCATCGAGCCGAAATACGCGCGCAGGTCCCACGGCGACTCGGCGACCAGATGCTCGGCGGACAACGCGGTGAGCCGGATCTCGTCGCCTGCGCCGCGCTCCACCAGGCCGAGCGCGACGAGGTAGGTGATCAGTACATCGAGGGCACGTGCGTCGAGCCGGAGATCCTTCTCGATGGCGGCTACGCGCGCGGGCGTGTTCCGGTGAATCCAGGTGAACAGGTCGAGCTCGACGATCGCCACGATGAGCAGATCTGTGGCGTAGGTTCCCTCTCTGAGGCGGTAGAGGGATACCGGGTCGGTCGACGGCCGTAATTGACTCGCATTGACGCCTGAGCTCATCACTTTTCTCCTGTCCGTGATTTTTGGAGAGGAATCGAAACAGCGCCGAGACGGTCAAGATCCTTCGAAAATATAACCAGGCCGACCTTGTCAGGCAAGGGGATGCCGGAGCGCAAATCCCGGCCACCCGTGGCGGGTTGGGGTCGGCTGAGGCGCGAAGCCCCTGGTAAGGGCAGGTCTGCCAAGATCGAGTCCAAGTACCAGAGGCTTCCCGTGTCCCCACCCGGTGGGGCACGCGGCGGCGCGGCGGGCTGGAACCGCGATTCCGCCGCGTGCGCGTAGCGGGCCGGTGCGAGGGGAGCGGCTCGGTGCCGAAGTTCTCCTCTCCGAAAGCCGAGGTCACGATGTTCCAACCTGCGCGACCTCGGGCGAGGTGGTCCAGTGAGGCGAACCGGCGTGCCAGGTTGCAGGGTTCGTTGAAGGTCGTGCTCGCCGAGCCCACCAGGCCGATCGGCTCGGTGCGCATGCTCAACGCCGACAGCAGAGTCAATGGTTCCAGATGTTGCGCCGGCGCGTGCGCCTCCCGGCCCAGCATCGCGAGGTGGTCGGCGATGAATACCGCATCGAGTTTCGCGGAATCCGCCCGCAGAGCCACCTCGGCGTGGAATTCGACCGAGTCGGCATGTTCGACGCCGCTGTCCGGTTCGCGTCACGTGCCGTGGTGCTGCCCGAACGTTGCCGATGACGACAAAGAGATGCACGTGCCGCGGCTTGCTTGCCATGGGGCAACTCCCTGTTCACCTGGGCCCTCGGGCCGCAACGGCCTACGTCTCCGCGGGCGGGCGCCAGGCGCAGGAAACTGCCGCGTGCCCCGACCGGAAACATCCGAACCAGCCGGTTGGGTCGAATGCGTAGACGCGGTGGCCGAGTCGCCGCGATCGTTCTGTCAACTGAGAAAATTCCTCAGCTGACAAACCGTCCGGCCGGTTGTGCCGCGAGGCTTCCTTGCCAAGTTATGCTGCTACCTTGCCGATTCAGTATGCTAGCCAACTGCGTCAAGCGGCGCTGCCGGCCGAGGCGGCGATCGCGGGTGAACGTCGTGGGGGTCCATACCGCAGTGAATGACGCCGAGCAGACCAGTTCGCCACGTCTCTGGTTCGGGCTGGGCGTGGTGTTGACCGGCGCGTTCATCGCCATGATGGACACCTTCATCGCCAATGTGGCGGTGCCGAGTATTCAGGCCGATCTGGATGCCGACGCGGCAGACGCCGAGTTCGTGATCGCCGGTTACACGTTGACCTACGCGGTCGGGCTGGTCACCGGCGGACGGCTGGGGGACGTGTACGGCCGGCGGCGCATGTTCGCCGTGGGCCTGGCCGGGTTCACGCTGGCCTCGATGGCCTGTGGCCTGGCCGGCAACCCGGCGGAGCTGATCGCCGCCCGGCTGGTGCAGGGGGGTGCGGCCGCCGTGCTCTCCCCTCAGGTGCTGGCGATCATCCGGGTGTCCTTCCCGGATGCGCGGCAACGGGCCCGCGCGTTCGGACTCATGGGCGTGGTGCAGGCGCTGGCAGGCGTCTTCGGGCAGATTCTGGGCGGCGCGGTGACCCAGGCCGACTTACTGGGACTGTCCTGGCGCCCGGTGTTCCTGGTCAACGTGCCGATCGGCATCGCCGCGCTGTCGCTCACGCCACGCGCGGTGCCCGAATCCCGGTCCCCGGTCGCCGACCGGGTCGACTGGGGCGGCGCCGCGTTCGGCATGGTCGCGCTGGGCCTGTTGCTGGTCCCGTTGATCGAGGGCCGGCAACTCGGGTGGCCCGGGCAGATCCTGGGCATGTTGGCCGTCGCGGTGGTGGCGCTCGCCGCGTTCGTCGCCACGCAGGTCCGCCGGGCCAGGCGCGGCGCGGCAACACTGTTGAACACCGACCTGTTCACCGACCGCGCCTTCGCCGTCGGCGCCGCGCTGGTGCTGTTGTTCTGCGCCACCATGCCGCCGCTCTATCTCGGCTACACCATTCTGGTGCAGAGCGGATACGGGGGCTCCCCGCTGCGCGCCGGGCTGGACTTCGCTCCCCTGGCCCTGGCGGTCGCGGTCAGCTCGTTCGTCGCCGGCCGACTCGGCCGCCGGCTGAGTGCCCGTGCGGTGCTGACCACCGGAGCCGTGCTGCACGTCGCCGGTAGCGGTCTCGCGCTGCTGCTCTGCCTGGCCGACCCCGCCGGGCTGCCCGGCAACCTGCTGCCTGCCCTGATCGTCATCGGTGTCGGCGAGGGGTTCTTCGTGACGCCGAGCCTGAACGCGGTGCTCGGCGGCGTCGCCGAACAGTACGTGGGGGGCGCCTCCGGTGTGCTCACCGCCATGCAGCGGCTGGGGAACGCGCTGGGCACCGCAGTGCTGATGCTGCCGTTCCTGGCGATCTACAGTCACGCACGGGCCGCCGGCGCTACGCCGACCAGCGGGTACACCGACGCGTTCGCCGCCCTGTGCGGTGGCGTCGCCGCAGTCTCGTTGCTCACCGCGGTGCTGCTGTACCACCTGCCCATCGGTCGCCCCGCTGAACCGCGGCCGGCCGCCTCCCCCGCATCCCGCGACTGACGTTGCAACCGTACGGCAGCCGCCTTCTGCCGCGGGCCTTCGCCGGCACCGGCGCAGACAGCCGCGGCACACGAGTGTGAACGGCGCTTCGGGTGAACCGCGCTTCGGCGGTGCCGGGTTGGCAACCGGCGAGACGCGAGGGCCGCACGCCGGTTACCGTCGGGCGACGGAGACTGCGTCCGCGACGGTTGCGAGGAGCGAGCGATGAACGCACAGCACGGCCACACCGAACCCCCGGCGACGGCGCCGGCCGCACCACGGCAGCGCGGTGGCACGGCGGGATCGGACGCCTCGGGCGGCCGTGCGGGCCCGCCGGCCTGGCGGGTGCTGCTCGGGTACGTTCGCCCCTACCGGCTCTGGCTCGTGCTGGGCGGTCTGCTGAGCTTAGTGACGGGTGGCACCGGGCTGATCCTGCCGCTCGCCGCCAGGCGGCTCATCGACAACCTCGGCGGCCACCGGTCGCTGACGGGAGCGGTGCTGCTGATGACCGCGCTGGTCGTCGGCAACGCCGCCGTGGGGGCCCTCGGCGCGTACGTCCTGCGCCGCACCGGGGAGTCGGTGGTGCTGACCGCGCGGCGGGGGCTCGTGTCGCATCTGCTGCGACTGCACGTCTCGGCCGTCGACCGCACCGAACCCGGTGACCTGATGTCCCGGGTGACCGCGGACACCACGCTGCTGCACGAGGTGACGACGACTTCCGTCGTCGGCGCGGTCACCGGAAGCCTCACACTGCTCGCCACGATGGCCATGATGGTCGCACTCGACCCGGTGCTGTTCGCCGTCTCCGCGGTCGTCCTCGCCTTCGCCTTCGCCGTCATCGGCGTGCTGGTGCCGCGGATCAACCGCGCGAGCAAGCGGGCCCAGGAGTCGGTGGGAGTGATGGGCGCGGCCCTGGAGCGGATGCTCGGCGCGATACGCACGGTCAAGGCGTCGGGTGCCGAACACCGCGAGGAGGAGGCGCTGCATCGCGCGGCCGACGAGTCGTGGCGGGCGAGTGTGCGCGCCGCGAAGTGGCTGGCGCTGGCCGGGAACACCGCGGGACTGGCCAACCAGATCTCCTTCCTGACCGTGCTGGCGGTCGGCGGCGCCCGGGTGGCCTCCGGGGCGATCGCCGTCGGCACCCTCATCGCCTTCCTGCTCTATGTCTTCTACCTGATGCAGCCGATCAACCAACTGTTCAGCGCCGTCAGCGAGTTCCAGGTGGGCGCCGCGGCCATCGCCCGCATCCAGGAGGCACACCGGCTGCCGACCGAACCGGCGGCCGCACCGGCCCCGCTGCCGGAGTCCGGCGCGCCTCCTGCCGAAGTCTCCTTCCACGACGTGCACTTCCGCTACGCGCCGGAGCTGCCCGAGGTCCACCACGGTGTCTCCTTCACCGTGCCGCCGGGTGGGATGACCGCGTTCGTCGGCCCGTCCGGCTCGGGGAAGACCACGGTGTTCTCCCTCATCGAGCGGTTCTACGAACCGGAGTCGGGCACGATCCTCCTCGACGGCCGCGACGTGCGGCAGTGGGAGATCCCGCGCCTGCGCGCCGCCATCGGGTACGTGGAGCAGGACGCCCCCGTGCTGTCCGGCTCACTCCGTGACAACCTGCTGCTGGGCGCGCCCGACGCCACCGACGACGAGCTCTTCCAGGTGCTGCGCACCACACGTCTGGAGAGTGTGGCCGCCCGCCTGCCGAACGGCCTGGACACCCTCGTCGGCCACCGCGGCACCAAGCTCTCCGGCGGCCAGCGCCAGCGCATCGCCATAGCCCGCGCCCTGCTGCGCCGGCCGCGGCTCCTCCTGCTGGACGAGGCCACCTCGCAGCTGGACGCCGTCAACGAGGCCGCGCTGCGCGACACGGTCACCGAGGCGGCCCGCACCACCACCGTTCTGGTCGTCGCACACCGCCTGTCCACGGTGACGATGGCCGACCGCATCATCGTGATGGACACGGGCCGGGTACGGGCCGTGGGCAGCCACCATGAGCTCCTCACCACCGACGCGCTCTACGCGGAGTTGGCCGCCACCCAGCTTCTCGCACCGGACGAGCAGCCGGTCCGGCAGGCGAGCGCGGCCGAGTAGCGTCAGCTCGTGGCGGCGTCCTCACCGAGGCGCGCGAGCGCCTCGGTGAGCCAGGCGATCCAGAAGGTCTCCAGGCCGATGCCGGCCCGCAGGACGAGGTGGCGCAGGCGGTCCTCGACGGCGTCCCGTTCCGGGGGGAAGTCGCGCTCCTCGATGCCGGTGTACTCGTCGAGCTGCCGCCGGTGCAGGTCGAGGTGGCGGCGCAGCTCGTCCTGGAACCCGTCCGCGCCGACCACCGCCGCCGCCCGCAGGCGCAGCAGCAGGGGGTCCCGGACGGGCCGGGGGTCCTCGGCCCGGCCGACCCACTCGGTCAGTTCGTCGCGGCCGGCCGGCAGGACCTCGTACTCCTTCCTCTGCCCCCGCAGCGGCTGGGCGGTGGGCAGCGCGCGGATGAGTCCGGCCTGCTCCAGCCTGCCCAGTTCGCGGTAGATCTGCTGGTGGCTGGCGGACCAGAAGTAGCCGATCGACTTGTCGAATCTGCGGGTCAGCTCCAGCCCCGACGAGGGCTTCTCGAGCAGGGCGGTGAGGATCGCGTGCGGGAGGGACATGCCCGCATCCTAGGCAGGCGCGGTGTGCCGGTCAGATGGCCGCGGCCAGTTCGGTGCCCTGGCGGACCGCTCGTTTGGCGTCGAGTTCGGCGGCGGTGTGGGCGCCGCCGATGAGGTGGACGGCGCGTCCCGCGGCGCGCAGTGCGTCGTACAGGTCGCGGCGCGGTTCCTGTCCGGTGCACAGCACGACTGTGTCGACGGCGAGGGTGTGGCGGTGGCCGCCGACGGTGATGTGCAGTCCGGCGTCGTCGATGCGCTCGTAGGAGGCGCCGGCGATCATGGTGACACCACGGTGTTTGAGCTCGGTGCGGTGGATCCAGCCGGTGGTCTTGCCCAGGCCCGCGCCGACCTTGGTGGCCTTGCGCTGAAGGAGGTACACGGTGCGGGGCGGCTTGGTGCGGCGGGGCTCGGCCAGGCCGCCCGGCGCGCGGTAGCCGGTGTCGACACCCCACCGGCGGAAGAACTCCTGCGGGCTGAGGCTCGCCGCGCCGCCGGGGTCGGTGAGGAACTCCGCGACGTCGAAGCCGATCCCGCCGGCGCCGACGATCGCGACGCGCTCGCCCACCTCGGCTCCGTCCCGCAGGACGTCGAGGTAGCCGACGACACTTCGGTGGTCGGCGCCGGGTATCCGCGGGGTCCTCGGGGTGACACCGGTGGCGAGGACGACCTCGTCGAACGCGGACAGCGCCTCGGGGGTGGCCCGCGTGTTCAACCGCACGTCCACACCGTGCCGTTCGAGCTGGACGCGGAAGTACCGCAGCGTCTCGTCGAATTCCTCCTTCCCCGGGATCCGGCGGGCGATGTCGAGCTGGCCGCCGATGGCGGGGGCGGCGTCGAAGAGGGTCACGCAGTGGCCGCGTTCGGCCGCGGAGACCGCGAAGGCCAGCCCGGCGGGGCCGGCGCCGACGACGCCGATGCGCTTGCGCAGGCGCGTCGGGGCGAGGACCAGTTCGGTCTCGTGGCAGGCGCGCGGGTTGACCAGGCAGGAGGTGATCTGCCCGCTGAAGGTGTGGTCGAGGCAGGCCTGGTTGCAGCCGATGCAGGTGTTGATGGTGTCGGCGGCGCCGCTGCGGGCCTTGGCCACGAAGTCGGGGTCGGCGAGGAACGGCCGGGCGAGCGAGACCATGTCGGCGTGCCCCTCGGCGAGCAACCGCTCCGCCGTCTCCGGGGTGTTGATGCGGTTGCTGGTCACCAGCGGCACCGAGACCGCTCCCATGAGCCGCTTCGTCACCCATGTGTAGGCGCCGCGCGGCACCGAGGTCGCGATGGTGGGGATGCGTGCCTCGTGCCAGCCGATGCCGGTGTTGATGATCGTCGCCCCGGCCGCCTCCACCTCCTTGGCCAAGGTGATCACCTCCTCCAGCGACGAGCCGCCCGGCACGAGGTCGAGCATGGAGAGCCGGTAGATCAGGATGAAGTCCGGCCCGAGGCGCTCGCGGATGCGGCGGACGATCTCACGCGGGAAGCGGATCCGGTTCTCGTAGGGTCCGCCCCAGCGGTCGGTGCGACGGTTGGTCTCGCGGGCGACGAACTCGTTGATCAGGTAGCCCTCGGAGCCCATCACCTCGACGCCGTCGTACCCGGCGGACCGGGCGAGCTCCGCCGTGCGGACGAAGTCCTCGATGGTCGCCTCGACCTCCTCGTCGGTGAGGGCGTGCGGGGTGTAGCGGCTGATGGGCGCCTGGAGCGCGCTGGGTGCCACGAGACCCGGGTGGTCCGCGTAACGGCCGAAGTGCAGGATCTGCAGGGCGATGCGGCCGCCCTCCCGGTGGACCGCGGCGGTCACGGCGGCGTGCTGCTCGGCCTCGGCCCGCGTGGTGAGCTTGGCGCCGCCCGGCCCGGGGCGGCCCTGCTCGCTGGGGGCGATGCCGCCGGTGACGATCAGGCCCGCGCCGCCGCGTGCCCGCTCCGCGTAGAAGGCGGCCATCCGCTCGAAGCCGTTCTCCGCCTCCTCGAGCCCGACGTGCATCGAGCCCATGATCACGCGGTTGGGCAGTGTCGTGAAGCCCAGGTCGAGAGGGCGCAGCAGATGCGGGTACGGGCTCGGGTCGGGACTCATCCGGGGGCCTCCTGGCGCTGTGTCGTCGCGCTAGTTGTAGACCACCCGGCAGGCTTTGTGCAACAAGTTGCATAAACTCGGGATCCGCTAGCGGGCCCCTGTCCCGTCCGTACCGCCTGGAGCAGGGCTTGCCGGCAGGCCTCGATCGCGGGGTGCGCGCTGCTCCCCCGGCGTACGGCGGTGAACAGCCTGCGCGACCGCTGTCCGGGCGGCAGCGGCCGCAGGGCCACGGTCGGCGGTCGGCCGCACCACACGAGGTCCGGGAGGAGCGCGGCGGCATGGCCCTGCTCCACCAGCCGCAGGTGGAGCAGGAGGTCGGTGGAGTCGAACCGGACGTCCGGTTCGAAGCCCGCGTCGCGGAACAGGGCCATCGCCCAGTGCCGGGCGGCCGTCCCCTCGGGCTCCAGCACCCAGGGACGGCCGGCCAGCGCGCGCAGCGCCTCCCGCGGCCCGGCCGCCGCCACGGGAGACGCATGGGCCAGCCGCAGGGTGTCCTCGCACAGGTCCCGCTGCTCGATCTGGGCCGGGCGGGGATTGGGGTTGCCCGGATACTCCTCTGCGATGACCAGGTCGAAGTCGCGCGCGAGCAGGGCGGGCAGCGCCCGTTCCGGCTCCATCTGCGTGACGTGGACGCGCAGCCGGGGATGGGTCTCGCGCATCAGCGTCAGCGCGCCCGGGACGAGCGCGAGCGCCGCGGTCTGGAAGGAGGCGATCCGCAGGGTGCCGGTGAGGTCGGCCACCGAGGCGGCGATGTCGGCCTCGGCCTGTTCCAGCCGTTCCAGCAGGGCTTCGGTGTGGCCGACGAGTATCTCGGCCTGCGGTGTCAACCGGACACGGCGGCCCACGGGTTCCAGCAGGGGGACCCCGACCTCCGTTTCCAGCAGCGAGAGTTGCTGGGAGACGGAGGAGGGGCTGTACGACAGGGCGGCGGCGACCGCGGCGAGCGTGCCACGGTGTTTCAGCTCCCGCAGCAGGCGGAGCCGGTGCAGATCGAACATGGCAGGCGAGCCCCGGATCGTTGGGTTTTTCCGATGATTATCACTCGGAAACATTCGCTGGACCCATGACACGGGAGCCCGGCACCCTGGGGGCGTGACCGCCGAATCCGCAGCGCCTTCCGCCGCCGTCACCAGCCCTCCCGCCGGATCGCCGGGGCGGCACCTGCCGTGGTACGCGCGACCCGCCGCCCGGTCCTGGACCTGCCCGCCGGCCCCCGCCGAGGTGGCCGGCTTCCACCGGAAGCTGCCGCGGTACGCGCCCACCCCGCTGACCGCGCTGCCCGCGCTCGCCCAAGAGCTCGGCGTCGGGCGGGTGTTCGTCAAGGACGAGTCCACGCGGTTCGGCCTGGCCGCGTTCAAGGCGCTCGGCGCCTCCTGGGCGATCCACCAGGTGCTGTCCCGGCGCGCGGAGGGTCGCCCCGTGCTGCTCGTCACCGCCACTGCCGGCAACCACGGCCGGGCCGTCGCCCGCATGGCCAGGGTGCTGGGCGGGCGTGCCCACGTCTTCGTCCCCGAGGGCGTGCACCCGGGGGCCGTGACCGCGATAGCGGCCGAGGGTGCGCGGATCACCCGTGTCGCCGGCCCCTACGACGAGGCGGTGCGCCGGGCGGCCGCCTCCTGCGACGGTTACTCCCGCGTCCTCGTCCAGGACACCGCGTGGCCCGGCTACGAGCGAGTCCCCGGCTGGATCGTGGAGGGTTACTCCACACTGTTCCGGGAGATCGACGAGCAGCTGAAGCGAATTGACGGCTCGTCAGTTCAGGCGGAGCGGGCGGAAGCCGGACCGACCGGCCTGGTCGCCGTCCCCGCGGGGGTGGGCTCGCTCGCGCAGGCCGCCGTCACCCACTACCGCAGCGGGCCCGAGGGTTCCGGCACCGCCCTGCTCAGCGTCGAACCGGAGAGCGCGGCCGGCGTGCTGACCAGCCTCGCCCGGCGGCGACGGGTCGCGGTGACCGCCGGCGCCACGGCCATGGCCGGTCTCAACTGCGGTACGCCGTCCGCCATCGCGTGGCCGTTCCTGCGCGACGGCCTCGACGCCGCCGTCGCCGTCACCGACGCCGAGGTCTCCCGTGCGGCCCATGACCTCACCGCTCTCGGTGTCCCCCTCGGCCCCTGCGGCGCCGCCTCCCTGGCGGGCGTGCGCGCCGCGCTCACCGGTGACGGCAGCGCGGAACGCCGCGCCCGACTCGCCGTCGGGCCCACCACGACCGTCGTCCTGCTGGGCACCGAAGGCGCCGCGGTCAATCCCGGCGCCGGGCAGGGCTGACGGGCAGGCCGGCCGAGATCACGCTCACGGGGGACGCGCTCACGGGGATCCGGCCGTCACCCCATGAGGGCTGCCGGGCCGTCAGCTGCCGTAGCGGCGCTCCCGGGCGACGTAGCTGCGCAGGGCGCGAAGGAAGTCGATCTCCCGGAAGGCGGGCCAGTAGGCCTCGCAGAAGTACAGCTCCGAGTAGGCGCTCTGCCAGAGCAGGAAGTTCGACATCCGCTGCTCGCCGCTGGTGCGGATCACCAGATCGGGGTCGGGCCGGCCCGCCGTGTACAGATGCCGGGTGATGTCGTCGACCTCCAGCGTGGCCGCCACGTCGGCCAGCGTCTCCCCCGCCTCGGCGCGCTCACGCAGCGCCTCGCGCAGCGCGTCGATGACCTCCTGGCGACCTCCGTAGCCGACCGCGAGCGTGACGTGCGCGCCGGTGGTACAGGTGCGGGTGGCCTCGACGGCGTCCTTGAGCACCCGTGCCGTGGTGTCGGGCAGCACGTCGAGCATGCCGGCGATGTGCACCTGCCAGCGGGCGTCCGGCCTGGTGAGCCGGTCGGAGACCACCTGCTCGATGACCTGCATCAGGAAGGCCACCTCGGCGTCGTCCCGCCGCTGCAGGTTCTCCGTGGAGCACACGAACACGGTGATGTGCTTGATTCCCAGCGCCTCGCACCAGGACAGCACGTCCTCGACATGCTCGGCGCCGTACCGGTGGCCCAGGCTCGGGTTGGCCATGCCCATCTGCCGGGCCCAGCGGCGGTTGCCGTCCATGATCAGCCCGACGTGCTCGGGCAGCGGACCCGCCATCACCTGTCGGCGCAGACGGCGGGCGTAGAGCGCGTAGAAAGGACCGATCATCTGTACCTTCCGCTGGGCGGACGCCCGCTGCCGGGGCGTCGTCGGGTTCTGTGGGGTACGCGGGACGGGGTGCGCGCAGGGGTGGCGGTTACCGGGGTTCAGCCGGCAGCGGGCAGGTCGCGGATGTCACGCAGCGTTCCCAGGAACGCCGAGGTCAGCACGAGCAGGCCCGTCCCCGACACCGCGGAGAGCAGGTCGAGGTGGCCGCCGCTGACGGAGGCCTTGAGCAGGATCGGACCGGACAGGGTACCGGCGGTGGCCAGGGTCAGCAGTCCCAGCCGCAGCCGCCCCGGCCGCGGCGGTACGACGGTCCGCGTGCCGAGGCCCGCCACGAAGCGGCAGCACTGGATCGCGCCCAGCGCCAGCGCGGTCCACCAGCAGGCGAGCAGGGCCGGCCGCAGCAGCGTCGGCGCGGCGTTGTACACACCGGCGTGGACGCCGACCACAACGACGGCGCCGAGCACCACCGGTGCGGTGAACCCGCTCACCACCCGCCGTAACACCGCAGCCGCGGCCTGTGGGGTCAGGCGTGGGCGCGGGGCGACGAGGACGAGCCCGAAGAGCATCAGGAACGTGCAGGCGGTCATGGGCCAGGCGCGTCCGACGGCCGTGGAGAGGGAGGAGTCCACCTCGGTGGCCACATGGGTGAGGAACCACCAGGCCGCCGTAGTGGTGATCGCCATCGTCGCCGCCCGGTGGTGCCGCTGGGCGCGGGAGTCGGCGGGCCAGATCGCGGGGTGCAGCCACATGTCGGCGATGTTCACCGCCAGGTTGGGCCATGACCTCCACCCTGTGGCCGCCACCTCGGTCTCCAGGGCCGGGCCCCACCGCTCGCGGAACGAGTCCGGGTAGAGCCTGACCAGTCGCTGGGCAGCGTTCACGCCGGGTTCACCCCCAGGTTCCGCAGCCCCACCGCGGCGACCCGCGCCATGGACCGCAGCTCCCGCTCCAGCACCTCCCGGCCCTGAGGGGTCAGCCGGACCGGGCGCTGGCGCCCCTTCTCGTCGAGGGGTTCGATCAGCTGCTTGGCCTCCAGCCGGGTCAGGGCGCCGTACAGGCTGCCCGGCCCCAGGCGCTCCCCGGTCAGGTTCTCGATCGCCGCGTTGATGGCGTATCCGTGCAGTGGCCCGTCGGCCAGTGCGCACAGCACCAGGGTCTGAGCGTCGTGGGCTTGCATCCGCTCCACCTCCTGTCCTCAGGATTTCACAATACTACGCGCCAGGTAGTACGTGGCGTGTACTATGCACGCCATGGTGGACAACGAGACGCCTGTAGTACTGGCGAATGTGACCAAGAGGTTCAAGGACACCACCGCGGTCCAGTCGGTGTCCTGGGCGCCGCAACGAGGCCAGGTGACGGCTCTCGTCGGCCTCAACGGCGCCGGCAAGTCGACGCTGATGCGGGTGATGACCGGGCTCATCAAGCCCACGGAGGGCTCCGTCTCTCTGACGGCCGGGGAGGGCCGCCGCACCCTGTCGGCGATGATCGAGGCCCCGGCGCTGTTCACGGGACTGAGCGTGCGGCGGAATCTGCAGATCCACAGCCTGCTCACCGACGCGGGGCCCAAGGACATCGAGGAGGCCGCCGAACTCGCCCAGATCCAGGACGTGATGGGCAAGCGGGCCGGGACCCTGTCCCAGGGCTACCGTCAGCGGGTGGCCATCGCCGTGGCGCTGCTGGGCGCACCGGACGTGCTGCTGCTGGACGAGCCGACCAACGCCCTCGACCCCGAGGCGACCGTCCAGCTGCGCCACCTCATCCGGCGTGTCGCCGACCGCAACACCGCGGTGATCGTGTCCACTCACATGCTCCGCGAACTGGAGGGCACCGCCGACGCCCTGACGGTCCTGCACGAGGGCCGGATCCTGTACGACGGGGCGTTCGACTCCTTCGTCGGCGCCCCCAACCTGCGCATCCGCACGCCTGACGCCGAGGCGACCAGCAGGCTCGCCGAGCTCCTGCGGTCGAGCGGGATCACGGTGGAGCGGATCGACGGCGGTCTGCGCGCGGCCGCGGACGGGCAGGCGGACAAGACCGCGCAACGCGTGTTCACCACGGCCGCCGGCGCCGGCATCGATCTGGTCGAACTCGCCCACGTCACCCCGACACTCGAAGAGGCTTTCCAGGCCGCTATCTCAGGAGCCCGCTCGTGAAGAACTACCGCGCCGAACTGCTTCGTTCAGGCAACCGGGGAACCCTGTGGTTCCTCGTGCTGTGCCTCGCCCTTACCGTGTTCAGCATGCTCAACGCCAAACCCCAGCACCACGACCCGCTGTGGGGTTTCCAGCAGGCGGGCATCTTCGTGGGGACGCTGCTCATGGGCCGCGCGGCGACCGTCACGGCCAACGACTTCAGCAGCGGCACGATCCGCTCCTGGCTCATCTCCAGCCCGTCGCGGGGAGGCGTGGCCCTCGGCAAGCTCGCCGCCTCGGTGACCGTCGCCCTGGGGTTCTCCCTCGTCGCCGGGGTCGTCGGCTACGCGTTCAGCTGCGTCCTGGGCACGGTCCCCACGCTGTCGCAGACGGCGTCCGTCACCGGGGAACTCGCCGTGGGCAGCGTGGCCCTCACGCTCTTCGGCAGCGCCGTGGGGCTGATCACCCGATCGGTCCCCGTCGCCCTGACGCTCGTGCTCGCCTGGATCCTCGCCGGCGAGAACGTGCTGAACGGCCGCCTCGCCCACGCCGACCAGTGGCTGCCGGGCCTGGTCGCCCATGAGATCACCCTCGGCAAGCTGGTCGCCGGCAGCACCTACCCCAGCGCGATCGCACACGCCGTGATCCCGTTCCTGCTGCTCGAGGTCGTCGCCGTGGTTCACTTCCTGCGTCGCGACGTCAACAGCTAGACGGTGGCAAGCCGGCAAGGCCGTCTGAAAGAGTAGGCACCAGTGACACGTCCTCCTGTAGAAACCCTCCCGGTGGGGCACCATGCACGGCCCTCCTTGGCGCTGACGCTGCGGTACTCGGTCGTGAACGCCGTCGCCTTCACCGTGTTCGCTTACCTGACGACGCAATGGCGCTCCGTGCGGAAGGGCAGCCCCTGGCAGGACGACCCGTACGACACCGTGGTGTCGTTCACGATGTACTTCGTGCCGCTGCTCGCCGTCATGATCGTGCTGCGCGCGGTGCTGTGCCGGAAGAAAGACCCGGTGCCGTTGTACCGGGTCGAGCAGCTGCTGCGGGCCTCGCTGGTCTGCTCGGTCCTCGTCACCGCCACCGTGGTCGCCGACTGGGTGGCCGTGGCGCTCCGGGCGGACGGCTCGTTGTGGAACCCCGGTACACCGTGGCTGATCGCGTCGTTGGCGCTGCTCACCGGGTCGGCCTCGATCGACACGCTGCTGCGGCGGCGCGCCTGGCGCGGGCTGCCGCGCAGGGCGCACCGCCACGCGGACGGCGACTGGCTCGACGACGTGGTGCCGCTGCTGGAGGTGTTCGCGGGGCGCTTCCCGCGGGCGGGCGGTCCGCTCGCCCAGCGGATGCGCCGCAGCGACGCGATCGGCCTCCTGCGCCGGTACTTCAGGCCCTTCGCCGCGGCCTGCGCCCTCGCCGCCGGACTCGTCATCGCCGGTGCACTGGCCCGCGAGGACGGTTTCAACGCGCCGTTCTTCGTCATCGCGACCCTGGTGTTCGCGGGCGGCGCGTTCTCCTTCGCGATGATCTGCGACGCCGTCCTGCGGCTGACCGTGCCGCGCGACGCGGGAACGATGCGCCGCGCGGCACGTGTCGCCGGCACTGTCGGGGCACTGGCGCTGCCGGTGTCGCTGGGGCTGCGCGACATCATCTGGTCCGCCATCGGGCGCAGCGGCTCGGTCAGCTCGACCGGTCAGCTGGCGGCGGTCACGCTCACCAGTGCCCTGCTGGCAAGCGTGACCGCGTTCGCGTCCTCACTGGCCCGGGCGCGGCGACCTCGGTGACGGAGGGTCAGCCGGCTGACGGTTCGGCCTTCATGGTCACCGGCAGCCGGCTGATGCCGCTCAGGAGGTTCGAGCGGGTCCTGTGGACCGGTCCGGAGACCTCGATGGTGTCGACGAGGGTGCGCAACGAGGTCAGCAGGGCGTTGATCTCGACGCGGGCCAGGTAGGCGCCGATGCAGAAGTGCGGCCCGAGCCCGAAGGACAGGTGCTTGTTGGGCGTCCGCCCGAGATCGTAGGTGTACGGGTCGGCGAACACCTCCTCGTCGCGGTTGGCCGAGCACATCCAGAGCGTCACCACGTCACCGGCCCTGATCGTCCGGTCCCGGATCGTCACGTCCCGCCGCGCGACCCGGCCGAAGTGCATCGCGGGCGTCGTCCACCGCAGCACCTCCTCCACCGCGCTTCTCACCTCCACGTCGCCCTGCTTCAACGCCCGCCACTGGTCCGGGTGTTCAGCGAACGCGTGGACCGCGCCGGACATGGAGAAACGGCTGGTCTCGTCGCCGCCGAGGACCAGGCTGTAGCAGTTGAAGATGATCTCGTGGAGAGTGAGCGGTTCGCCGTCGATGGTGGCGGTGGCGAGCGCGGTCACGACGTCGTCCTGCCGGACGTTCCTGCGCTGCTGCGCGAGTTCGGCGAAGTACATCAGGATCTCGTTGCGGGCGGCCCAGGCGTCGGAGTAGGCCTCGCCCGGTTCCTCCGAGCTCAGCGCCGACTTGTTGAGCCGGAGCAGGTGGGCGCGGTCCGACTCGGGTACGCCCAGCAGATCGCAGATCGTGCCCATCGGGATGTGGTCGGCCACCTCGGCGGCGAAGTCGAAGGTGCCGTGTGCCACCGCTTCGCGCAGCCTGCGCTCGGTGTTGCTCCTGATGCGATCGGCCACCCGCTCCAGCGCCCTGGGCGAGAACGCCTTGAGCAGCACGTTGCGCAGCTGCGTGTGGCGCCGCCCGTCGGTCACCGCGAGCATCTTGCCCGCGGCCGTGTCGCCGCCCTGGAGCAGAGTGGTCAGGACGTTGCCCTTCTCGGATGTGAAGTTGTCGGTGTCCCGGTAGATCGCCGAGACGTCCGCGTGCTTGGAGACGACCCAGAACCCGGGGGCCGAACCCACCTCCGGGTGCCGGTAGAGCGGCTGGGTGTTCCGCAGCAGCAGCCAGACCCCCGAGAGGTCGGTGTCGGCGTGTGTCGCGGGATCCGCGAGGTTGATCGAGGCCAGGTCGTCGGCCGTGGCGGCCTTGGGCGCGCTCATGTCGCTCCTCTCACCGGTCGAAGAAGTCGGGAACGGGCCGGCTGCGGCCCTCGCAGCCCGGACGGCTCTGCGGAATGCCGGACATCGGCCGCGGTGATCAGCGTCGCCGTGGAAGGCGCCACGGGGACCGCACGTTCGTCCATCTCCGGCCTCTTCACCCCGTCACCGCCGCCTCGGCGAGGCAGCCGGCCAGCCACTCGGGCCGGTACACCGTGTCGGCGTACGCGGTACCGCGGTCCGCGCACAGGAAGGCCACCGAGAGCCGCGGGCCCCGGTAGCCGCGGAAGTACTCCTCGACCGCCGCGTAGACGGTGCCGCTGGAACCCCCGACGAACAGTCCGTGACGCTGCAGCATCCGGTGGCAGGCGGCCACGGTCGCGGTCTCCGGCACGATCACGACGTCGTCGATCTGCGCGTACTCCAGCAGTGGCGGCCGGATGCTGGATCCGAGCCCCGGGATGTGGCGGTCGCGTGGGGAGTCACCGAAGATGGCCGAGCCGGCCGTGTCCACCGCGATCACCTTGGTGCGGGGCATGCGCTCCTTGATTCTGCGTGAGAGCCCGGTGATCGTCGCGCCGGTTCCCACCCCCACGAACAGGTAGTCCAGGCGGTCCAGGACCCGGCACAGTTCCGCCCCGGTCATGCGGTAGTGGGCGTCCGCGGCGTCCATGTTGGAGTACTGGTTGGGCCAGTAGGCGCTGTCGAGGGTGGACATCAGGTGGCGCACGGTGGCGAGCCGGGTGCGCAGGTAGCCGCCGTTGTCGTCGCGCCCCGTGACCTTCTCCACCCGGTCACACGCCAGGTCCAGGAACCGCTCGGTCGCCGGGTTGGTGTTCGGGTCGATGACCGGCACGAACGGCAACCCGAGTATCCGGCAGAACGAGGCGAGTGAGATCGCGAAGTTCCCCGACGACGACTCCACCACGGTGCTGCCCGCGGTCAGCTCGCCGCGCTGCACCGCACGCTTCAGTATCAGGAATGCCGACCGGTCCTTCACACTTCCGTTGGGGTTGCCGAACTCGAGCTTGGCGAACAGGTCGAGCCGGTCATGGTCCAGCCGAACCACCGGGGTCTCGGCGAACCCGGCCGCGATCCGGTCGAGACGGCCGGCAAGGGCACGTTCACTCACGCCGCAGAGCCTCCTTCCCGCCCGTCAACTCCGCAGCCATAACCGCGCCTTCTTCACCAAGGGGCTCCTGTCTCCCTGTCCTGACGTCTCTCATGCCGGTCAACCGTCCCTCCGCCGGCGGCGGCGACCGGCCCGCCGCAGCGGGCCGGTCGGTGCGCGGTTGCCGGGCGCGGCCGGTCAGGCGACCAGCTCGGACTCCTCAACGACCACCAGGCGGCCGGTCCCGTTCAGCGTCGCCAGATCGATGTCGGCGATGCAGCGCACCGGGTCGTCGTTGAGGATGAGGGTGCCTTCGAGGTGGAGGGTGCCGCTGCCCTGCTCGAAATCGGCCGATCCGAGATCGCAGGCGGCGCGGTCGAGCCGCACACCCAGGTCGGTGCCGCCGCTGGTCTCGGTGAACTTGATGAACGCGTAGCCGATCTCTACCACCCGCCGCTGCAGGTCCTTCACCGAGGGCTGCGGTCCGCCCGCGGTCACCGCGTGGGTGCCGGTGCTCAGGCGCCGGGTCAGTTCGTCCATGGGGTTGTCTCCTCGAAAACCGTGGTTGCGCGGAAACGAAGGCCGGCTCAGGCCCGCTCCGCCTCGGCCTGGGCGAAGGCCAGATCGTCGGGTATGCGGAAACCGAGGGTCTCGGTGCAGAACTCACGCCATTCGGGGGTGACGTCGGCGAACAGGACGCCCTCCTCCCGGATCGGATCGGTCAGCACCGTGAAGTCGTCGCACAGATAGGCGAAGTCGTCGTCGGCCGAGGCCCCTTCGGCCGGCTGGGCACCGGCCGTCCACCCGTCGTAGCGGCGCAGATCGGCCAGCGGATAGGCCTTGCAGTACGTCCTCATCGAAACCTCCGGATGAACAGGGCTCAGCGGGCCTCTTGCGATGCGGCCGCGGCGGCCTGCTCCATCTGCCGGCGAAGACTGAGCGGCCGCATGTCCGTCCACACCTCTTCGATGTAGGCCAGGCATTCCTGCTTGCTGCCGGTCTTTCCGGCGTCGTTCCAGCCCAGTGGCCGCTCGCGGTCGGCAGGCCAGATCGAATACTGCTCCTCGTGGTTCACCACGACGCTGTAGACGGTCGAGTCCTGCTCGTCATCGCTGAACACAGATTCTCCTTTCCACCCGGACAACTCCGGGTGCTTTCACTCTTTCGGTGTTTCGTGACCTGAATGTACGGCGTGTCCCGGCAGGGCCGGAATCACGCCGCGCCCCCGCTCTCCTTCTCCGCGGCCTCGGTGAGGCGGCCGCGGACATCCCAGAGAAACGGAAAGAACCGGATTCCCGACCTGCTTTCCAGATAGCTCGAAGAGGCGCCGCCCGTGCCGCGGACCCGGCGGCCTATGACGCGCTCGACGAGGAACAGGTGCTCGTCCCGCCAGAGCATCCAGAGCCGGTCGTATTCGAGCAGCTCCTCCCCCAGCAGGAAGAGCTCTCCGTGGAGCTCGGGCTTCGCGTAGACCTCCACCCATTCGCCCGCGCCCGCGGCGGCCGCCGCCTCGCTCGCCGACTCCGCCAGGCTGGGTGTCACCAGCACCTCCGCGACCTGGGCTGGAAGGCCGCCCCCGTGGCTGCCGCGCAGTTGGGCGAGGTACTCGGGGTCGCGCAGTCCGCTCAGCACCTCGAGCACCCGGAACTGGGCCGACTGGAATCCGCTGGCCGTGCCGAGAAAACCGCGGAACTCCAGGAACGCCTTGGGGTCGAGAGTGGCCAACGTTCCCATCTGCGCTATCTGTGCGCCGAGTATGGCGTTCACGCGCCGCAGCCGGGTCAACGCGGGCGTCCATGCCTGGCTCTCCAGACTGGCCTTGGCACGGATTATCTCGTGCACCATGACCTTGAACCACAGTTCCATGGCCTGATGGGTGACGATGAAGTGAAGTTCGTCGGGATGCTGCGGAACACTCAGCGGCTGCTGCAGTTCCAGAAGCCGGTCCAGCCGAAGATAGCTGGAATAGGTCGGCTCGGCCGCACTAGTGGTCTGACGCATTTGCGCTCCCCCCTCGGCCCGGACGCCGAGCACCCGTCACGCTATCAGTTATAACGACAGCGACGCCATCGCTTATCAGTGCCGAGCCGACGACATTCATGCCCACGCCCTCTCCGGCACGCGATTTCCCTCCCGCTGCAGTCCGCATCGATCCGTTCACCGCTCACCGGCCTTCTCCTGCTGCTCATCGCCCATCAGATAGGGCCGCAGGTGTTCGATCAGGGTGGTCACATGGGGCTCGTCCAGCATGGTGAGGTGGTTGCCCGGCACCAGGTGCACGTCGAGACCGCCCTTGACCAGCGCACGCCAGCCCCAACTGACGTCGGCGGCGGGCGAGTCGGCGGTCCCTGCTGGTCCCGCGCAGCGCAGCAGCAGCGCCGAACCCGCATACGGGCGAGGCCGGTAGGCCAGGGCGGCTCGGGTGTGGGCGCGGGCTATCTCCACGTAACGGCCCATGGTGCGCAGGTCCATATGCTCGGCGAGCACGCCCAGGGCGTCGGCCTCGCGGAGGATGTACCGCAGCCGCTCCTCGGGCGTCATCGGCCGCAGGAGCTCATCGGTCACTGGCAGGTGCTCCGCGAACTCGCTCACCAGGAAGGCCACATCGTCCATGGCCTCGAACTCCTCCAGGCTGGGGAACGCCGAGCCCAGTTCGGGCGCGCAGTCCAGCAACACGAGCCGGCCCACCTCATGGCCCTGCGCCTGGAGTTGCTGTGCCGTCTCGAAGGCCACCATCCCGCCCAGCGAGTAGCCGCACAGATCGTACGGGCCCTCCGGCTGCACCCGCCTGATGTCCTCGAGGTAGGCGGCCGCCATCTCCTCGACACCGGCGTGCACACCGTGGGTCAGGTCCAGCGACCGGGCCTGCACACCGTACACGGGCCGCCCGGCGTCGAGTGTGCGGGCGAGCGCGGCGTAGCAGAACACCGTGCCGTTCTTGGGGTGGATGCAGAACAGCGGCCGGCCCGATCCCGTCGGGCGCAGCGGGATGACGGACTGCGGCCACTCCTCCCCGGTGGGCCGTTGCAGATGGGCCGCCAGCTTCTCGGGCGTGGGGTGCTGGTAGAGCGTGGCCAGCGGCAGGTCACCGCCGAAGGCCTTCTGCACCTCCCCGGCGAGTCGGAGCGCCAGCAGGGAGTGGCCGCCCAGCTCGAAGAAGTCGTCGTGTCTGCCCACCTGGGGGATGCGGAGCAGGTTTTGCCAGATCTGCGCTAAGCATTCTTCGGCGGGTCCTCGAGGGGGCTCGTAGGCGCCTCGGGCGAAGGCGGCCTCGTCGGGGGGCGGCAATGCGCGGCGATCAAGTTTGCCGCTGGGGGTGAGAGGGAAGCGCTCCAGCAGAACGAAGGCGGCGGGGATCATGTAGTCCGGCAGCACGGCCTTCAGGGTAGAGCGTAGGGTCTCCGCGGTGAGGTACCCTTCGGGAGCGCTGAGATTGCTCTGGAGAACGGTGAGAGTCCCCTGAGGAGGCCCGAACTTGCCCTGGAGACCGGTGAGATCCCCTTGAGGAGCGCC
>CAYNNX010000085.1:1824-21387 GCA_964398515.1 uncultured Streptantibioticus sp. | reverse complement strand
AACCGGAGGGCTCGGCGGTGACGTCGGCTTGGACGTCCTCGGGTCATGACGGCCGCCCGCCGAACTGCCAGTTGTGCACCTCGATGTCGGCGTACTGGTCCGGGGTCAGGATGGCGCGTGCCGTGTCCGGGTCTGGCGCCCGGACCAGCGCCGCCGTGCCCAGCCACATGGCGCCGTCGTCGGACAGCAGCGGTCCGTAGGCGATCAGCTCGTCCCGTTCGGGCGGCACTGCGAGGTCGGCGGCCTGCCCCGTGCCGAGGCCGAGCACGAGGTACCGATTGCCGCCTGTCCGGCCGCCGGGGAAGTCCCACATGGTGCGCCCCAGTGTGTTGCGCCACCGCCGCAGCAGCACGTCCCGGTAAACGCCGGCCTGGTAGCCCGGCTCGTCGAAAGCGAACGCGCGGGCGGCGGCGGGATCGGGCAGGTCGACGATGTGCACGCTGCCGGTGGGAACGTCGCCGTCGCCGGTGAGGGTCGGGCCCCGGGCGATCAACTCCTTCGCGTACTCGTCCATGTAGGACAAATGCTCTTCCAGCAGTTCGTTGCGCAGCGCTACGGAGCCGGGCCGGTCGCGGTGGTAGCAGAAGAACTCCATGCCCGTAGGGTCTCGTCAAGGAGGTAAGCAGGTCGAGCGGGTTTCACTGCGCTGACTGCTCGGCAGCCTCACCCACCAACACGCGTGCCGACTCAGCGCAGCGGATGGCCGTCCTCTCGTCGATGCCGAAGACGAGCGCGAGGTGGGGGCGGATCCGGGCCGTGGGTGAGGGCTCCTTCGAGCTGGCGGTCGACGCGGAGCCTTTCCAGCGTGGCTGTCTGGCCGCGGAACGCGGCGGAGACGAAGACGCCGATGATGGGACCGGTCTCGAGTGCGGTCTGCCTGTTGATCAGCAGGTGCGGGTTGGCGGTGTCGGGCCAGCGCTGTCGCCGGTGCTCCAGCCGGTCGACGTCCAGGCGGACGCGGCGGGGCCGCCGTGGGCCTCGCCGAGGCGGTGGGCGACGTGCCGGGCCCAGGCCAGCCAAGGATTGTCGAGCTGTGTGTGCGCCCGACGGTCGAACCGGGTGAAGTCTCGGCGGGCCTCGAACAGGGATGGCTGGAACCAGCCGGAGGCCGGCGGACGTGCCGGGGCCGGGTCGGGAAGCCGGGGAGGTCCCCGGCGCTTGCCACGGGGAGGGCCGGGCACCGCGGGCGGTGGAGGCTCTCGCCCACGCCGGCCTGCTGGAACCCCCACTCCGCCGCCCCACGATGGTCACCCGCGCCTGGCTCGCCAAGCAGTGCACCGTCCGGAACAGAGCACTCCGCGGCATATCCAAGGAATGCGGACTGCCGGTCCGAGAACTTCGCCGGATGGCCGCGCAATGGGGCATCCCCGCCTGGACGGACTTCGACCGCCCGCTCCCGGCCCCGTTCACCTCGCTTCCCCAACCACTGGCACCCGGCCTCCACCGGGTCCTGGTCTCCACGAATGGACCCGACAACCTCCGGCTCATCTGCGCCCTTCCTTCCATGCCGAGCCTGTCGGCCGCTGAACGAGCCCTCGCCAGCCCAGGAATCAGACACCACCTCCTGCGGATCGAGCGCATGGTCGGCTTCACCATCATCGAACGCACCCGACCGCTCACAGCAACACCGCGCGGCCAGGTGTTCCTGTCGCGAGCCGCACAAGCCCTCGTCGGCCCTTCAGAGCCCAGGTCGCTGGAGTACCGAACACGGCATCGGCCTGGGCTGACGGCGACCTCCGTGGATTCAGGAGATGCCAGGGCCGCGCTGGGTGTCGCGGTGGCCGTTGAGGAACCAGAGCAGGCTCCCGAGGAAGGGAGGCAACACTCACGGATCCGGCTTGATCCGCACGTTGCGTGAGGCTGGAGGACAGGGTGCATGAGTGACTGGTCGCGGCACAGCCTCTCAGCGTCGCGCGCGAGCGCTGGACGGCTCGACGAGGCGATCGTCCAAGAGGCGGGTGCCGGCCTGTTTGACGTACTTCAGCACGGGTGAGACCTCCATGCTCTGCAGTCCGGTCAGGGACCCGATGCGTTCCGAGGTGAACTCGAACAGTTCGTCGAGATCCCGGGTGTGTGCGACGGCATGGATGTTCCAGGGCCCGGAGATGGCTGCGGCGAAGGCGATCTCGGGTTCCTGCGCGAGTGTGCGGCCCGCGCTCTTCACCGCCGACGGGTGCACGCGAAGCCAGAGGTGCGCGCGAGCGTGATAGCCCAAGGCTGCTGCGGCGATCTCGACGTCGATGTGGACGACGCGATGCTGGAGCATAGCCTCAAGGCGCCGCGAGGCGCGTCCCGGAGTGAGGTCTGCGGCTGTGGCGAGATCGACGAGACTGGCGCGGCCGTCTGCGGCGAGCGCATCGAGCAACTTCTCGTCCTCGGGGGTGAGGCGCAGTGGCTCGCGGGTGACGACCGGGGACTCGGTGAAAGGGGGGCCGCCGCTCCCCAACGCTGCTTCCTCCCGAGGGGACAGTGTGCCCTGCAGGGCGGACCAGTAGTGGCCGCGACCTCCGAGGAACTGCCGGAGCATGGCGACGGCGTTGATATCGATCACTGCCGCGGTGCGGGGAAGCCGCTGCACCAGGAGATCCTCGCGTTGTTCCCGCGTCCGGTGTTGCGTCGCGCAGGTGACCTCACAGCCCGCCGCACCCAGGGCTACCCAGTTGATGTCGTCACGCTTGGCGAGCGCGTCGGCGATCGCCGCGACACTGCCGGGACGGCAGCGCAGCCGCACCAGCCACCTGCTCTGCCCCAGGGCACCCGGGTTCACCATGCCGGCCACGCGGATGACGCCGTCGGCGCGTAGCCGGCGATACCGGCGGTTGACGGCGCCCTCGGTCAGACCGAGGGCGGTCGCGATGGCGGCGAACGAAGCCCGCGGAGCGATCTGCAACGCACGAATGATTCGCACATCGTCGGGCTGAATCGAAGCGGATTCCGTCATGAGCGCCCTTGCCATGTCGCCAATCCTACAAACGAGCCCTCGTAGCTCGCTTGCGATGCGGTGCGGACGAAACACTTGAACCGCACGGGTTGAAGGGCCGCGGCAGCGGGCAGCGCGCTGTGCCGATCCCGGGGCCTCGGCCGATGCCCGAACGGAGTCCAACGCTCGAAGAACGGAGATGACGCTGCATGTCATCGACCTCCACCGAACAACACCCACCGACCGCTCTCATCGTCGGGGCCTCGCGCGGCCTCGGTCACGCGATGGCGGCGGAGTTCTTCGGCAGGGGCTGGAACGTCGTCGGCACCGCTCGCGACACCACTGCCCGAACGCCGCTGCACGACCTCGCGGACCGCGCCGACGGGCGGGTGACCATCGAGCATCTCGACATCAACGACCCCGGCCACCTGCCCCCGCTGCACGAACGTCTGGCGCACCGCCGACTCGACGTGCTCTTCGTCAGCGCGGGCACGACCAACAATGAGCAGACGCCCATCGGCGGGGTTGCGACGGCCGACTTCATCGACGTGATGGTCACCAACGCGCTGAGCCCCATGCGTGTCATCGAAGCCCTCGAAGACCTGGTGTCCCCGGCGGGACTCATCGGGGCGATGTCCTCCGGACAGGGCAGCATCACGGACAACGCGACGGGAGGCCGCGAGGTCTACCGGGGGAGCAAAGCAGCCCTGAACATGTTCCTGCGGAGCTTCGCGGCCCGGCAGGAAAAGACTCGGCGCGCCTTCGTGCTCATGGCGCCGGGCTGGATCCGCACCGCCCTGGGCGGTCCGGATGCGCCGTACACCATCGAGGAGACCGTCCCCTTGCTGGTGGACGTCCTGCTCTCCCGACTGGGCACGCCCGGCCTGGCATATCTGGACCGCTTCGGCCAGACCGTCGCCTGGTGATCCCTGCAGCCCACCCCAGCACTCACCGCTCGCCACCGGCCGGCTTGGAGCGGCCTCAAGGAGGAGATCGTGCCGATCATCGCCATCGAAGAACACTGGAGCATGCCGGATCTGACGGCTGCCCTCCACGCCCTGCCGCACCCGGATGAAAGTCTCGTTTTCGGGGAGATGGACGACAACCAGGAGCGCTTGGAGGACCTGGAGGCGGGCCGGATCACGGCGATGAACGCGCAGGGTATCGACGTGTCGATCCTCGCCCTGACACCGCCGGGAACCCAGTCGCTGCCACCCGGAGAAGCCCTGGCGCTGAGTCGCGCCGCGAACGACGCGGCCGCGGCTGCAGTCGCCCGAAACCCCGCCCGTCTTCGCTCGATGTCCACCCTGCCCATGTCCTCACCGAAGGACGTCCCAGCCGAGCTTGAACGAGCCGCCAGTATGGGGCACGTGGGAACGATGGTGTACGGCCGATCAGGGGACCTGTTTCTCGACGATCCCGTCTACGACGATTTTTTCGGCGTGGCCTCGGAACTCGGTCAGCCCGTGTTCATTCATCCCCATCTGCCATCGCGAGCTGTCCGTGACGCCTCATACCGGGGATTCGGCCCCATGACGGAACTCGCCCTGGCCACTTTCGGCTGGGGATGGCACCTGGACGCGGCAACAGCGGCCTTGCGGCTGATCCTCCGAGGTACTTTCGACCGTCATCCCGACCTTCAGATCGTGCTCGGCCACTGGGGAGAGACGTTGCTTTTCTGGCTCGACCGGGCCGACAGCATCTCCCGGACCGCCGGCCTGCAGCGCTCCGTGTCCGACTGCGTCCGATCGAATTTCCACATCACCGCCTCCGGCATGCTCAACCCGGCTCACCTGCATCATGCTCTGTCGGTGACCTCGGTCGACCGTTTGATGTTCGCCACGGACTACCCCTTCCAACGGCCGACCAAAGAAGAAATCGGTTCTTTCTTGGGTCACTTCTCCTCCGAGACAGAGCGCCAACAGTTCTCTTCCGGAAACGCTGCATCCTTGTTCGGCATTGCCCTGTAGACTGGGATATTTCATCATCGGCGGCCCTTCCACGGCTCGGCCCTGGTGTGACGACTCCCGACCGCGCTTTCCGAGCAGGGCCTCGTCCTCGCCCGGACGGGCTTCGTCAGCACGTTCGTCGACGCCTTCGTGAGGCCAGGCCGGTCCTGAGCTCCACGCCCCTTCTCCGTGTGCCGGCCCCCGCGGGCAGGCACACGGAAGCGGCATCGGGACAACAGGTATCGCCTCGGTTCGGGGGTTGACGAGGACCGGTTGTCTGTTACGGTCATTGACGGACGTACGAAAGTCACGGTCCGGTAGGTAGTCCGGATGGCGATCACTCGCTCGTACGGTGCCCATTGAGGCACGTCCGGTGCGTCCCTTTTCGTAACGTGATCGAGAAGGGACACAACTGTGTCGGATCTGCATGCCATCATCGCCGGGGGCGGCCTGGGCGGCCTTGCTCTCGCACAAGGACTCCAGCGGGCGGGCATCAGCGTCGCCGTCCACGAGAAGGACCCCGGCCCCGACTTCCGCAACCAGGGCTATCGCATCCGCATCAATCCGGACGGCATCACCGCGCTCAAGGCGCTGCTGACGCCGCAGGCGTTCGAGGTGTTCGCCGCCACCGCCGGAACACCCGGGGCGCGGATGGACTCCTTCGACCACCGGCTGGGCCTGCTGCACGCGCAGGAACTGCCGGTGGTGGAGGACCTGCCGGGCGGGGGGCACCTGGCGGTCAACCGCAGGACCCTGCGCCAGATCCTGCTGGCCGGGCTGGAGAAGTCCGTGCACTACGGCTCCGCGCTGACCCGTTATGAAACCAATCACTCGGGCACGGTGACCGCGCACTTCGCGGACGGGACGAGCGCCACCGGGGACGTGCTGATCGGTGCCGACGGAGTCAACTCTGCAACCCGAAGGCAGCGTCTGCCCAAGGCTCAGGTCGTCGACGCGGGGCTGCGGCTGCTGTACGGCAAGGTCCCGCTCGTCGGCGATGCGGCCCAGGAGCTGGTCCCCTCCGACTTGTTGGGCCTGTGGACCACCGTCATCGGCCCGCAGCGGCGCTTCCTCGGGCTCGCGCCGGTGCAGTACCGCGAGCCGCAGCACGAGGTGACCGCGAGGCTGGCTCCCGGGATCGAGCTCAGCGACGACAGCGACTACCTGGCCTGCGTCTTCGGCGCCCGACGGGAGCAACTTCCTTGCAATGACGAGCAGTTGTTCGTCATGAGCGGCGCCGAGCTGCGGGCGATGACCCTGTCGCTGCTGGAGGGCTGGCACCCCAGGCTGGCGGAGATCGTCTCCCGCCAGGACCCGGCCTCGATCTTCCCGGTTTCGGTCCGCACCAGCGTGCCCGTCACCGCATGGGAAACGAACGCGGTCACGCTCCTCGGCGACGCCATCCACGTCATGAGCCCCACCATCGGTGTGGGCGCGAACACCGCGCTGCGCGACGCCCGCGTTCTCACGTCCCGCCTCGTCGAGGCCGCCGCCGGTCGACCGCTCACAGACGCCCTTCGGGCCTACGAGGACGAGATGCGCGACTACGGCTTCGGCGCCGTCCGCGAATCGGCCGAGCGCGGTCACCGCCTCGTCGGCCAGGACCGGCTGCCCGCAGCGCAGTTGCCGCCCACGGGCAACGCCCACCCGCAGCACTGACCATCCCGCCCAGGGCCCAACCCCAGCCGGTGCCGGACCCCCTCGGGCTGCTGTCGGGGCCCCTTCGGCCTGACGGCAGCCCGGACATCACCGGGACCGCACCACTCGCCCACCGCAGGCGCTGCCAGGCCCCTGCCGCACGGGCCTCCCGCCCGCAGTCACGTCGGTTGGGATGCCGGTCGGTTCCCGGCAGTTCCGCATGTCCCAGTACTTGAACTGGAGAACTCATGCCTACTCTCCGTGTCGCCATCGCCGGCGCCGGCCTCGCCGGTCTCACCCTGGCTCGCCGACTACACCACAACGGTCTGAATGTCACGGTTTTCGAGCGCGACCCCGACCTGATCACCCGCAACCCCGGCTACCGACTGCACATCAACTCCACCGGAACCACGGCGATCAATGACGTTCTGGACCCCCGCACACGTGCACTGTTCCTGGCCACGGCCGGCATCCCGCGTCAGGACGCGCTCCTCTTCGACGAGCAGCTCAATCCCGGCCTGGTCCGTGACCTCACCGCCTCCCGCGGCACCGGAAGCCCGAATGCCGACGTCCCCGAACACCTGGTGGTCGACCGCTCGACCCTGCGCAGGATCCTGTACACCGGCTTGGAGGAGACAGTCCGCTTCGGTGCACGGGTCACCGGTTACCAAAGCCATCCCGACGCCACCATCACCGTGCACCTCGCCAGCGGTCGTACCGCGGAAGCCGACGTGCTGGTCGGCGCCGACGGCATCAACTCCGCCGTGCGCGCACAACGCCTGCCCGACCACAGGACCGTCGACCTTGAGGCCCGCCACATCGCGGCGAAGATCCCACTCACCGAGGAGACCAAAAGCCGCATCCCCACGCAGCTGTACTCCGCCTTCACACTGGTCAACGGCCCCCACCACGACATCGTCAGCTTCGCGCCCCTGGAACGCAGCAACCCACGCACCGCCCTGGCCCGCGAGCGCGACGCGGCGTTCCGGGACGAGATCGGCCGCGACTTCGCGCTGGGCATCTTCAGCGCCAAGGCCACCAGGATGCCTGACGACGCCCAGTTGTACACGTCCTCCCCCGCGGATCTGAAGCGCTACGCCCTGCAGCGGGTTGCGCCCTGGCATCCCGACCTGATCACACTCGTCCGTCTGTGGGACGTAGACACCGTGCAACCCCTGACCCTGCGCAGCCACGTCCCCGCAGCACCATGGGAGCCGACACAGGTGACCGTCGTCGGCGACGCGGTCCACGCCATGAGCCCGGCTCTGGGACTGGGCGCCAACACCGCCCTGCGCGACGCCCAAGCGCTGGGGACCGAACTCGTCGCTGCTGCCTCCGGCGCGAAACCCTTGCTGTCCGCGATCGGCGACTACGAGAGCGCGATGCGCGCCTGCGGATATGACGCCGTGCGAGCCTCCGCCGCAGCCGGCGAGCACCTTATCGGACACCGTTCCCTGCCTGCATGACCCGTACGAGTGTCGGCCACGCCTGAAGGCCGGCGCACGCTGGTTGCGGAGGGCGTCAAGTGACTTCGGCGGGCGGGCGGCGACATTCCCTTTCACGGCGGCTTGGGTCAAGGCGGTCGCGCTACGGACGGCGCTGGCAACGGCAGCGCCGGGGTCAGCGCCGAGCGGGTCGGTGAGAGCGAAGAATGTCTTGGCACTGAGTGGTGTGCATCGTGAAGTCGCAGGTGGTCTGGTGTGAGTGACGATTCGGGTACTCGTGCCGGTCGGCGGCTGATGACCATGGCGTAGATCATCGGGCAGGTCCGGTTCCGACGGTCTGCCGGGTTCGGCTGCGCCGTGACCGACACCCTTCTACGATCCGTCAGCAGGTCGGCACGCTATGGGACCGCGGGAGGCTGCGGACATGCAGGAGCGGCAGTGGATCACCGCCCGCCGGAACGAACTGGACGCTCTGGCCGAGCAGTTGACCAAGGAGCTCCAGGAGGTCCCAGGCCGAGAGGGAGGAACTGGCGGTCGCGGAGCGGGTGTTGAATCGTCTGACCGAGCAGGCCCAGGCAGATCTCGCGGCTGTCGCTCCGGTAGCGGCGCAGGCGGCCGGGCGTGCGGTGCTGCTGATCCCGCACCGCAGCGACGCGGCCGACGAGACCGCGCTGCCTGGTGACTACCGCAGGATCCTTCAGATCGTGCGGGCCGCCGACGACCCGGTGCAGGTAAGGGCGGTGGGCGAGGAGCTGGGACTTGAGGTGGCGGTGCGCGGGAAGCTGGAGCCGCTACGAGCGAAGTTGACCAAGCTCGCAGACCGCGGCTGGCTGTACAAACGCCCCGACGGGAAGTTCACCGCACGCCCGTAGCGGTGTCGGTGAAGCACGCCGCATCGGCGTAACTGAAGGGCCGCCGACGGCAGTTGAGTTTGGTGTGAAGAAAAACAACCCTCACACCGAGGGCCCCGACGGTCTTGTCTAGACCGCCCGTCTGCCGCTGTCGAGCGCCACCCTGAACTATCTCACCGACCTGATAGGCAGCCATCTGAAGAAGATCGGCTCGCGGTGGCGGGCCCTGCCCGCGGGAAAGATCGCGGGGATGGTGCTGGCGGTCCTGCGCTGTGACCAGCGGCCCTGCGACCTGGCCGGCGGCAACAGGGTGCACCGCACCACCGTCACCCGCTGGGTGCGCGAGGTCGTCGGTCTGCTGGCTGCCCGCGCCCCGCGCCTGGACCGCGCGCTGAAGAAGATCGCCCGAAAGAGCGGCGGGATCGTACTGCTGGACGGCACGTTGATCCGCACCCGCAGACGCAGCGGAGACGAGGACCGGAAGAACTACTCCGGCAAGAGCAAATGCCATGGCCTTCTCGTGATCGCGCTCACCGACGACAAGGGCCGACTGATCTGGGTCTCGGCCACCCGGCCCGGACGGACCTCGGAGATCACCGCCTGCCGACACGATCAGCTCACGCACAAGTTGCGGACGGCCGGGCTCGGGGCCATCGCCGACCTGGGGTTCGTCGGACTCGACGACACAGATCCCGACGCCGACCCCGCGGTGATCACCGGCTACAAGGCCGCCCGGAACCGGCCCCTGACGCGAGGCCAGAAGCTCTCCAACAAAGCGCTCGCGGCCGTCCGGGCTCCGGTCGAGAATGGCTTCGCCCACCTCAAGAACTGGCGCGTGCTCGGCAGGGTCCGCACGGACCCGAAATGGGCGACCACCCTGGTCAGGGCCCTGCTGGTCCTCACAAACCGCGAAGTCTCCCGGTGACCCATGATCTCCGCCGTAGACATCCGCCCACGACCAGCCCGAGCGCCCCGAACCCCGCGCACACCAGCCTCTTGACCTGCGGCTTCACAATGCACACCGCTCAATGGGCAACAGGGTAACCCGTGCCTTCAAACGCCACGCTTCAGGTCAGCGCGGCAGGGCCACCACGACGCGCGTTCCGCCGCCGTCGGTCTCGGTGAGCGTGATCGTGCCGCCATGCGCCGTGGCGATCTCCCGAGCGATGGACAGCCCGAGCCCGGTGGAGCGGGTGCCGTGTCCCCGGTCGGCGTCGAGGCGGACGAAGCGGTCGAAGACCCGCTCGCGTTCCTCGACGGGGATTCCCGGTCCGTCATCGCCGATCTCGACCCGGATGCCGTCCGGTTCGACCCCCGCCGTGACGGACACCCTCGTCCGCGCGTACCGGGCGGCGTTGTCGATGAGGTTGCGGAACAGCCGGGACAGGTCCTCCGGGTTGCCGGTCACCGTGGTGTGCGCCGGCGCCAATCTGGTCCTCCATGCCTTCCTGGTAACGCTGATCGAGCTGCCCCGCCCTACCGTGGAAGATCTTCCGGGCGAGCGCGTGGCGGCCTTCCTGGAGGTTGGCCTGCACCTTGATATGGCGGCGATATCCGGGCTCGTCGGCCACCCGCAGGATGTGCAGAGTCTTCGCGATCCGCCCGTAGTGCGCGATCGCGTCGCCGAGCGGGGCGGCCTGCGGTCTCGCTCTCGCCTTCCGATGCCGCTGCACGTGCGGCCTTGATCGCGTAGGCGGCCGCGCCGAGCTCGTGCGCGGCGACGTGTGCGACGCCCCCGGCCTCACCGGCGGCGTACGCGGCATGCCGTGCTGCCCCACGCGGGGTCTCTGGCTGCCCCCATCGCATGGCCGCCCGCCGCGCGAGCCTGCATCATCTTGACCTCGCCACGAACCCAGGCCCGGGCATGCTCGATCGCCTGACTCTCGTCGCTGATCGGCCCGTCGCGACTACACCGCCGTGACGACAACCGTCTCGGCTACTGGACCCCCGAGTCGTTGCCTCGGCCTGCCTCTTTGACCGGCCGAAGCCGGTCCGCTCTGGTCCACGCGATGCCTCCGCTCGGCACGATCGGCGACCCGATCCGGCGGCTGCCGCTGTCCGCCACGAGGAGGTCAACGAGCCCCCACGCCGCCCGGCTTGCCGCCTCTGCATGGCCCGCCGCCACATCCGCGGTCTCGTCGTCCGCAGCACTCCGCACCATGAATGCGTCGGCCACCGGCACCACCGTTGGCTCCTGGCAGACGAACAGCACAGTCTCATGCGGCTGCCCGAGGTTCTGCGGGCCTACCGTCGCCATCAGCGGATCGTCCGCCGGGGCGCCCGCCCCTCCACCGCACTGGCCTATATCGATGCCCGCGACCATCTGATCCGGTGGTTCACCAGCGAGGACACCACCCCTCCGTTTCGGGAGCGCTGGAACCGTCGACTCGACATGTTGGGCGAGGTCCAGTTCGGTGATCCCCACCGTCCCTCACAAGCCCGGATAGAACTGGTCACCTACCCCGAAACTGTCGTTCTCACCGGCCTGTTCGCCTCACCACACTGGCGAGACCACCCCCGGCTGCCGACCGAGGCGGTACACCGCTTCGGCATCGCTCCCCGGCACCTTCTCCTGGAACTCCGGTCCGATCGAGGGCCGGGGCAGCCACATCATTCTGCGGAATCAGTGCTCGTCAAGTCTCACGAGTAGAGGGCTTTCCTTACTGGGTCACATCCCGGTGGAGCCGTCGATGCATTCGCGCAGGAGATCGGCGTGGCCGTTGTGTCGTGCATACTCAGCGATCATGTCCACCATGATCCTTCGCAGTGAGATCGGCTCGCCGGTCCTCTTGCGGATCCCTGTTTCGTCCAGCGATGTGGCAGCGGCCGTGATCTGCCTGGAGTGCTCGCACTCCGCCCGCCAGACGGCGAACGCTTCCTCGACGTCACCGTCCAGACTGCCGAAGTCCTGGTCGGGGTCATCGTCGGAGTAGTAGAGCATCGGAACGTTCTCGCCGGCGAACTGGATGCGGAACCACCAGCGCTCGACGCCAGCCAGATGCCGCACCATGCCATGCAGGGACAGGCCAGAGGGCGGCACCGCCCGTTCTGACAGCTGCTCTGGAAGCAGGCCGGCGCACTTGTGCTCGAACGTGGCTCGGTGCCAGTCCAGGACCGCGCCCAGGATCTCCCTTTCGCCACCGACGGCGGGCAGGGTCGGGCGGGTGTCGTTGTCCCACCGGGGTGCGTAGTGCTTGGGGGCGGCTGTGTCGGTCATCGTCTGCCTTCCTGGCCGGGGATGGGCCGAGTCTGACAGGCACCACTGACATCGGGCCCGACCTGCGCGTTGTTGCTTGACCTCGATGATGGGCAGCAGTGCGGCGTTGAAGGGAACACTCAACTGGCAGGGTGTCCACCCAGCTGGACTGGGGACGCCCGTGACAGGTAATTCGCGCCTGGTGCCAGCTCTCGGCTACGGAGTCAGCCGTCGGTCCTGACCCGGAAAAAACCGTCACCTTCAATGCGAATCCTGGTGGTAGAGCGTGCCTATCACGACCAGGACGGGGCAGCGGACGTTGCCGAGCTGCGCGCCGGCGTCGGTCAGGGCGCTGCGGCCCATGCCCTGCATTGCCTTCATCCGGCCCGGCTCACGCAGCAGGGAGTCGATGCGGCCGAGCCGCTCGGCCCAGTCGGCCGGCTTCACGCCGGGGTAGGCCACGGCGAGGTACGAGCGCCAGAGTGGCACGCTGCCGAACGCGCCCGTGCCGAGCAGCCGCAGCATGCCTCGCCGGAAGCGCTTCACCCGCAGGTCGCCGAGGCGGATCGACTGCTTGCGGGTAAACGGCGCCAACTCGACAACCGCGGTGATCAGCGAGGACTCCCGGGCCGCGGCGATGGTGGCGGCGCCGCCGGAGATCGAGTGGCCGACGAGCACGGCTGGGCCGCCCAGGTGGCGGATCACGGCGAGCAGGTCGCCGGCGATGGCGGTGCGGCTCCAGGCCGGCCAGCCGACGCTGGACTCGCCGCAGCCGCGCAGATCGACCGAGGCGACGCGATAGCCCGCCGTCACCAGCGGTGGGATCACAGCACGGTACGCGGTGCGCGGCTGTCGCCCATACCGTGCGCGAGGACGATCAGCGGGCCGGACCCCGCCACCTCGTAAGCGATCGTGCCTCCGTCGACCCCAAGGTACTCGGTCATGACATCTTCCAGGCATTGCTAACTTCGTTAGCTAATCTCATTAACCGAAGCTGTCAATGACGAAGTCTCCCGCGGCAGCTGATCGACGGCATACGGTGGCGGACCCGGACGGGCACGCCGTGGCGGGACGTCCCGGAGCGGTACGGCCCGCTGCAGCCCGGCCGCCGCAGTCGGCTGCCAGCCCTACGGTCGGCGGTCCGCACCTGCCGCCCTCGCGCGTAAACGAGTGCGAAGGGGTACCCGCATGAGTGTGTCGAGTGCGGGGGCCGTGCCGCCGCGCTGCCGTGACGAGAAAGGTGGAGTGCCTGATGACCACAGTGAAAGAGTCGGTAGAGGTCGACGTGCCTGTCCACACCGCCTACAACCAGTGGACGCAGTTCGAGGAGTTTCCGAACTTCATGGAGGGCGTCGAGGAGGTCCGGCAGGTCGACGAGCGCCACAATCACTGGACGACCAAGATCGGTGGCGTGCAGCGGGAATTCGACACCGAAATCGTCGACCAGCTCCCCGACGAGCGGATCGCCTGGCGGACCGTCGGCGGCGACACCCAGCAGAAGGGAATGGTGAGGTTCCAGCGATTGGACGACGCGCACACGCGCGTGGAGTTGGTGATGGATGTCGAGCCCAGCGGAGCGGTGGAAAAGGCCGCCGACCTGACCGGCACCATCGACCGGCGCGTCAAGGGCGACATACGGCGCTTCAAGGAGTACATCGAGAGCCGCGGTGGCGAGACGGGAGCCTGGCGAGGCCGGATCAGGCCGGGAGACTGAACCGAGGGTGGTCGGCATCGATGCCGAGGGGCTGCCAACCCCTCGTCTGCGACCAGGCACCGCACGCCCTCGGTCCGCGTAGCCACGGGCGGGCGGTCAGGTTCCGGCCGTTTCCACGCTGGCGGCGTAACGGGGACCAGTCTTCGCCGACGTGGCTCATTGCCCCTCACCTACGGCGAAGCCCACACCGGGGTGCCCGGTGCGGGCTTGTGACGGCGCCGCGTCTGCGAGCCGGGTGCGGGGCCGCGGTTCAGTCGGCCTTGATGGTCGGCAGGCCGAGAGCGTGGAAGGCGACGCGCTGGCCGAGCCAGAGCAGCGCGACGGTCGCCGAGGCCATGACGACCGCGAAGGCCAAGTGCCCGACCCCCGTGCGGCGCCTGGACCGGCATCCGCACCCCGCACCACTGCGACAGCAGCCAGAGCGGGCACGCGGGTGACGCGCCCCGGACGACCCTGTCCCCCGGCAACGTACACGTCCCGACTGGGACCCAGGCCCACAGGCATGTCATCACCGGCGCCGGCAGCTTGCATGGCCCATCCGCCAGTGCTCGTCAGACAGCCACCCACCCCACTGACCAGATGGTCTCCGTGCGTGTCTCTACGCGAGTGCGTCACAGGCGATGCGACGCTGGAACGGCGAGGCGGTGGATTCCTCGGGCACAGCCGCATCCATGGGTGCCCCGTCGCGCCACCAAGCGACCTCGGCCCGTTGATCCCGGCCGATCTCCTCGCGCGGCAAAGGCGAGCGGGCCGAGGTCACCCCAAGCGTGTCCGCGAGAGGCGTTCACGACCCCACAGCACCCGGTGATCACCGTCGACACCAGCGGCTGCCGATCGAACCCGGAGACCAGCCCCCGCCCGGCCGCCGATCCGGTGAGCATTTGCGGGTCGGCCCGAGCAGAGCCGCCCCAGGCCGGCTCCGAGCAGATCTCCCAGACGCTGACAACCTCGCCCGGCCCGCGCGACGAACGCCGACCGGAGGCGCCAAGCTCACTGTGGCGTAGTGCGCGCCACTGCAGCCCGCACCACGTCGGCCGGTGAGCTGCGCGAGGCGTAGGCGGCTCGCTGGAATTCCGCGCCGCTGCCGCGGCGGAGCGAGCGGATACAGGGTCCGGCGGAAAGCCGGTGCGCCATTCCCGCGCGGCGGTCTCCACCAGCCCGCGCACCAGTGCGGCCAGCAGCACGGTGTCGTCTGCCTCCAGGCAGACATCGGCGACCCGGATCTCCACTGTCGGGCAGTGATGGGACAAGCGGGCATCAAAGTAGATCATGCCCACGTCCAGGAGTGTGCCCGTGGCCAGCAATGCTTCCAGGAACGCGCGATAGGCCTTGCTGGAGCCGAACACCTCGGTCGGACCGGCGGTCGGCCAGCGCCTCCACGCCTGGTACCGGTAGCCGACGTAGCCGGTGTCACGCCCGCGCCAAAACGGCGAGTTCCCACTCAGCGCGATCAGCGGCGCCAGCCAGGGCCGGATCCGGTCGATGACCCCCACGCCCTCCTCGTCCGAGGCCACCTCTACGTGGACGTGACAGCCACAGTTCAACTGCTCGTACGCGGTCAGTCCAACGCCTCGGCAATCCCCTGGTAACGCTGCGACCGGGTCAGCGTCGGATCGACCAACACCGGTGAGTTCGCCGGCGCCGGACGTCGCGCCGTCCCGCCCCGCCGTCGGGGCACCAACGCCATGTGCGACTTGCCGAGCCTTGTCTTGCATGGCCGGCTGGCCGTGCCACCATGGGCCAGGTTCCGGGGCGGATCACGCTCCTGAGGGAATCTGTGGCATCCAAGCGCTGGAACGTTGTCGTGGCGGTCGTGGCAGGCTGGACTTGATGGGGGTAGGTCTCGGAGACGGTCATGACCACGGCATTTGTTTTGTCGGGAGGCGGAAGCCTGGGAGCGGCCCAGGTGGGCATGCTGCAGGCTCTGACGGCGCACGGCATCCGCCCTGATCTCGTGGTGGGGGCCTCCGTTGGGTCCTTGAACGCGGCCTACTACGCCGCCCGGCCGGATACACAGGGGCTTGAGGCGCTTGCCGGGCTGTGGCGACGAGTCGGGGATCACGATGTGTACCCGCTTGAGTCCTCACAGCTGGTGCAGGGGCTGCTCGATAGCCTCCGCCTTCGGCCGATAGAGGGCGTGCTGCGGGCCCTTGGCGGCCACAACTACATCTTCCCTATCAATCCGGCCCTCATCGCTCAGGCATCGGTCGGCAGAGGCAACCACGTGTTCAGCAACCGCCGCTTCGAGCACTTCCTCCGCGATCTCCTGCCGCTGGAGCGCATTGAGGACGCGCAGCTGGACCTGAAGATACTTACGGCGGATGTGCGCGACGGGCGGGGCGTGCTCCTAGCCCGTGGCCCGGCGGTACCGGCGCTGTTGGCCAGCACCGCCATCCCGGGGTTCTACCCTCCGGTGGAGATCGACGGATTGCATCTGATCGACGGGGCGGTGGCCAACGGAACCTCCCTCGACCACGCCATCAAGCTGGGAGCGGAGGAGGTCTACGTCTTGGCTCCCGGATTGACCTGCCATCTGCCAGCCCCACCGTCCACCGTGCTGGCCATGGCGATTCATGCATACAACCTGCTTGAGAAGCAACGTATGACCGCCTCGATCGCCAAGGCGCGCTCCTGGGTGCAGCTGCATATTTTGCCGTCCGCGTGTCCGGCCAAAGTCCTTCCCATCGACTTCCGGCAGACCGCGCAGCTCATCCAGGGTGCCGATGAACTGACCAGCCGATGGCTTGACGAACACCACGACGAACCTGGGTCAGGGGCTACCCGTATTCGGGTCGACCGTCACGCGATCTCCCGGCATACAAAGCCATGCTCCCCGGCCAGCTGAGCCTCCATTGTCGGGCCGGAGTGCAGGTTCAGGCGCCCGCTCGCTCGGTAGCAGCCGGTCAGGACGGTGGCCAGGACGAGCGGCGAGGGCGCGGGAGGGGCGCAACCTTGTTCAAGATCGTGACCCGACCCGCGTGTGCGTGCTTGTGTGCGTCCACCACTGCAAGATCGTCCCGGAGCAGCTGCGGCAGCACCTGATGATCTAGTGGCCCGCCGACCCGTATTCCGCGGCCGTCCTCCATGCCTGTTCACGCCGCCAAGGACGGATCCGGACCCGTTACGTAGCGGCCGCAAGTGCCTCGGCTTGCCGGTCGATGCCGTCGCCGAGCTCGGTGAGCAGGTCTTCGTCGTCGCGGCGGATGGAGCGCAGCAACTCCGAGCTCGCGACATCCCCAGCATCGTGCGCGATGTGTTCCATGGCCCGCTCAGTGGCCACCGCAAAGGCCGTGATCGCGTATTCCTCACGCGCGTTCTTCAGCAGCTTGTGCTTCGTGACGGTGCCGCGCAGCGCCACACCAAGGAAACCCGCCGCCACATCGAGCGGCACCCGGACAGCGGCAGTGGTCAGGTGCCAGACACCGCCGAGACTGGCGGCCACCGTTCCACGGCGCTGCAACGCGCTGAGGCGCTCGTCGATACGGCGGATATGATCCCGGGCGTCGACGATGCGCCGCTCCAGGGTGTCGTGGTACTGCCCCGACGGCGTCACCGCCGCGTGCGTGGTGAATTTGTTAGCAATCGCCGTCTGTACTTCGCGGACCTCTTCTATCGCGGGCACCAATTCCTGCAACGTTGTAGTCATTACGCGCCCCTTGAGCTGGCCGGATCCTGGCAAGCCTCCGAAACTCGGGCCGGACAGCGTCCCGCCCCTTCCTCTGGCTCCTCCCACCGTGTCCCGAGACGACCCGTCCCGCATCTGGGATGGTCCCGAGCAGGAGGCTTTCGTTCTGTGATCACGGCAAGGCCATCGATCGGTGACGTCCATGGGTGACCGGCGTCGTGAGGGAGCACGAGAAGAGGGCTCGTGACCGCGAGTAGTGCCGAAGCAGACCGGCCGTTCTGAGAATGTCCGGTAACCGATCTTCCTCGGTATCCCGGCTCCAGGTGTGGGCGCTGGTTTGCTTCGTCTACTACGTACCGGTCCAGCGCTCAGTGGGTGGATCACATCTCCGCCTGGCCAGTCCTTCGCCGTCGCGTGGACGCGGCAGGAGGGTGGACGGTCGCGCCCTCGCCGTTCTTCTCTGCGGCCTTGCCTGCTGGCGGCGTACGTCGGCGTCGATGTCGGCGGCCGGCTTGCGCTGGTGCTCCTTGGCGGAGTGCTGATAGATCAGCTGCGCCTTCTCGGACGACTGGTCGGCCCCCGGATCATGTAGTCCTTCAGCTTGGCGCCGGTATCGGCCGCGAGGGTGTTACCGGTGTGCCGCAGGTCGTAGGAGCGGAAGTGCTTGGGCAGCCCGACCTTGTCGCGGGCCTTGCGCCACTTCCGGCCGAAGGTGGTACCGCGGTGCTGCCCCCTTCTCTCCGACGAACACCAGCCCGTCGGGCCCCGGCTACCATGTCCTGTCTTGAGCGACCTGGCCCAAATCTCAGATGGTCTGGTCCGTTTCATTCGCTGTCTCGGCTCCGCGTGCTGGTGCCGGTGCCCGCGTCGGCGAGTAGGACGGTTGCCGCAGCTGCGTCGGCTGCAGGGTGCAAGCGGTGCTGCCGGGGACCGGGCTTGGGCCGGGCAGGGCCGGTAGCTGGACCGTGTCGCAGCTACCGGCCACGAGGTCAGCGCACGCTGCCGGCCCCTGCAGCGGAGGTGACCGCGGTGATGAGGTCGTCGCCGCTATAGGCGCAGCCGCCGATGCCCCAGCCTCCGTCGGGAGCGTTGAGGATGTTGACCCAGGTGTTTTCCCGGTCGTGTCCTGCGACCGTCAGTGAGTCGACGACGTCGGTGGCGGCACGGATGAACGCCGCGCGGGCTTCCATCGTGTTCAGGCCGATGTTGGGCAGCTTCAGTTCGACCATGACGACGGGGCGGTTCACCCCGCCGGCGTAGACGTGCTGGGGCGCCAGGACGTGCACGGTGCCACCGACGATCGCGGCGAAGAAGCTGTTGCCGGTTAGCCCGCTGGCCTCGATCAGCGCTGCGGTCAACCGCGGCAGGATCTCGCGCTCTCCAGCAGTGGTGAGTACGCCGCTCGGGGCGGTGACGGTGATCGGCATGGGAATCCTTCCAGCTAGTAGCTAGTACGTACGTACTAGTCGTGGATCCAGCCTGCAGTAGGATGCCCGTACTAGTCAAGATGGGAGGTGTCCATGTCGAGCGACACGCGTACCCGGATGATCGAGGCGACAGTAGAGGCGCTGCGGCATCGCGGCGTCGCCGGGATGTCGTTCACCGAGGTCCTGCGTGACAGCGGCGCCGCGCGCGGTGCGATCTACCATCACTTCCCTGGCGGCAAGGCCCAACTCGTCGCCGAGGCAGCCACACGCTACGGACACGACGTCCGCGCCCACCTCGCCGAACTGCCAGCCGAGAGCCCTCAGCGCGCCGTCGAAGCCTTCCTTGCGGCCGTGCGGCCCGTCGTACAAGAGTCGGCCTGCGGCGGCGGCTGCGCCGTCGCGGCCGTCACCGTTGGCACGGACGGAGACGACGACACACTGAGGCAGATCGCAGCGACCGCTTTCGCCTCCTGGGTCGACCAGCTAGCCGAGCGACTCACCACCAGCGGTCTCCCACCCGGCGACGCCACCGACCTGGCCACGACCCTGATCACCCTGCTCCAAGGCGCCCACGTACTATGTCGAGCCGCCGGCACCATCGAGCCCTTCGACCAGGTCGCCCGCACGGCAACTGAACTCGTCCGTACCCGGTGCCCCGAGTAGCCGGCGCAAGCCCCCTACCTACTGCTTGCGGTACCCCGCAGCAATGGACAACGGCGTAAACCGCGGCCAAGGCGATCAGCGCGACACTCTCGTAACGCAGGCCACATCGACTGAGACGACGAGCAGCATCCGCTG